>JBBQUA010000103.1:0-17325 GCA_038212905.1 Hyphomicrobiales bacterium
TAAAAAGCGCTTCAAGGTGACTGCCACCGGCAAAGTGATGGCCGCCCAGCGCGGCAAGCGCCACGGCATGATCAAGCGGACGAAGAAGCAGATTCGTCAGCTCCGCGGCACCCGCGTGCTGTTCAAGACCGACGGCGACAACATCAAGAAGTATTTCTTGCCGAACGCCTGATCGCGTTCCCGCCGTCCATCACAGCCGAGCCGCGTCCGCGCGGCAATCCGTCACCCATTGCCATATGAAGGAGACCCGTCATGTCTCGCGTTAAACGCGGTGTGACCTCTCACGCCAAGCACAAGAAAGTCTACAAGCTCGCCAAGGGTTTCCGCGGCCGTCGCAAGAACACCATCCGCACCGCCAAGGCCGCGGTCGAGAAGGCCGCGCAATACGCTTTCCGCGACCGCAAGCGCAAGAAGCGCACCTTCCGCGCGCTCTGGATCCAGCGCCTCAATGCCGCGGTGCGTCCGCTCGGCATGACCTACAGCGTGTTTATCAACGGCCTTGCCAAGTCCGGCATCACGGTCGACCGCAAGGTGCTGTCGGATCTCGCGATCCACGAGCCGGCGGCGTTCCAGGCGATCGCCGAAAAGGCCAAGGCCGCGCTGGCGGCGTAAGCCTCGCAAGAGCGCTTTCTTCCACCTCTCCCATCGGGAGAGGTCGGCGCGTAGCGCCGGGTGAGGGGTTACGCCCTATCGTTGGAGCGTAACCCCTCACCCCGGCCCTCTCCCAACGGGAGAGGGGGCGCACCTCCGTTGCGGCAGCTTCGAATCCTTACAACTGCCTCTGCACCAGGGATCGCCATGACCGACCTTCAGACACTTGAACAATCCATCCTCTCCGAGATCGCCGCCGCCGGCGATGAAGCCGCCATCGAAGCGGTGCGCGTCGCAGCGCTCGGCAAGAAGGGCTCGATCTCCGCGCTGTTGTCGACGCTCGGCAAAATGTCGCCGGACGAACGCAAGACACAGGGTGCGGCGATCAACCTCGCCAAGGACACCGTGACCCAGGCGCTGACCGCGCGCCGCGACATCCTGAAATCCGCCGCGCTCGACGCAAGGCTGGCCTCGGAGACCATCGACGTCACGCTGCCGCTGCGCGAAACCACCGCCGAGCAGGGTCGCATCCATCCGCTCAGCCAGGTGATGGATGAACTCACCACGATCTTCGCCGACATGGGATTCGCCATCGCCGAAGGGCCTGATATCGAGACCGACGACTACAATTTTACAAAGCTGAATTTTCCCGAGGGCCATCCGGCCCGCGAGATGCACGACACCTTCTTCTTCAATCCGAAGGAAGATGGTTCGCGCATGCTGCTGCGCACCCACACCTCGCCGGTGCAGGTGCGCACCATGCTGACCCAGCAGCCGCCGATCCGCATCGTCTGTCCGGGCCGCACCTACCGCATCGATTCCGACGCCACCCACACGCCGCAGTTTCACCAGGTCGAGGGCCTCGTGATCGACAAGGGTTCGCATCTCGGCCACCTCAAATGGATCCTGCACGAGTTCTGCAAGGCGTTCTTCGAGGTCGACAATATCAACATGCGATTCCGACCGTCGTTCTTTCCCTTCACCGAGCCGTCGCTCGAGGTCGACATCCAGTGCCGCCGCGACAAGGGCGAGATCCGCTTCGGCGAGGGCGAGGACTGGCTTGAGATTCTGGGCTGCGGCATGGTGCACCCGAACGTGCTGCGCGCCTGCGGCATCGACCCCGACGTCTATCAGGGCTTTGCCTGGGGCATGGGCATCGACCGCATCGCGATGCTGAAATACGGCATGTCTGACCTGCGCCAGCTGTTCGACAGCGACACGCGCTGGCTCAGCCATTACGGCTTCAAGCCGCTCGACGTCCCGACGCTGGCGGGAGGGTTGAGCACGTGAGTCTCTCAGAGACTGGCGTTGTTGCGAGAGCCCCCTCCCTAACCCTCCCCCGCAAGCGGGAGAGGGGACGGACTGCATTCGGGATGAATACTTTTCGTCGGACGGCTACACTGCCAGGCTTGCGAATGGGTACGAGCCCTCTAACCGCGCGACAGGTTGGACTCCCTCTCCCGCTTGCGGGGGAGGGTTGGGGTGGGGGTCTCTCGGCATCGGAGGTCGTCATGGCTGAAGAGAAAAGTCCGACGTGGAAAGTGCCTCCCAGGCTGCGCACGAATGCGCGCGCGCTGCGGAGAAATTCCACCGATGCCGAGCGCATCCTCTGGTCGGAACTGCGGGATCATCGGTTGAGCGGCGCCGGCTTCCGCCGCCAGGTGCCGATAGACAATTACATCGCCGACTTCATGTGCCATGCGGCCAAACTGGTGATCGAACTCGACGGCGGTCAGCATTTCTCCGACCGTGGTGAGCAGGCAGATGCCGCTCGCTCGGCGGTGATCGAGGCGCAAGGCTTTCAGGTGCTCCGCTTCAGCAATCTTGACGTGATGACCAATCGCGTCGGTGTCCTCGAAACAATTACCGCCACCATCGCCGAGAGAGCCCCCACCCTAACCCTCCCCCGCAAGCGGGGGAGGGGACCAGAGAAGCATTCATCATGAAGTTCTCCCTGTCCTGGCTGAAGGAACATCTCGACACCGACGAGCCGCTGGAAAAGCTTGCCGACAAGCTCACCATGATCGGGCTCGAGGTCGAAAGCATCGAGGACAAGGCCAAGGCGCTGGCGCCGTTCACCATCGCGCGGGTGATTTCCGCCGAGCAGCATCCGAACGCCGACCGCTTGAGGGTGTGCATGGTCGACACCGGCGCAAAAAACGAACAAGGCTTGGCAGAACCTGTGCAGGTGGTATGCGGCGCGCCGAATGCGCGCGCCGGCCTCGTCAGCGTGTTCTCTCCGCCCGGCACCTTCATTCCCGGCAAGAACATCACGCTCGGTGTCGGCACTATCCGCGGCGTTGAAAGCCGCGGCATGCTGTGCTCGGCCGCCGAGCTGCAGATTTCCGAGGATCACGACGGCATCATGGAGCTGCCGGCCGACGCGCCTGTTGGCAAGGGCTACGCCGCTTGGGCCGGGATCGGCGATCCCGTGCTGGAAATCAACCTGACGCCGAACCGGCAGGACTGCACCGGCGTGCATGGCATCGCCCGCGATCTCTCCGCCGCCGACATGGGCAAATTGATCGACCCCGGCATCAAGCCGATCAAGGGCGAATTCCCTTGCCCGGTGAAGGTGACGGTCGAGGACGCCGCGCTGTGTCCGGGCTTTGCCTTGCGGCTGGTGCGCGGCGTCAAGAACGGCCCGTCGCCGGAATGGCTGCAAAAGCGCCTGACCTCGATCGGCTTGCGCCCGATCAATGCGCTGGTCGACATCACCAACTTCATGACCTACGACCGCGCCCGTCCCTTGCATGTGTTCGATGCGGCGAAAGTGAAGGGCAATCTGGTAGTGCGCCACGCCCGCGACGGCGAGACGTTGCTGGCGCTCGACGGCCGCATCTACGGGCTCGACAGCGGCATCTGCGTCATCGCCGACGAGCACGGCGTCGAATCGCTGGCCGGCATCATGGGCGGCGAAGCCTCCGGCTGCGACGAGAACACATCAGACGTGCTGATCGAATCGGCGCTGTGGAACGAGATCAACATCGCCCAGACCGGCCGCAAGCTCGGCATCAATTCCGACGCGCGCTATCGCTTCGAGCGCGGCGTCGATCCGGCCTTCATGGTGCCGGGGCTGGAGCTCGCCACCAGGCTGGTGATTGAATTGTGCGGCGGCACGCCGTCGGAAAACGTCGTGGTCGGCAAAACCTACGGCGAAGACAAGATCATCGATTTTCCGCTCAGCGAGATCAAGCGGCTGGCCGCGATCGAGGTGCCGCTCGGCGAAGTCAGGCGCATTCTCGGCCATCTCGGCTTCATGGTGGCCGGCAGCGGCGCGGTGGTGAAGATCGCGGTGCCGTCGTGGCGCTCCGACGTCCACGGCAAGGCCGACATCGTCGAAGAAATCGTACGCATCGTCGGCGTCGACCAGGTGCCGATGACGCCGTTCGACCGCGGCGACGCGCCGCGCAAGCCGATCCTCAGCCCGATCCAGCTGCGCACCCGCCGCGCCAAGCGTGCGCTAGCCGCGCGCGGCATGATCGAGGCGGTGACCTGGTCGTTCATCGCAAAACCGCATGCCGAATTATTCGGCGGCGGGCAACCCGAACTCGCGCTGGCCAATCCAATCGCGTCCGACCTGTCCGACATGCGGCCAAGCCTGTTGCCCGGCCTGGTCGCGGCAGCGCAGGCCAATGCCAACCGCGGCCTCGCGGACGTGGCGCTGTTCGAAGTCGGACAGCTCTTCAAGGGTGACCGGCCGGAAGATCAACTGGTGGCGGCATCGGGCGTTCGCCACGGCTTTGCGTCTTCAAAGGGCATGGGACGGCACTGGTCCGGCTCGGCGATGACGGATGCGCTCGACGCCAAGGCCGATGCGTTCGCGGTGCTGGCCGCTGCCGGCGCGCCGATGCAGGCGCTGCAGGTGGTGCCCGGCGGCGCCAGTTGGTTGCATCCGGGACGTTCCGGCACCATCCAGATCGGTCCGCAAAACGTGCTGGGCTATTTCGGCGAGCTGCATCCGCGCGTGCTGGAGCAACTCGGCGCCGATGGACCTGTCATCGCTTTCGAGGTGATTCTCGACCGCATTCCGGCCGCCAAGGTGAAACCGACCCGCGCCAAGGCGGTGATCGAGCTCTCGGCGTTCCAGCCGGTGTCACGCGACTTTGCCTTTATCGTCGATCGCAGCGTCAAGTCGGGCGACATCGTTCGTTCCGCGCAGGGCGTCGACAAGAAGCTGATCACGGATGTCAGCGTGTTCGACGTCTACGAAGGCAAGGGCATCGATGACGGCAAGAAGTCGATCGCGATTGCGGTGACGATCCAGCCGCGCGAGAAGACCCTGACCGATCAGGAGATCGAGGCGGTAGCCGCGAAGATCGTCGCTGAGGTGACAAAGAAGACCGGCGGCACGTTGCGCGGATGAGCCTTATCGGGCTCATTCCGACCGATATCAGCGTCAACGCCGCGATCGCGATCTGCGCGATCGCCTTCGTGTCGGGCACGGCGCGCGGGTTTTCCGGGTTCGGCTCCGCGCTGATCTTCATGCCGCTGGCCAGCAGCATGGCGGCGCCGCAACTGGTCGCGGCGGTTCTGCTCATCATCGATTTCATCGCGGCATTGCCGTTGATTCCGAATGCGTGGAAGCAGGCCGACCGCAAGGCCACTTCCGTCATGGTGTTCGGCGCCCTGATCGGCGTGCCGATCGGAACTTACTTTCTGAGCCGGCTCGATCCGGTGACGACGCGCTGGATCATCTCCGGTTTTGTCTTTGCCCTGTTGCTGCTGCTGCTGTCCGGCTGGCGCTATCGGGGCCGGGACCACGCCGCGATTTCGGTCGGCATCGGTGGATTGTCGGGCTTCTGCAGCGGGCTGGCGCAAACCGGCGGGCCGCCGATCGTCGGCTACTGGCTCGGCCGCCCGGTCGCCTCGGTGATCGCGCGCGCCAACATCCTGCTGTTCTTCGCGGCTTCCGACTTCTTCTCGGCAGTGAGCTATTCGCTGACCGGGTTGATCACATCCGACGCCATCCGGTTTTCACTGCTGGTCGGCCCGGTCTATGCCGTCGGCGTCCTGATCGGCGCCCAGCTGTTCGGCCGCGCCAGCGAAACCCTGTTCCGCACCATCTGCTACGCCCTGATCGCGGCGGCAGTGGTCATCGGCCTGCCGGCGCTGGATGGGGTGTTGAGGTGAAGCCACCCTCTGTCGTCGTCCCTGCGAACGCAGGGACCCATAGCCGCCGGCGTGTATTTGACGAAGGGTGCGTCATCCATCTCGTTTTAAACGAGAGCACAACGCGGTATGGGTCCCGGCTCGGCGCTCGCTACGCTCGCTTGGCCGGGACGACGGAGATTATTGCATCACCAGATCGCAATACGCATAGCCATCGCGCTCGACGCGCTCGCCGGTCACCACCGCAAGCCGCCGCGAGAAAAACGGTCCCGCCACCACGCAGGTATGAAACTCGCCGTTCTCGCCGCAGGGGTCGACACCCCCAGGCAAATCCGCCAGCAAGGACAAATCGAATTTTCGTCCCGCGAATTCCGCCGGCAGCTTTTTCAGATCGACGGTGGCGAGATAGGCCTCGAGCCCACTGTCGATCATCGCATGCGCCAGCGGCAGGGTCGGGCGCTGCCACAGCGGAAACACCGGCGCAATCCCGGTGCCTTTGAGCTTCTGTTCACGATAGGCCCTGATATCGGCGAGATAGAGATCGCCGAAGATGATGTGGGTGATGCCGTCCCGCACCGCCCGCGCGACGGCCTCGCCCATCCGCGCTTCGTAAGTCTCGTTCGGGCATGGGTATGGGATCGGCACGATGCGTGGCGGCAGGCCGGCGGCGTCGAGTTGCGCGAGAAGGATTTCCTGGCGCACACCGTGGATCGACACCCGCGCAAAGGTCTCGGTCACCGTGGTCAATGCGCCGACCACGTCGAATTCACTCGATCGCCTGACTTCATGCCGCGCGAACGCGCTGTCCTTGCCGCTCGACCACGAGATCAGCGCCTTCGGCCTTGACGGATTCAATTGGTGGGCGCTCCCCGCGATTTCGCGGGCGCTCTGCGACGCCGCTGCTTCGGCGCCGACGCCGCCGGCTCATCCTTCAGCGCGCCGATCCGGCGCAGCGCCGCTTCCGCCGCGCGCTCGCCGCTTTCCCAGGCGCCGTCGACGGTGCCCCACAGGGTTTCGTGAGTGGCCTCGCCCGCTGGGAATATGCAGCCGAACGGCTCGGTCAGGATTTTTCGCGATCCCTGCCCGCCTGGTACCGCCGACGACATCGCGCCCAGCGTAAAGGGTGCCGCGTTCCAGCGCGTCGCGCTTGATTTCTTCACGGCGGCTGCAATGTCGCTGCCGAACAGCTTTGTCAGCCATTCCACCGCGAAGGCCTCCATGGCCGGCGGCCCCTGGGCCGAAAGGTCGCGGCCGAAAGAGCCGGCTACATCGATCGAGCACAGTGACGATCCCGCGATGTTGGCAAACAGCAGCGCCGTCCGCTTCGAACTGCTCTGCTCGATGACGATATCGTCGCGCGCAAGCCCAAGCGGATTGCCCTCCAGCTGCAACGCGATGTGATCGAGGCTGCCGAGGCTCAGTTTCGCCGCGGCATCGAGCTGACGCTTCGGAATATCGGGCGTGAACTTGATGCCGCCGGCGGTCAGCACATTGCTCGATACCGTGACGATGGCCGCGCGTGCGACGATCTTGCCGGAGGGCGTCTCCACCGTGACATCGCGGTTGCTCCAGCTGACGCGGCTCGCCGGCGTCGACAGCGCCAGCGGGACCTGCCCGCCGAGCTTCGCGATCAGCGCGCCCATGCCCTGCCGGCAGACCAGCGCGGCATTGCGGTCCTGCGCGCGGGCCTTGTCGATCGCGGAGAGTTCCTGCAGATCCTTGCCCGCAAAACCGGCGCCGAGCACGAACTCCGCGGCGCCCGCCCAAACGCCAAGGTCCTTCGGCAGCGCCGCCGCGCAAGCGACGTCGGCCTTGCCGCGGGAGGCTTCGTCGATGGCGCGGTTGGCGCGCACCATGGTGGCGAGATACTCCTCGGTTTCCCCGGCCCGCGCATTGCGGCGGCCGATGCGGATTTTCTGGCCGATCGGCGCGGTCGCGACGTCAAGCCCCGCGGCGCGCGCCAGCTTGATCATCGGATTGGTATCGGGATTGTACATCCACCGCGCGCCGCGATCGAACGGCACGCCGAATGTCGCGGTATCGGTAAGGCAGCGGCCGCCGATCTGGCTTGTGGCCTCCACCACGATAACCCTGCGGTTCGCCGCCATGACGCGACGCGCCGCCGCGATGCCGGCAGCGCCGGCGCCGATCACGACAATGTCGGCATCCCGCGGCAGCGGAGCGCCCCATGCGCGGCCGCCGAGGGCCGGCGTGGCCGCGAGGCCCGCGGTCGCCGACAGGAAGTCCCGGCGCGTCATTGTCATGTCATGGTTTCCGGAACTTTTAGAAATGAGAGAACATCCGGCGAACTTGCCGCATCCGCGCGCGCGCGGCAACCATCATGGTGAATCAATCATGATTGGTCGCTCCAACCCATGAACTAAATTGCAACGGCTTGCGACCATGATTGGGGCACACAAAGAATGGTCAGAAAGGCCGTCGGGGGGAATTATCATGGGTGTCGTACTCGATACCGTCGGCCAATGGATCGCGGGGTACCTCCAGAAGGAGGTGCCGGGCTATGAGCCGTTCACACCAAGCGACCCGGAACATCTGCGCGGCATCATGGAGCCGGGCGACGTCATGCTGGTCGAGGGCAATAACCGGGTTTCCGGCATCATCAAATACCTGACGCAATCGACCTGGTCGCATGCCGCGCTCTATGTCGGTCCGATCCACGGCGCGTCCGAGCCCAACGGTGAACCGCACGTCCTGATCGAGGCCAATATCGGCGAGGGCGTGACCTCGGCGCCGCTGTCGAAATATTTTCCCTATCACACAAGGCTGTGCCGCCCGGTCGGCCTCAGTTACGAAGACCGCACCACGGTGTGCCGCTACGCCATCAACCGGATCGGCTTCGGTTACGACACCAAGAACATCCTCGATCTGATGCGCTTCCTGATTCCGCTGCCGGTCCCGCAGCGCTGGCGGCGGCGCATGATCGCGTTCGGCTCCGGCGATCCCACCAAGATCATCTGCTCGGCGCTGATCGCACAGGCGTTCGACGCCGTGCGTTATCCGATCCTGCCCAAGATCACGCGCGCCGGCTCCAGGCAGGCCCGGCGCGAAATCCTGCACATCCGCGATTCATCGCTGTACATGCCGCGCGACTTCGACATCTCGCCCTATTTCGAAATCGTCAAACCCACCATCGTGCAAGGCTTCGACTACACTGCCTTGCACTGGGCCGACAAGCAGAAGCCGCTCCCGGAGGTAGCGGGCGAATTCGGCATCTTTCCAGAGCCGGTCGAATCGCCGCCGCTTGTTCCTGAAGCGATTGACCAGGAAGCGCCGCTTCCGGTTGCGACTGCGGAAGTGACGCCGGTGGCCGCCGACGCGGCGCTGGTCGAACACGTCACGGTGTCGGAGCATTTCATGGTGGTCGAGTACATCAGGGAACGCCGCGCCCGGCCGCGCCAGCCGAGGCTGGAGCAGGTAGCGTAGAACGCCGCCCGTCCACGTTCAGCACCAGCTGGCCTGATCGCTGTCCGGCGCCCGCAATAATTCCTGGATGTTGGCTTCGATGATCCGGAAGCCGACATTGCCGTAGAGCTTTTGTCGTCCATCGTTCAGGACGAAACTGGGGCTGCCCTCGATGCGCATCTTGTCGGCGTCCTGGTAGTCGGATGCCAGCCTCGCATAGGCCGTTCCGTCGTGAATGCGTCGTTCGATCGCGGAGATATCGACGCCCAGCCCCTCGGCCACACCGCATTGAACATCCCAGCGCGCGATGTCGCGGCAATCCCGAAAAAATGCACACCGGAATGCCCACAGCACCTCATCGAAGATCGGCGATTCACCCTGACCTTCGCTTCCTCGCTCATGCTGCCATTGCAGGACAGCCGACATGAACAGATGCGCGCTGGTCGAACTCGGCGGTCGCGTGGTTAGCCAAATGTCCGGATGAACTTCGACGTGCGGGAACCGCAGCGCCACATCGCGCAAATGCGCATTGAACCCCGCATACTCACCCTTGTCCCGCCATGTCGTGGGAATTTTGAACGGCGTGTTGCCAAAGACCGAACAGAACCGCTGGTCCAGCCGGACCGCCTCGCCAAATTTTTCCCTGATCGTATCAATGCGCGCCTGGGTGATATAGGCCCAGATGCACAGTACATCCGAGAAATAGGAAATCCTGACGACGCTCATTCGGCCCCTCAAACCACCACGAACTGGCCCATCATCCCGGCATCTTCGTGCTCGAGGATATGGCAGTGATACATGTAGGGATGCCGCGGATCGGCAAAGTCGGAAAATTCCGTGATGACCCGGACCGTCGAGTCGGGATCGACCAGCACGGTGTCCTTGAGACCCCCTTCATGCGGCAACGGCGGTCGGCCGTCGCGATCAAGCGTCCGAAACTGGACGCCGTGAATATGAAACGGATGGGCGAGCGGCGTTGTATTCCTGATCTGCCAGATTTCAACGCTGCCCAGCGCAACCCGCTCGTCGACGCGGGCCATGTCCATGGCGCGGCCGTTGATTCCCATCGCACCTCCCATCCTGCGGGCGCCCATCATTCCCCCCATGCCCATCATCGGCATCTCCAGCTCGAAACTGCGGGTGCGTGCCGCCTGCGCCGCGTTCCAGTTCGGAACCTGAATGAGACGCTCGGGAAGCGACAGATCCGCGCTCTCCAGCCGGTCCGCGCGCAGCTCGATGATCGGAAACCTCTCGGTATTGCCAGCCATGCCGCCCATCATCATGCCCGGACCCGTGCCGCCGGCCGCCACACGGTCGGGATAACTCATCAATCGCACCGATTGAGCGCTTTGCATGTCCACCAGCAGCTCGATCCGCTCGCCCGGAGCGAGCCGGACGCGACGCAAGCGCACCGGCCGTTCCAGCAAGCCTCCATCGGACCCGATCACAACGAGGTCCGCGCCATCATCAAGGCCAAGCGTGTAGATACGGGAATTCGAGCCGTTCAGGATCCGCAGGCGCGTGCGTTGCCGGCGCAGAACGACGTGGGGGTTGGCCGTCCCGTTCACCAGGATGACATTGCCCTTGTAGCCCATCATGACGTCATGCATCGAGAGGTCATAGTCGAAGCTGCCGTCGGCGTTGAAGCGGCGGTCCTGGATAACGAGCGGAATATCGTCGACGCCATAGTCCGAAGGCAGGCGCTGCGACTTGCTCTGCTCGTCCTCGATCAGGAACAGGCCGGCCAGTCCGCGCAATACCTGCTCGCCGGTTTGCTCCATCAGGTGCGAATGATACCAGCACAGCGACGCGCCTTGCTTGATCGCGAACGAGGCCTCCCAGACCGCCCCGGGCTCGACCACCTGGTGCGGGCCTCCATCGCTGGCCGCCGGCAGCCGCAAGCCATGCCAGTGCAGGGTGGTCGGCCTGGTCAGGCTGTTTTTCACCCGCAGCGTGACGCGATCGTTTTCGCGGCAGCGAATCGTCGGACCGAGATACGCGCCGTTGATCCCGAGCGTGGGCGTTGTGACCCCGGAAAGGAATTCGGACTTTCCGGAAGCCACAGTCAGATCGTAGACCTTGCCGTCAGCGCCGGGCACACCGTCAAGCAGCGGCGGCACCCTGAGCGGGTTTGCAAAGCGTCCGGCGGCCGCCATGGCTGGCCGTGATGCCGTGAGCAGCGCGGCGCCAGCCGCCGTCGCTCGCCACAGGATGCCTCGACGGGAAATCATTTGACCGGACTTGATTGAGGACGATGGCATAGTCAGCCTCCGATTCCGCTGTTCTTCGTTGAGCTAGATCAAATTCGCTTTCGGCATCACATCTCGCTCCGGTCTTTCGCCGAAGCGCGGCCACCCCGCCGGTTGCCGCACCACATCATTTGACGACGATCGTCCCGGTCATTCCCGCCTCGCGGTGACCGGGGATCAGGCAGGCATATTCGAACTCGCCGGCCCTGCTGAATTTCCAGACCATATCGCCCGTCTTCTTCGCCGCGAGCTGTCTGCCGTTCGGTTCCTCGTGTGCCATGTTCGGATTCTTCTTCATCTCGTCGGCATGTCTGAGATTGTCCGCGGTGCTGGCCAGCACGAATTCGTGATCGAGCTCACCGTTGTTGCGCAACACGAATTTGACCTGCTCGCCCTTCTTGACCTCAAGTCGTGCCGGGACGAACAGCATCTTGCCGTCCGACTCGCCCATCGTCACCTGAACGATCCTGGCCGGCTTCTTCGGATTGCCGGGCTCGCCGGCGGAGAACGTTTCGCCGTGGCTGTGGCTGTGCCCGGACGGCCCTTCGCCTGCCCAGGCGTTTACCGAAAGCAGTGTTACGGCGGCCAGTGCGATCCCGCTCTTGGTCCAATTCATCATCCCTCAATTCCTTCGCGTTGATGCCAGCTCGCATCGTGCCGACATGAGCGTCGGCCGATATCATCCTCAGTTGAATTTCCCTTGAGCCGTCTTGCCGTCGGGACCCGTCAGTTGCAAAACCCCCTTGGGCTGGTTTGGCAACGCGACGGTCGCACTGCCGGAAAGCCTGACGCCGTCGACCGGCGCCAGCACGACCCGCTGGGACTTGCCGTCGGCAACGAGGATCGCGGTTGCCTTGAAGCCGGATGCCGCAACGGGTTTGTCGCTTGCATCGCTGATGAACACATCGACGACGTCGGACTTTACAACCATTTCGACATGGTATGATCCCGCATCGGTGATGCGCCCGCCATGCGGCCCCCTGGAATCATGAGCCCAGGCTGAACCGGCCGAGACGAGCAGGGCTCCGATCAGCATATATTTGGTGTACATCTTCGTTCTCCATTGCTGCAGTTGTTAGAAGGATTCGGCTGACGATGGCCCGCGTACGGAATCACCGACCGCGGCGGCTTCCCGCCGCAGACGTTCGAGATGCTTTTCGCCGTAGCGCAGGAACAGGACGGGTGTAAGAAACGTATCGAGCAGCGTCGCGCTGATCAGGCCACCGAATATCGTGACGGCGACCGGATGCAGGATTTCCTTGCCCGGCGTGGCCGCGTCGATCAGCAGCGGAACGAGTGCTACGCCTGCCGCCAGCGCCGTCATCAGCACCGGGGTCAATCGCTCGAGGCTGCCGCGCACCACCAGATCGCGCCCGAACGGCATGCCTTCCCGCAGCGCCAGGTTGATATAGTGGCTGATCTTCAGGATGCCGTTGCGCGCCGCGATCCCGGTCAAGGTGATGAAGCCGATCATGGAAGCGACCGAGAGCGGTTGACCCGTCAGCCAGAGCGCGAAAACCGACCCGATCAAGGCGAGCGGCACATTGCCCATCACGATCATGGCAAACAGCACCGAGCGATAGCGATTGTAGAGAATGGCGAAAACCAGCGACAGCGACAGCAGCGAGAGAATCCCGATGGTCCGGCTCGCTTCCTCCTGGGCCTGGAAAGTGCCTTCGAGGCGCGTATAGAATCCCTCGGGCAGTTTTGTCGACGCGGCCACCTCCCGGATCGATTCGACGATTTTCGCCATGTCGGCGGTGCCGGTGGTATTGGCCAGCACCACCACGCGACGGCGCCCGTTCTCCCGCAGGATCTGATTCGGACCCTCGGTCTCCTTGATGTCGGCCAGCTGCCTCGCCGGAATCCAGCCGGCCGGGGTTTCAATCAGCAGGTCGCCCAGCCTTTGAGTGGTCCTGAGACGGTCGGGCAATCGCATCGTGACATCGAACCGGCGGTAGCCGTCGACGACGCGCGACACCACCCGCCCGTTGGAGAGCCGGCTGAGCTGCTCGATGACGATGGCGGGCTGCACGCCATAGAGCGCGGCGCGGCCGTAATCGATCCGGATTTCCAGCTGGGGGATCAGCACCTGCTTTTCGACCTGAAGATCGGTGAGGCCGGGGATGCCAGCCATCCGGGTTCGGAAGATTTCCGCCGATGCCCGCAGCGAGTCCAGATCATCGCCAAAGATCTTCAACGCAATCTCGGCACGGACCCCGGACAGCAAATGGTCGAGCCGATGCGAGATCGGCTGACCCACATTGATCGAGGCCGGAAGAACCGCGAGCCTGGAGCGAATCTCCGCGATCACATCGACCTTGGTTCGCGAGGAAGGATTCAAGTTCACTTCGAGATCGGAGGAATGCACGCCTTCGGCATGCTCATCCAGTTCCGCGCGTCCGGTCCGGCGCCCTACGGTCTTGATCTCTGGCACCTCCAGCAGGATGCGCTCGGCGATCAGGCCGACGCGATTGGATTCCGCGAGCGAGATGCCCGGATTGAAAAGCATGTTGATGGTGAAGGTGCCTTCGTTGAAGGGCGGCAGGAACGCGCGCGGCAGCAGCGACGCGGCAATCGCCGCGAAGGTCACGGCAAGCACCGCGCCGGCCATCAGTGCGCGCTGATGGCGAAAGGCGCGTTCGAGCAGCGCGGCGTTGCCGCGCTTGAGCAGCCGCACCAGGGCGCTGTCGCCATGATCGAGGCGTTTCAGCCGCGGCAGCATGTAATAGGCCATCACAGGTGTCAGCGTGATCGAGACCGCGAGGCTGGCGAGGATCGAAATGATGTAGGCCTCGCCCAGCGGAGCGAACAGCCGGCCCTCGATTCCCGACAGCGCGAACAGCGGCACGAACACCAGCACGATGATCGCTGTCGCATAGACGATGCCGGACCGGACCTCCTGCGACGCCGACACGATGACATCGAATACCGGTCGGGGATGTTCCAGCGCGCGATTTTCGCGCAGGCGCCTGAAGATGTTCTCCACGTCGACCACGGCGTCGTCGACCAGTTCGCCGAGCGCGATGGCGAGACCGCCCAGCGTCATGGTGTTGATGGACAGCCCCGCGAAGTAGAAAATCGTGGCCGTGGCCAGGATCGAGACCGGGATCGCGGTCAGCGAAATCACCGTGGTTCGCCAGTTCAGCAAAAACGCGAACAGCACGATGGCGACGACAACGCCGGCTTCCATCAGGACCCGTTCGACGTTGCGAATCGAGGTCTCGATGAAGTCGGCCTGGCGGAACACAACCTGGTCGGCCTTGATGCCCTGCGGAAGCGACGCCGTGATCTCCTTCAGGGCCCGCTCGATCTCGCGTGTCAACTTGATGGTATCGACGTTGGGCTGCTTCTCGACCGAGACGATGACGGCGGGCTTGCCCATGTAGCCGGCTTCGCCGCGCTTCACCTTGGGCGCGAATTCGACTGACGCGAGCTGGCGCAGAAACACCGGCCCGCCATTGACCTGCGCCACCACCACGCTGCGCAGGTCGTCCAGATTGGTGGTCCGCCCGATGTTCCGGATCAGATATTCGCGCGAGTGCTGGTCGGTGAAACCGCCGCCGGTGTTGACGCCGAACTGGGTCAGCGCCTGTTCGACCTGCTCATAGGTGACGCCAAGGCTGCGCAGCGCCGGCGGATTCGGCGCCACCCGATACTGGCGGACTTCGCCGCCGATCGGGATGACCTGAGCGACCCCCGGGATCGTCAGCAGCCGCGGACGAACGGTGAAGTCGGCGGCCTCGCGCACTTCCATCGCGGATGCCTTGTCGCTGGTCATCGCGACCATCAAGACCTGCCCCATGATCGAGTTGATCGGCCCCATCTGGGGAACCACGTTCGGCGGCAACTGGGCCCTGATCAGGGAGAGCCGTTCGGCGATCTGCTGGCGGTTGCGATAGATGTCGGTGCCCCAGTCGAACTCGACATAGACGATCGAGAGCCCCACGCCGGAAACGGATCGCACCCGTGTCACCCCGGGAACGCCGTTCATCTGGGTTTCGATGGGAAAGCTGACGAGCTGCTCGACTTCCGGAGGCGCCAGCCCCTCGGATTCGGTCATGATGGTGACGGTCGGCTTGTTGAGGTCGGGAAATACGTCGACCGGGAGCCGGCTGGCGCTGAAGATTCCGAGCAGCACCAGAACGGCTGAGGCCGCCAGCACCATCAGGCGGTTGCGCAGCGACTGGGTGACGAGAAAGCGAAACATCTGGCGTCCCCCTCAGCGGATCTGGCCGAGCAGCTCGGCGCCCTGAACCACAAGGCGCCTTCCCGCGGCGAGCCCGGTTGCAATGAAGACGCGATCGCCGTCAAGCGGTTCGACCCGCACCGGGCGCGGCTCGAAGCGTTCCGCTGCGACATGCTCGTAGACCACGTCCTGGCCATTGGCGTTGCGCACCACCGCAGCCCGGGGAACGGCGAAGCCGGTCTTCTCCTCATCCGTGGTGGCGAGCACGGTGACGAACTGTCCGGCGCGGAGGCCCGCGAGGTCGCCCTGCACCGCGAATTGCACCGGGATCGACTGGTTGCGGCCGGCGAACCCGGCGCCGCGGAAGGCGAGCGGATAGGTGCGGTCGTTGCTCAGCCGGGCCACAGCGCCCTGAACTCCGGGAAGCGAGTCGTAACTGAGCGCCTCGACCCACAGGCGGGTGGGGTCGACGATATGGAAGATGACGGCGTTGGATTGGGCCATCTGGCCGGCGACAACGGTGCCTTCGGCGATGATGCCGTCCACCGGCGCGATGAGTTCTTCCGCTTCGCGGCGCGATTTGTCGAGCGAGCCGCGCCTGTCCTTCAGGCCCTGCAGCTCTGTCCTGGTGTCCTCCAGCTGGGTACGGGCAATGGCGCCGCTCGGCACCAGCGTTTCGTAGCGCGCCAGCCGGCGCTCCACGATGGTGATCTGCTGGTCGAGTTCGCCCTGGCGCTGGCGCATGTCGGAGGCGTCGATCGCCTGCAGCGGCGGCGTCATATAGGCGAGAACGTCGCCCTTTTTGACCGGTGTCCCCAGCCGCGGAAAGCCGTTCGGTGGCGGAGAAAGACGGCCTCCGACCGACGATTGAACGAATCCGCTGGCATTCGGATCGGGGATGATGCGGCCCGGCAATTCGAGCGCGGCGCGATGCGCGGCGGATTCGATCTGCACCGTGCGGATGGCGAGGATCCGCTGGATGCTCTTGGGCACGAATACGCCGCCGTCGGGCAACCGCTGCGCCAGGTCGCGCACCGTCGGATTCGAATTGGCCGGCCCGCCATGGTCGTCGCCGTCATGGGCACGCGCGGCGCCGCTGAAGATGGCGAGTATCCCGGCAAGGATCAGGACCATCGCGGGCCGGTTTCGTCGTCGCACCAACGCCATGAGGCCAATGCCCGCCGCAAAGCCTCCGAGTCCCGGCACCAGCGCGGTCGGGAGGTAACGAGACGAGAGATCCTGAATGCCGCCCGCAATGCCCGACAGGGAAGTCGTTGCGGCTGTTGCGCCGGGATCTTCCGGCGGAACGATCAGCGTCGCGGACAGCACATCGTCGATACCGTCCTTGCTGACCGTGAAGATCAGGTCATGGGAGCCCGGTTTGTTGGACCAGGGAGCGCCGAGCCGGTAGGGCTCGTTCGCCATCGCGCGCGCGGGTTCCGGACCCGCCGGGGTCTCGACGGTAATGCTGGCGCCATCCACCGCTTCGTTGGTCGCAAAGCGGTCGAGATAGATGACGAGGTCGCCGCCACGCGCGATCGCGACCAGCTCATAATGTTCCGAGGCGGCTTCCGCGCGAGGCGCGAGGTTCGACGTCACCGGCGGTGGCGGCGCGCCATGATCGTGGCCGTCATGGGCCAGCAGCGGTCCGCCTCCCGAAAAGGAGGCGAGGGCGGCCGCGCAAAGCGCGGCACCAAACAACAAGCGCATTGAAAAATCCTCACCTGAAAAGAAGCATCATCTCGCGGATGTGCTGCCGAG
>JBBQUA010000104.1:0-17315 GCA_038212905.1 Hyphomicrobiales bacterium
AATACGCTATTTTGGTGCAGCATGGCTTGATCCTTCTCCGTGTCCCAAAACGTCGCCAAACGCTTGGAACACAGAAGAATCAATGCCATGCGCCTTGTCCAGCAAAACTGAACCGGACAGCCGTGGGCTTGACCCGGCCATGACGAAACCAAGAGAAGAGCCTTGAACCCTTCCACCTCCCTCGACGAAACCTCGGCCCGCTACGAGGGCTGGCGCATCGTCGTGGTCTGTTTCCTGGTGGCGACATTCGGCTGGGGGCTCGGCTTTTATGGCCAGAGCGTCTATGTCGCCGAGTTGCACCGGCTGCACGGCTGGCCCACCTCGCTGGTCTCGAGCGGCACTACGTTCTTCTATCTCACAGGCGCACTGCTGGTCGTCTTCGTCAGCGAGGCGATCAAGGCCATCGGTCCGCGCAACTGCCTGCTGGCCGGTGTGTTTACGATGGCGGCGGCCGCCGTCCTGATCGGCCAGGTGACAGAGCCATGGCAGCTCTATGCCGCCAATGCGCTGCTGGCGTTCGGCTGGGCCGGCACCAGTCTCGGCATGATCACCAATACACTCGGGCTCTGGTTCGACAAAAAACGTGGCATGGCGATCAGCCTGGCGCTGAACGGCGCCAGTTTTGGCGGCATCATCGGCGTGCCGCTGCTGGCCGGCGCGATCGGATATTTCGGCTTCCCCGGCGCCATGGTCGCCGCCGCAATCGCCCTGGTCGTGGTGATGGTCCCGGTCATCCTGATATTTGTCGGACGGCCGCCGCTGCATCCGAGCGCCGCGGTCGCGGCACTGTCGGCGGACCCGCCGTCGGCGACGCGGGTGCGGGCGCAGGCGTTCCGCGACATCGGCTTCCTCTCGGTCTCGGCCTCCTTCGCGCTGGTGCTGTTCGCGCAGGTCGGCTTCATCGTCCATTTGATCGCGTTCCTGGATTCGGTGGTGGGACGGGAACGCGCGGCGTTCGCGGTCGCGCTGATGACAGCGATGGCGGTGGTCGGCCGGGTGCTGTTCTCGTTCGTGATCGACCGGCTCAACCAGCGGCTGGCCTCGGCGATCTCGTTCGTCAGCCAGGCCGCCGCACTCGTCGTCATCATCAATGTGCACAACGACATCGCGCTGATCGCGGCCTGTGCGCTGTTCGGCTTCTCGGTCGGCAATCTGATCACGCTGCCGGCGCTGATCGTGCAGCGCGAGTTCGACCCGCGCTCGTTCGGCGTCCTGATCAGCCTGATCACGGCGATCAACCAGGTGACTTACGCATTCGGACCTGGCGTCATCGGCCTGTTGCGCGATGCCTCGGGGAGTTACGCGCTGCCGTTCTACGGCTGCATCGGGCTTGAACTGGTCGCGGCGGTGCTGATCATGATTCGGGGAAGGCACGCGACGAGCTCATCTGCCTAAGACCGTCATTGCGAGCGAAGCGAAGCAATCCATTTCGCAGCAGAGCCGGTTGGTAAGATGGATTGCTTCGTCGCACCCGCCTTCGCCCGAAGGCGGGCTTCGGCGGACAAGAGAGCTCCTCGCAATGACGATTGGTGTTACACCTCCCTCGCCCGCAACAACTCCTCCAGATCGAGCCGCTTGGTAAACATCGCCAGCGTTCCATCCGGGTTGCGCGGCCACTCCGTCTCGGGCCGGTCCCGATACAATTCGACGCCGTTCTCATCGGGGTCGCGCAGATACAGCGCCTCGCTGACGCCGTGATCGCTGGCGCCGTCGAGTTGAATGCCTGCGTCGATCAGGCGATGCAGGGCATCGGCCAGCGCGGGCCGGGTCGGATACAGGATTGCGGTGTGAAACAGCCCGGTGGTGCCGGGCGGCGGCGGATGGCCGCCCTTGCTCTCCCAGGTATTGAGGCCGATGTGGTGGTGATAGCCGCCGGCTGCGATGAACGCCGCGCCCGAACTCAGCCGCTGCGTCACGTGAAAGCCGAGCATGCCGCAGTAAAACGCCAGCGCGCGATCGAGATCGGCGACCTTGAGGTGGACATGCCCGATCCTTGTGCCGGCGATGATAGGGGGATTGTCGGGCATGTTCTCTCCGTTCGCAGCGATCGCCTCGTCACGATCTATGCAACGCGTATCCGCTACGCAAGCTCCGACACCTCGCCGTCCGGTAGTCCGAACTCGAACGTGTTCAGGGTCATCGCCACCATCGTGTAATAGCCGCACAGCCCGATGATTTCGACGATGCCGCGCTCGCCGAGCAGTTCGACGGCTTCCGCATACAGCGCCTTGGAAACACCGTGGCCTTGATGCAGCGATTTCGAGACGTCGTAGATCATCTTCCCCTTGGGATCGTCGAATGTGGGCGTGCGGCGGTCGCGGATGTCTTCGATGAGTTTCAGGTCCATGCCGCCCTTCAGCGCCAGACGCTTGTGCGCGAACCATTCGTAGTGCGACGTAAAGTGCCGGGCGGTGACCAGGATCGCGATCTCGGACAGTTTGGCCGGAAAGATCGTGTTGTAGCGCATCACCTCACCGAGCCTTGTGGCGTGCCGGGCCATTTCGGGACTGTTGAGCCAGGCCATCATCGGCGCCGGCGGGGCGCCGCGCTTGCCGGCGATCGACTCGTCATAGGTTTGTTTCTGGTCCGCGTTCATTTCGCCAGGCGAAAGCAATTTCAGCCGCATCTCGGTTTCCTCTTGTTTTTCAATCGTTGCGGGCGCCCGCGACGCCGGAGCGCGCAGCCCTATCATATTCCGCATCGCGAACGGGGGCGCCAGAGATATATTGAATTCCGCGACGCGAAGGCTAAGGTCGATTCAACCCGCCAAATGGAAACGCCTGAAATGTCCGATCTGGAAAAATTCCGCAGTGAGACCCGCGCCTGGCTGCAAGCCAATTGCCCGCCGGAAATGCGCAAGCCGATGACCTCGGACGGCGACACCTTCTGGGGCGGCCGCAACACCAAATTTTCATCCGAGCCGCAGCGTGTCTGGTTCGAGCGGATGCGCGACAAGGGCTGGACCGTGCCGGATTGGCCGCGGGAATATGGCGGCGGAGGGCTCGATGCCGCCGAGCACAAGGTGCTGCGCGCGGAAATGGCGGCGATGGGCGCCCGTTCGCCGCTGTCGAGCTTCGGGATCTGGATGCTCGGGCCGGCGCTGTTGAAATACGGCACCGAGGCGCAGAAGCAGGAGCATCTGCCTGACATCGCCGCCGGCCTGATCCGCTGGTGCCAGGGCTATTCCGAACCCAATGCCGGATCGGATCTCGCCTCGCTGCAGACCCGCGCCGAGAGCGACGGCGACGATTACGTCATCACCGGCCAGAAGATCTGGACCTCCTACGCCAACTACGCCGACTGGATCTTCTGCCTGGTGCGCACGGATGCCTCCGCCAAGAAGCATGACGGCATCAGTTTTATTCTGTTCGACATGGCCTCGAAGGGCGTCTCGACCAAACCGATTCTGCTGATCTCCGGCTATTCGCCGTTCTGCGAAACCTTCTTCGACAATGTGCGTGTGCCGAAATCCCGTGTCGTCGGCACCGTCAACCGCGGCTGGGACGTCGCCAAATATCTGCTGCAGCACGAGCGCGCGATGATCTCGGGCATGGGCGAGCGCGGCGTCGGCCGGCCGCTCGGCCAGGTCGCCGCCGATTCGGTCGGCAGCGACGCGCAGGGCCGCCTCGAAGATCCGATGCTGCGCGGCCAGATCGCCACCTTCGAAATCGACGAGGCCGCGCTGTCCGCCGCCGCCGAGCGCGCGGTCGATCTTGCCAAGGCGGGGCAGGCGCATCCGGCGTTTTCCTCGGCGATGAAATATTACGGCACCGAGCTGAACAAGCGCCGCCACGAGATCCTGATGTCGGCCGGCGGCGTCGACGCGCTGGAATGGGAAAGCGAGCGCTCCAGGAGCGGCGCCCGGCCGCGCGCATGGCTGCGCACCAAGGCCAACTCGATCGAGGGCGGCACGTCGGAAGTGATGCTCGGCATTGTCGCCAAGCGCATTCTGGATCTGCCGGGGGCGTAGCGCCGCGCCTCATCCTGAGGAGCGGCCTCTTGGCCGCGTCTCGAAGGATGGGCCACGGGCTCTCATGGTTCGAGACGGCGCAAGGGCGCCTCCTCACCATGAGGGATCAAACAAGGCAAATTAGTCGAACACCAACACCGGAATCCCCTCATGGCACTCGTCCTCAACGAAGAACAATCGATGCTGCGCGACAGCGCGCGGGGTTTTATCAGCGACAAGGCGCCGGTGTCGCATCTGCGGCAGCTCCGTGATGCCAAGGACGCCACGGGCTTTTCCCGCGAGCTGTGGAAGGGCTTTGCCGAGATGGGATTTGCCGGCCTGCTGGTGCCGGAAGCGTTCGGCGGCAGCGGGCTTGGCTACGTTGAGGCCGGCATCGTGATGGAGGAAATCGGCCGCACCCTGATGCCGTCGCCCTATCTGGCGACATCCGTGCTGGCGGCATCGGCGCTGTCGCGCGGCGGCAGCGACGCGCAGAAGTCGCACTATCTGCCGAAACTATCGGATGGTTCGCTGCTGGCCGCGCTGGCGGTCGATGAAGGCGCAAAACATCGGCCGCTGATGACAAAGCTGCAGGCGGTGCGCTCCGGCAACGGCTTCAAGCTCTCGGGTGACAAGGCCTTCGTGGTCGACGGCCACACCGCGGATCTGTTGATCGTGGCGGCGCGCAGCGCGGGTTCGGCCGGCGAGCGCGACGGACTGACGCTGTTCCTGGTCGATCCCAAGACAAAAGGCGTTGCGATCGAGCGCACCGCGATGGTGGATGCGCACAATGCGGCGCGCGTTGTGTTCGACAATGCCGAAGTCAACGCCGATGGCGTGCTCGGCGAGGTCGATCAGGGAGGTGTCTTGCTGGAAGGCGTACTCAATATCGGCCGCGCCGCTGTTGCCTCCGAGATGGTGGGGCTCAGCGAGGAAGTGTTCGGCCGCACCGTGACCTATCTGAAGGAACGCAAGCAATTCGGAAAGCTGATCGGCGAATTCCAGGCGCTGCAGCACCGCGCCGCCCAGCTCTATGTCGACATCGAGATCACCCGCGCCGCGGTGCTGAAAGCGCTGCAGACGCTGGATTCGAGTTTCGACAAGGCCGGCGCCGCGGTGGCCGTTGCAAAAGCCCGCGCCGGCACCACCGCGACGCTGGCGGTGCAGGAAGGCGTGCAGATGCATGGTGGCATGGGCATGACCGATCAGTTCGACATCGGCTTCTTCATGAAGCGCGCGCGGGTCTGCCAGGAACTGTTCGGCGACAGCAACTTCCACGCCGACCAGCTGGCGCGGATGAAGAGTTATTGAGGTCTATCCACGTCATTGCGAGCCAACGGGTCGGCGCGAAGCGCCGCCCGATGACAGGCTCCGCGAAGCAATCTATCTTTCTTTGCGCTGGGACATGGATTGCTTCGTCGCAAGAGCTCCTCGCAATGACGTTGAGACGGTTTCGCACCCCCACAACTGTCGTCGCCCGGCTTGACCGGGCGACCCAGTACTCCGAGACGGCTGTGATAGAACCGAAAAGCCGCGACGTACTTGATCCGCCCGGTCAAGCGGGGCGACGACAGCTGTATGTGTAGCAGCGTCGCGGCCTTATCGGCCGTCACCTGATCGGCGGGGCGTACTGGATGCCGCCGGCGCTCCAGAGCTGGTTCAGCCCGCGTGGATGCCTGGCTGGAGTTGATCAGGTCGGGGAGAAATCAATACTTCGCGACGACCGCGCCACCAAACTTGTAGCTGATGCGGGCGGTGACCATGTCGACATCCTGCTGGATACGGTCACCGCGGGAGAACGCACCGGGCACCACCGTCGAGGTGAAGTTGTTGACGCGTGATCCCATGAAGCCGTGCACGTAGTCCACACCGATCACGATATTCGACGTTACGCCGAAATCGAGGCCGGCGCCGACCGCGCCGTTCCAGCGCGTCTCGCTGGCGCGGTCAAACACGAATCCAGTGGCAGTGATGAAACCTTCGTACCTGTCGCGCACGCCCATGACGCCGCCTTTGACGTAGAACAGAACGTTGTTCCAAGCGTAGCCGATCTGGCCGGTGAACAGGCCGATGGCATCAATTTTCGATCGGTCGGAACCACCGCCCCCTGCGAGCAGGTTCGGACCGTTGGATCCGCTCAGATTGGCCCAGTCACCCTGCGCTTCGACGCCGAACACCCATGCGCCGGTCTGCCAGCGGTAGCCAAACTGACCGCCGGCCAACGCACCCGTCGCGGTGTGACAGCCTTCGGATACAGCCGGCACCACCGGCGCGCCGAAGATATTGGTCACGATGTCCCAGCACTTGCGGCTCCAGCCGCCGCCGCCATTGAGGCCGACGTAGAACCCGCTCCAATCATACATGGCGACCATTGGCGGCGCCTTGGTATAGGGGCGCGCGGCCAAATCGGCGGCTTGTGCGCCAGTCGCAGTCAGAACGGCAACGGACGCTGCGATCAAGAGCTTTTTCACGGAATTTCCCCCAAGAAGTGTCGATGTGTGACACAATCTTAGGAGGTTCGGCATGGCGACGCTGTAGCAAAGCGGCCACAGTTCGGAAGCAAGGCCGCCGCGGATGAAGAGTTACTGGGACCTATCCAGGCGGCGCATCACAACAGGTCGTCATCGCCCGGCTTGACCGGGCGAATCCGCCCAGGATCGCCCGGTCAAGCCGGGCGACGACAGTTGTATGTGTAGAGGCGTCGCGGCCTTATCGGCCGTCTACCTGATCGGCGGGGCGTACTGGATGCCGCCGGCGTTCCAGAGCTGGTTCAGCCCGCGTGGAATCTTGAGATTCGAACCCTCGCCGACATTGCGCTCATAGATCTCGCCGTAATTGCCGACGTGACGGATGATGCGGGCGGCCCAGTCCCTGGTCAGGCCGAGATCCTCGCCGTAGGCGCCTTCGGTGCCGACCAGCCGCATCACGTCGGGCTTTTTTGATTTCAGCGCCTCGTCGATGTTCTTGGAGGTGATGCCGAGTTCTTCGGCATTGATCATCGCATACAGCGTCCACTTCACGATCATCATCCAGTCGTCATCGCGCTGCCGCACCACCGGCGCCAGCGGTTCCTTGGAGATGACGTCGGGCAAAATGACGTGGTCGTCGGGCTTGGCGAGATTCAGCCGCAACGCATACAGCTGAGAAATATCGGCGGTGAAGGTGTCGCACTTGCCCTCATTATAGGCTTTGACGACCTCGTCCAGTTTGCCGAACTTCAACTCCTCGTATTTCATGTTGTTGGTGCGGAAATAATCCGCGACGTTGAGCCGCGTCGTGGTCCCGTCCTGCACGCAGATCTTGCTGCCGTTGAGTTCCAGCCCGGAGTCGATCTTGCGGGCCGCCGGCAGCATGAAGCCTTCGCCGTCATAATAGGCGACGGCCGGGAAATACAAATCGTAGGAGGTCTCGCGCGACATGCTCCAGGTCGAGTTGCGCGACAGGATATCCACCTTGCGGCTCTGCAGCTCCTTGAAGCGCTCATTGGCGTCGAGCGGAACGAACTTTGTCTTTTTCGGATCGTCGAAGATGGCGGCGGCCACCGCGCGGCAGAAGTCGACGTCGAAGCCGATCCAGTTGCCCTTGTCGTCGGGAATCGAGAAGCCCGGCAGGCCGGCATTGACGCCGCACAGCACTTCACCGCGCCGGATCGTGCGCTTCAGCGTCTTGGTGTCGTAGCGTTCGTAGGTAATGGCGGCAGCCGCGACCGCAATTGCGACCGCCAGTCCAATCAGCAGGCCGCCTCGAAATGTGCGAAACATTTTTTTCTCATCAATGTCAGGGAAAGGGAATGGCTGCAGAAATGAGCCGCTACAATTACAGTTCCGGCCTCTGCCGGACGATCACCTTGGTGCCGACCGGAACACGCTCGTAGAGGTCGGCGACGTCGGCGTTGACCAGCCGGAAGCAGCCGGAGGAGACGGCGGTGCCGATCGTGTCCGGACGGTTGGTGCCGTGGATGCGGTAGACCGTGGTGCCGAGATACATCGCACGCGCTCCGAGCGGATTGCCCGGTCCGCCGGCCATGAAGCGCGGCAGATAGGGCTGGCGCACGATCATCTCCGGCGGTGGGGTCCAGTCCGGCCATTCCGCCTTGCGGGTGATGTTCAGCAATCCCTGCCACTGGAAGCCTTCGCGGCCGACGCCGATGCCATAGCGCAGCGCGCGGCCGCCGCCCTGGACCAGATAGAGATGGCGTTCCTTCGTTGATATGATGATGGTGCCGGGCGGCTCGGAGGTGCGGTACAGCACTGCCGTGCGCCTGAATTGCGGGTCCAGTTCCACAGTGTCATCGGCGATAAGGCCGGGCTGGTCGCCGACATCGGGCTTTTGCGCAAAGCTCGGGGAGGTCGACAGCATCAATCCGGCCGCGGCGGCCATGGTCCAGATCAGGTGGCGAAAGTTCATCATCAAGAAGTCTCCTCGCGGCGCTTTCGCCAATCATGGAGCCATCAAATCTCAGTGGCAACTTGATGGCAAGTTTGGGGCAGGGCGGCCCCCATATACCGGGTCTTTCAGGTGTTCTTCGCGCGCGAAGCACCCCTGCCGGCGACCCTTGTTACTGTTCATGGGGTTGTTTTCGATATTTTGGTTGGGAGCGGGAAGGAGTGGGCCTGCCGGCCTTATTTCGGTGCGATCCACAGCCGCAGGCCGTACGAGATCAGGGTCACGGTCCCGACCCCGCCGAGCCACAGCGCCGCGAACCACAGCAGGCGCCGTGCCAGCGGCGGTAGGTTTGGCTCCGGCGGCATCAATGATAGCCGCTCCCGGCTTTGACCTTGCCGCGGAAGACATAATAGGCCCAGCCGGTGTAGACGAGAATCAGCGGGATCAGCACGGCGACGCCGAACAGCATGAAGACCTGGCTGTTCTCGGGCGAAGCCGCCTGCCAGATGGTGATGCTCTGCGGCACGATGTAGGGCCACATGCTGATGCCGAGCCCGGCATAGGACAAAGCGAACAGCATCAGCGTCAGGAAGAACGGCTGATAATCCCGCTTCCTGGCGAGGCTGCGCAGCAGCAGCGCCGTGACGGCCGCGACCGCGACCGGCACCGGCGCCGTCAGGATGATGTTCGGCCAGGAAAACCAGCGCTCGGTGTACTGGATGTGCAGGAACGGCGTGGCGATGCTGACCGCGCCGATAGCGCCGATCATCGCAAACAGCAGAAACCAGCTCAGATGATAGGCCTTGTCGCGCAGCGGGCCCTCGGTCTTCATCACCAGCCAGGTCGCGCCCAATAGTGCATAGCCGATCACGATCGCAATGCCGGTCAGGATGCTGAACGGCGTCAGCCAGTCCCACCAGCCGCCGGCATACTGCCGTCCCTCGACATGTACGCCCTGCAGGATGGCGCCGAGCGCGATGCCCTGCGCCAGCGCCGCCAGCAGCGATCCCAGGGCGAACGGGATATCCCAGCGATTGCGCTCGCTCGGCCGCGTCCGCCAGCGGAATTCGAAGGCGACGCCGCGAAAAATCAGGCCGATCAGCATCGCGATCATGGGGGTGTATAGCGCCGGCATCAGCACCGCATAGGCCAGCGGAAACGCGGCCATCAGGCCGCCGCCGCCGAGCACCAGCCAGGTTTCGTTGCCGTCCCACACAGGTGCGACGCTGTTCATGATGACGTCGCGGTCGGATTTTTTGGGAAACAGTGGAAACAGAATGCCGAGGCCAAGGTCGAACCCGTCCATGACCACATAGACGAAGACCGCAAAGGCGATGATGAAGGCCCAGACGGTGGCGATATCGATGCTGGCGGTCATCATGCGCGCCCCTGTGCAGGCGTGATGCCGCCGGCGCGCGCCGGGGTGTCGCCGCTCGGTCCCTGTTCGCCGTGATGCGGCGGCGCCGCCATCATTCGAAGCATGTAGATCACGCCGGCGCCGAACACCACGAAATAGACGATTGCGAAGGCGATCAGCGACGAGGCGACCGCCGGCACCGCCAGCGGCGAGGCGGAGTCAGCTGTCCGCAACAGCCCGTAGACCGTGAACGGCTGGCGTCCGGTCTCGGTGGTGATCCAGCCGGCCAGCACCGCGATGAAGCCGGAAGGCGCCATGGCGATCGCGAACATGAGCATCAACCGCGAATGATAGAGCGTGCCGCGCCAGCGCGCCCACAGGCTGAGCAGGCCGAGCCCCAGCATCAAAAACCCCATGCCGACCATGATCCGGAACGACCAGAAGGTGATGACGACCGGCGGCCAGTTTTCGCGCGGCACGGTGTCGAGGCCGGCCATCGGCGCGTCCAGCGAATGCTTGAGGATCAGCGAACCCAGTTTTGGGACTTCGATCGCATATTTGACCTTGCCGGCGGCCTGGTCCGGCCAGCCGAACAGGATCAGCGGCGCGCCGTCCTTGTGGCTGTGGAAATGGCCTTCCATCGCCATGATCTTTACCGGCTGGTGCTCCAGCGTATTGAGGCCGTGCTGGTCGCCGGCAAAAATCTGGATCGGCGCCACCAGTGTCGCCATCCACATCGCCATCGAAAACATCACGCGGGGTCCGGCGAGATGCGGGTCGCGTAGCAGGTGAAACGCGCCGACGGCGCCGACCACCAGCGCGGTGGTGAGATACGCCGCCAGCACCATGTGGACGAGGCGGTAGGGAAACGACGGATTGAAAATCACCTTGAACCAGTCGGCGGCGATGAACTGGCCGTCGGCATTGATGGCGTAGCCGGCCGGCGTCTGCATCCAGGAATTGGCTGACAGGATCCAGAATGCCGAGATCAGGGTGCCCACGGCGACCATCAGGGTGGCGAGGAAATGCAGCCGGTGGCCAACCCGTTCCAGGCCGAACAGCATGACGCCGAGAAAACCCGCCTCGAGAAAGAAGGCGGTCAGCACCTCGTAGGCCATCAAGGGGCCGATCACGGGGCCGGTCTTGTCGGAAAACGCCGACCAGTTGGTGCCGAACTGGTAGGACATCACGATGCCCGACACCACGCCCATGCCGAAGGCCACCGCGAAGATTTTTAGCCAGTAGTTGAATAAATTGATGAAGACCTCGCGCCCGGTCCACAACCAGAGCGCCTCCAGCACCGCGAGATAGCTGGCAAGCCCGATCGAGAAGGCGGGGAACACGATGTGAAACGACATCGTGAAAGCGAACTGCGCCCGCGCCAGCACCACGGCATCCCAGCCTTCGAACATCGGCACCATCCGTCAAGGTTGGATCGTGCCGTCTGGATATCATGCCATGGGGCTTACGGATATCGCGAACAAACGAATGGCAGGTTCCCGCGCGGCGCCCTTGAATGGCGCCGCGTGTTTCGCAGGCCCGCTCAGCTGTTGGCGTTCAGCAGCCGCGCGACGGTGCGGTCGATCTCCTCGTATTGGCCTTCGCCGGCGTGCTGGAACACGATCTTGCCGTTCTGGTCGATGATGTATTGCGCCGGCCAATACTGGTTGCGCCACGCGTTCCAGGTCTTCGAATCATTGTCCTGCGCCACCGGATAGGTGATGCCGTGGCGCTTCAGCGCGGCCTGCACGTTGGCGGCCGATCGCTCGAACGGGAATTCGGGCGTGTGGACGCCGACCACGACGAGGCCGCGGTCTTTGTACTTCGCATTCAGCGCGACCACATGCGGCAGCGCGTTGACGCAGTTGACGCAGCCATAGGTCCAGAAATTCACCAGCACCACCTTGCCGCGCAGGTCGGCGACCTTGAGCGGCGCGGAATTGAACCATTTGCCGATGCCGGTGAAGTCGGGCGCTGCACTTTGCGCCGCGGCGACTGCGATCGGCGCGGCGCTGTCGCGCGCGGCCTCGCCGCCGATGCCGAGGCTGGCGGCGCCGATCAGGCCAAGGGCGAACACGGAAGCGGCAGCGGCGAGCAAACGTTTTTTCATGGGAAGCTCCATTCGAGGTGGTTCTGGGGTTAGAGGCCGAGCTGGCCGTTCGGATAAAACCCTGTCAGCCACGCCACGATCAGCGTGTCGTATTGGACGTAAGAGGCGACCGCGAAGGCGATCACGACGGCGCCAAACCCCTGCTGCAATTTGGGGGAAATGCGCGCGATGCTGCGAACGCGGGTGGTGACGGCCTGGCCGCCATAGGCGATCGCCAGCATCGGGATCGCCGCACCAACCGCGTAAACCACCAGCAGCACACCAGCCCATGCGGTATCGCTGGAGGTCGCGACCACGGTCAGGATCGATCCCAGCACCGGGCCGGCGCAGGGCGTCCAGACCAGGCCCAGCGTGGTGCCCAGCACAAATCCGCCGAGGTTGCCCTCCCGATTGCCTTTGCGCGACGCGGCGCTGCCGGTGGGACCTGACCCGATCAGCCCGTTGAGCCGGACCGACAGCCATTCGAACGGCCTCGGCCAGATCATCAGGAGCCCGAAGCCGAGCAGCAGCACGGTCGCGGCGGTGCGCAGGCTGTTGGGATCGAAGTCGAAGATTCGGGTAATCGCGCTCAGTGCCAGGGCCGTGGCGGAAAAAGACATGACAAAGCCTGCCGCGATCATCGCCGGGCGCACTTTGCCGGTCTGGCCGACCGAAGCGCCGAGCAGGATCGGCAGCATGGGCAGCGTGCAGGGCGCCGCGATGGTGACGATTCCGGCGAGCAACGCGAGAACGAGATGGAGCATCGAACAGGACCTGTCGAATGATCTCGATTGGGCCGTGTGGCCACGCGAGAGATCTCCATCGTCCTTCGGGATGCCGGGCTGCGGCGTTACTTCGGCTGCGCGCCGGCAGCGTCACGTGTTTGTGAGAAAATCGGCCAGTCCGGTCCAGGCGCCATCAGCAACCCTCAAATACAGAGCGACCCGGAGGGGGGCATCCCATCCGGGTCGTTGGAGGTAACTTGGAAGGTCGGAAGACTTGGTAGGCTAGCAAATCTCAATTCAGCGGGTGGTCTCGCTGTCGTAGGAGATCACGCAGACCTCCGAGGGATTCTTGTTGCTGCAATCGATCACTTGCTCGCGGACCAACATCGTTCCGGTGTCGCGCTGGGCGCGGGGGGCGGTGTTCTGGGCGGACAGCGAGGCCAGGGTGCAGACCGCGCCGAGCGGGATAATGAAGAAGCGGAAGGAAGGCTTCAGCATGTTCGTTCTCCTGTTCGGCGTTGGCGTTGCGTTGCTTGTGATGGGTATAGGGGCTGAGTTTTTCCGGGTGATGTCGTGGATTGTTTCAATTGTTTCGTCGGAGGTAATCTTTTCAGCTGCCACAGCGCCCGTTTTCGGCCCATAACGCCATGTCAATTGGTTGAAATTGCTCGGTTTTATGCCGCGAGGCTGTCGACGCCGGCACCCTTAAGCAAGTCTGCAAGCTGTTTGCGGGCGTAGAACATCCGGGTCTTCACCGTGCTCTGGGGAATGCCGATGATGGCGCCGGCTTCTTCCACCGACTTCTCATGGTAGTAGACGAGGTTGATGATCTCGCGATGCGCCGGCGACAACTTGGCGACGCAGGCGCGCAGGATCGCCGAGGTGTTGCTGCGGTCCAATGAGGCTTCCGGGGTGTCGGCCTGGTCGGCGATTTCGAGCACGTCTTCCTGGTCGATGTCCTCGTGGCGGCGCTGGCGCAGCGCGGTCAGCGCCTTGAAGCGGGCGATCGACAACAGCCAGGTGGAGACCTGCGAACGGCCCTCGAACTGGGCGGCGGTGCGCCAAACGTCGAGGAAAACCTGGCTGACGAGGTCTTCGGCCATGGTGGTGTCCCGCACGATGCGCAGGATGAAGCGGTAAACCCGGACGTTGTGACGGGAGTAAAGGATATGCATCGCGGTGCGGCCGCCATCGGCAATGCTCTGCAGCAGCATTTCATCCGAGGTCGCTTGGGCGGCAATGATGCCTTGGCGGGCTGCGGCGTTGATGGCTACGACGTTCTGCATGACACGCTCCTGGTATTCGCCATTGGCGGCGTTTCGTTGGAGCGGACTGATAGTTAATCCCGGTTTCGGGATGTCTGCACGCCAACGGGAAAATGGTTTCGTGCGCAGGAGAATTGTTTCAAGCACCCGGCACGACGAAACATTCGAGGTAGAAGTGTGAACGATTTCAACGGTGGGAGCGGCTAAAAGCGCGTGGGTAGAACGCTCGGAGCCATTCCCGTTCAGATGCGTAGTAACGGGTTTTCTTTTGAAAAAATGTGAGGCAAATCACAGATGGTTCTGTCCGGGCTTGAGCCGGGACCACCAAAGTATCGTGCCATGCGAACCTGAGCGGCAGGTCGCAAGTAGCGGTGGTTATGGGTCCCGGCGCGTAGGCCGGGACGACGATGGAGGGCTCAGCCCTTCTCGCCGACCGGCGAAAACAGGTAGCCGCCGCCGCGGATGGTGCGGATCACCGCCGGCTTGGTCGGATCGATCTCGATCTTGCGCCGGATACGCATGATGCGCAGATCCACCGCACGGTCGAACGCCTCGGCGTCGCGCGCGTTGGCCAGTTCCAGCAGCCGCTCGCGCGACAGCACCCGCTTCGGATTGGCGGCGAACACTTTTAGCAGGCCGAATTCGGACGCGGTCAGCGGATGCTCATTGCCCTCGTCGTCGCGCAGCGCCTGCGCCTCGAGATCGAGCCATTTGGTGCCGAACCGCACCAGCTGGTCCTTGGCCGCCTTGGCGCTGGCGGCCTCCGGCGCTGCAGCCTGCGTCTTGGCCGGCGCAGCGCGCCGCAGCACCGAGCGGATCCGCGCCATCAATTCGCGTAATTCGCAGGGTTTGGCGATGTAGTCGTCGGCGCCGAGCTCCAGCCCGACCACGCGGTCGATCGGGCTCGCGGTCGCGGTCAGCATGATGACCGGGACATTGGTGCGGCCTTTGAGATCGCGGATGATGGAAAGGCCGTCTTCCTCGGGCATGTTGAGATCGAGCACCACGAGGTCGGGTACCGAGACCTCGATCGCCTCGCGCAGGGTCTTGCCGCCGTCGCACAGCGTCACGCCGAAGCCGTGCATCTTGAGGTATTCGCCGACCATCTCGCGGGCCGGCGCCTCGTCGTCGACAATAATGATGTGCTGCTGACTCTGGGTCATGACATTTCAGTCGCGGGCAGCATGACGGTGAAGGTCGAGCCCTGTCCGGGTCCGGCGCTGTCGGCGGTCACCTCGCCGCCATGCATGTCGATGATGCGTTTGACGATGGACAGACCGAGGCCGGTCGAGCTTTCACCGGCGGTGGGTTTGGCCGAAAGCCGCTGGAACCGGCCGAACAGCCGGCCGAGATCTTCCGGCGAGAGGCCCGCGCCCTCGTCGGCGATGCGGATGATGGTGCTGTCCTGCTCATGGGTGACCACGACCGTGATCTTGCCGCCGATTGGTGAGTATTTGATGGCATTGCTGACCAGATTGTCGATCGCCTCGCGCATCCGGTCGGTATCGCACATGGTGACGATATTCGGCGGCGCCGACACCGTGATGGTCTGCTGCTTGTTGACCGCCAGTGGCTGATTGGCGTCGGCGACCTCGCTGACCAGGGCCGCGATATCGACCGGCTCGCGCCGGATCGAGATATCGAAGGCATCGGCCATCGCGTCCGAAATCAGGTGGTCGACCATCGAGGTCAGGCGCTTGGTGGCGTCGCGGATGTGTTCGACCTGGGCTGTGATGCTCTCCTTGGAAGAGCCGGCGCCAATCAACTCGGTCAGCATTTCGGTGCGACCGAGGATGACGCCGAGCGGATTTTTCAGGTCGTGGGCGACGGTGCCGAGAATTTCGTTCTTGAAGCCGTTGGCGCGCTGCAGCCGCATCCACTGCGACGACAGCCGGCGGTTGGCCTGCATCAGCGCGCGGGTGCGCTGGGCGACGCGGTCCTCGAGCTGGGTGTTGGCCTCGTGCAGTTGCTGATAGAGGATCACGTTGTCGAAGGCGATCGACAGCCGGCTGGAGAAAATCTCGACCAGCGCGCGGTCGGTCTCCGACAACGGACGTTCCGCCTGCAGCAACACCACGACCTCGCGGCCGCTGCCGGTGCGCAGATAGAGCACGCTGCGGTGGTCGGCGAACTCGTTCTTGCGGCGGTGGAAGGCCGCTTCCACCATCTGCCGCAGGTCCGGATCGAGCGATTTCGATCCGGTGGAGCCGATGAACCGGCTGTAGCAGCCGGAGCCCGCAAGCACCGAGAAGTCGTTGCCGGCGCTGCTGCCGTCGTCGCGCAGCACCAGGATGCCGGCGCAATCGACATTGAGCAGCGAGGCGAGCTGGGTCAGCACGCCCTCGGCGAGCCGCTGCATCGACTTGAAGTCGTACAGGGTGGAAGCCGCATCGATGATGATTTCCAGCCCGCGCTTGGTCTGCACCATGCGCTCGAGTTGCTGATAGCTGCGCAATGCCGCGGTCAGCGAGGTGAACAGCTTGTCGGCGGTCAGTTCCGTCTTCGCCTTGTAGTCGTTGATGTCGTACTGGACGATGACGCGCCGCTCCGGCGCCTGGCCGGGCTGCCCGGTGCGCAGGATGATGCGGACGGTCTCGTTCTTGATCTCGTTGCGGATATATTCGACCAGATCGAGGCCGGCGGCGTCGGTTTCCATGATGACGTCGAGCAGGACGGCGGCGATATCGGGATGCGCCTGCATCAGCTTGCGGCCCTCGGCCGCCGAATAGGCCGACAGGATTTCCAGCGTCTGGCCGTTGAGATTGTAGTCGCTCAGCGCAAATCGCGTGCCTTCATGCACGGCCTGGTCGTCGTCGATGACGGCGACCTTCCATTTACGCGCCGTCGAGGCTACCGGAGCGGTTCCGGAATCGTCGATCAGGTGGAGGACATCGTCCTGTTCGGCCATTGCGGAATCCCGTTACTTGCTTGCTCTGATGTCGCGGAGCCGCCCTTGGCGGTCCGCGGCATGATAATGCGAAATGTGGTGCCTTGTCCCAGTCTTGAATCCAGCATCATCCGGCCCCCGAGCTGTTGGGTAACCAGATTGTAAACGATGTGCAGGCCCAATCCGGTGCCGCCCTCGTTGCGGCGGGTGGTAAAGAACGGGTCGAACGCCTGCCGCTGCACGTCCGGCGTCATTCCGGCCCCGTTATCGGCGAAAATGATTTCGACATCGTCATTGCCGCGCGGCCGCGCCGAAATCGAGATGGCGCCGCTTCGGCCGTCGGCAAAGGCGTGATTGGCCGCGTTGAGGAACAGATTCGTCAGAATCTGGCCATACGAGCCCGGATAACCGTCGATGACGAGGCCTTCCGGCACGTCGACCGACAACGAGATCGCGGATCGCTTCAGCACCGGCCGCAGGCTGGCGATGATCTGGTCGGTCGCTTCCGACAGGCTGAACTGGCGGCGTTCGGCATGCGAGCGGTCCACCGCGACCTGCTTGAAGGACTGGATCAGTTCGCCGGCGCGATGCAGGTTCGCCACCAATTGCCCGGCGGCGTCGCGGGAAGAGCGGACGAATTCCTCGAGTTGCGACTTG
>JBBQUA010000105.1:0-17254 GCA_038212905.1 Hyphomicrobiales bacterium
CGCTGGTGGCGATGGCGGGATTGTTGTGGACGGCGCCCGCCATGGCGCAATCGACCTTCACCCCGGCAGACGAAAGCCCGGAGGATTTTCCCGCCGGCGCCGGCCGCGACGAAACCTTCTATACCTGTACCGCGTGCCACGGTTTTAAACTCGTGGCGCAGCAGGGGATGACGCGCGCGCTGTGGGACGATTCGATCAACCTGATGATCCGCCGCCACAACATGCCGCCGCCCGATGACAAGGATCGCGCGGTGCTGCTGAACTATCTCGAGGCGACGTATCCGCCGCAACAACCAGCCGCCCGTGGCGGCTGGCAGAATCCGTTCAGCAAATAGAGCGCCGGCCGTCGCCCTACCGGCAGGGCTGCAGGGGTAAGCCACATGCGCCTGATCATCCTATCCGGACTATCCGCCATCGTGCTGCCGTTCGCGATCGGGCTTTTCGCCACGAAAAAGCGTGTCGGCCTCGACGTTTCGGAAAGATTTCTGGAACGTCTGGATGAGATTCCGTCAGGCGCGACCAAAGAGCAGCGAGAACTCAATTCGAGCAATTTGAAAAACTGGGTGGCGGATCATCCCGTCCACGCGGCGCAGTATGCCCGGCGTGTCATGCCGATGGATATCCTGTATCTGGTCGCACTGGGCTCATTTCTCGGCCTTGCGTCGAACTGGCTTGCCAGCGACATGCAATGGCCGGCGGCGTTCGCCGGCCTCCCGATATGGCTGTGGCTGCTGCCCGCACTCTATATCGTGAGCGACGTCGTCGAAGATTTGATGATTGCGATGCTCATGACGTCCCCGCGCCTGATCGAACCGGCCACGGTGCGCGCCTGACAAAAATCAAGGGCATCAAGATCGGCAGCGTCATCGCAGCCATGCTGCAAACGACCGTCCTTGGAGTCCTGGCATTGTTGTTGGGCCAGGGCGCCTGAGCGCGACAGCCAGCCGCTCGTGGCGGCTGGCTGAACCTGTTGGCAAGGTGAAAGCTATTTCTTCTTCCCGTCGGCATCGAACTGCTTGAGATAGGCGATCAGATCGTTGGTCCGCTGCTCGTCCTTCAGGCCGGCATAGATCATCTTGGTGCCCGGGATCTTCGCCTTGGGGTCCTTGATGTATTCGCGGAAGGTGGCCTCGTCCCAGGTGATCCCGGACTCCTTGTTGGCCTTGGTATAGTTGTAGCCGGCGACGGAGCCCGAATGGCGGCCGATGAGTCCGTTGAGGGTCGGGCCGACGCTATTCTTCGCGGTCTCGCCGATCTGGTGGCAGGCCTTGCACACGCCGAACACCTTCTCGCCGGCAGCGGCATCCTGGGCCCGGACTTCACCGGCGCCGGCAATCGCCAAAAGTGCAACGAAAACAAACCCTCGCATCCTGTTCTCCTGTTTTAGCGGCCCGTTGAGGCCGGGAATCCTTGGCTGATCGGCATCGACCGATCGATCCGACTTTCGGACTGCCGGGGGACGGCATCTCTCAAGCACCATACACGATCAAAGTTCCAGTGGAATCGGCGATCCGGGCCTGCAGGTTCGGCCGGACCGCCACGATTTCAGCGATATCTGACAGCGGCATCAGGCTGAACGCGGTCGACAGCGCGTCCGCTTCGGTGGCCGTCGGCGCCATCACACTTACGCTACGGTAGCGCTGCGGGCTGCGTCCCGTTGCCGGGTCGAACAGATGGGTAAAGCGGCCCTGGGAATCAAACCGGAAACCGGCGCCCGCCGAGGTCGCGACCGCGCGGTCGACCAGGTCGACGGTTTCGGTGAGCATGCCCGACCGGTCGGGATCGCCGAGACCCACACGCCACGGCGTGCCCTCAGGCCTCGCGCCGATTGCCCTGATCTCGCCGATATTGACCAGCGTCGTCGAGAGGCCCGCGTGGCGCAGCCGATCGACGACACGGTCGGTGGCAAACCCCTGCGCGATACCGTTCAGCGTGATGGCCGCGCCGCGCCGCGGCAGTGCGATCCTGTCCGGGCTGACCAGCAGGCCGGCATACCCGACCTTCGACAGCGCTTCGGCCAGCTTCTGCGGCGAAGGTCCGTCGTCGCCTGGTCCCCCGGACGAGAAATGATCGGCATGAAGCTGCCACAGCGGCTGCACCGTCGGATCGAACGCGCCGCCGGTGATTTCGGCAAAGCGCAGCGAGGTTTGCAGCAACGTAACCATATCGGGGTCGGGCGCAACGAGAATGCCGGTGCGATTGAGAATCGAGATCGCGGAGTCCGCCCGGTACAGGCTGAATTGCTGCTCCAGCCGCCGCACCTCGAGCAGGCAGCGCTCGACCAGCCGTTCGGCCTCGGCCCTGTCGGGGTGATGGATCTCGATCGAGACCTGCGCGCCGAGCGCCGATCCCTGCCAGCGCACCGGTGCATTGGCCTGCGCGAAGCGGCTGGAGGCGAGAAATGCCGATCCGGCCGCGCTTGCGGCAATGACGATCATGCGCCGCCGGGTGAGATGTTGAAGCATCGGCTGGTCCCTCGTCAATTGGTCCGTACCCCCGGGCGTTCATGCTGGCTCTGGTCGCCGGGCGCGTCGCTGCCGAGCACATAGTCGCGCGGTATCTCCGTGAACGTCACCACCCGACCGCCATTGGCGGCGGCAAAGGCGTCGGCGGCCTCGCGATTGCCGAACGGCACCGCCTCGGCCGCGCCCATGCCACCCTGCTTGCGGCTTTCGATCACGAAGAAGGCCTTGCGCGCGTCGACCCAGTTGGTGGCGCCCGGATCCTCCCAGCTCGGCGCCCGCGCCATGTCCGACACATAGATCGCCCTGATGTCGCGGGGCTGGTCGGGCATCAGGGTGAAGGCCACGGTGTCACGCACCGAAGTGAACCAGAACGGATCGATTCTTCCAGCGGTGATAATCTGTCCCTTCGGTCCGGGATGTTCGAGCAGGTTCATGCCGCAGAACACGCCCATGGCGTCGCTGTTGAGGGCCACCGGCGGCGGCGTGACCGTGTCGGCCGCCTCCTGATTGCATCCGGCGAGAAAGATCCCGGCGACAAGCGCGCCGAGGATTCGCAGGATGATCATTCGCAACCTCATAATTCCCTCCGCGCAAAGAAGGCGGTTGCCAGTCCGAGCGGTGCGACGATCCAGACCAGCAGGCCGAGCAGCAGCGCGCCGATCCCCGTGCTCGCGGTCCCCGCCAGCCCGGCCATGCCGGAGAACTGGCTGACGTTGAACCCGGTCAGATTGGTCAGGCGGTAAAGATCGGTCGGATTGAGAAACAGCAGCGCTTCCAGCACCGGCGCCGTGACGACGCGTCCCTGATCGACCACCAGGATTCCGAGCAGCGCCATGTCGAACACCAGCACCATCAACAGCCAGATGCCGACCGAGATGCCCGCGGCAGTGCCGCGGTCGCGCACCAGGCTGGAGATCAGATATCCGATTGCGACGAACACCGCGCCGAGCAGGATCGAGGTCCCGAGCATGGAGGCGAAGGCGTACCAGCTCGCCGCCAGCACCGAAGCGCCTGTGATGGCGAGCGCCGCCGCCGCCGCGCCATAGCCGATCACGGTGGCGAAGGCGAGGATCAGGACGTGTCCGCAGAATTTGCCGAGCAGGACCTGGTAGCGGCCGACGGGATAGCTGAGCAGCAGGATCATGGTGCCGCGCTCCATCTCGCCGACCACAGCGTCATGCGAAATCAAAAGCGCGATCAGCGGCAACAGAAATATGGTGAGGCTGGAAAGACTCACCACCACCACGTCGAGCGCGCCGGCACCGACATTGCCGGTCGGCGCGCTGCCGAGAAAGGTCAGCGACAGCGACAATGCGGCCAACAGCAGCGTGGTGGCGAGAACCCAGCGGTTGCGCAACCCTTCCTTGATTTCCTTGCCGGCGATGATGACGATGTTCCTCACGCGGCATTCTCCCGCAGGAAATGAGCATAGAGATCGTCCAGCGTCGGCGCCGCGATCTCGATATTGGTGACGCCGGGATTGCCGGCCGCGACGCGCAGCAGCTCCATCTTGGCAACCTCGTCGGGCACCAGCAGGATGCGGCCGTGCGGGGCCGCGACACTCGCTCCGTTCATCCAGGCCGGCGGCACGCTGGCCCCGGGCGCCAGATCGAGCGAGACCCGGATCGGCAGTTGCGAGATCGAACGCAGTTCCGAAAGCGAGCCCTGCGCGACCAGCTGCCCGCGACTCATGATCAGGACATGCTCGGCGCGATCCTCCAGCTCATTGAGCGCGTGCGATGAGATCAGGACGGTGGCGCCGTCGTCGCGCAATTCGTTGAGAATCTCGTAGAACGTCTGGCGCAGCGCCGGGTCCAGCCCCGTAGTCGGCTCGTCCAGCAGCAACACGCGCGGCCGTCCCAGCAACGCCTGGGCCAGGCCGAGACGCTGCCGCATGCCCTTGGAATAGGTCCCTACCCTGCGATCGGCGGCATGCACCAGGCCGACGCGCTCCAGCAGCGGCCACGCCGAGGCGGGCTTGATCTGTTTCAGCCGCGCGTAGAACGCCAGCGTTTCGCGTCCGGTCAGGGCAGCGTTGAAGGCGACATTCTCCGGCAGATAGCCGAGTTGCCGGCGCGCCGAGAATTCGCCGGCCGCCGGATCCTCGTCGAGCACACGGACCGCGCCGCGCTCGGCGTGAATGAGACCGAGCATCAGCTTGATCAGCGTGGTCTTGCCGGCGCCGTTGTGGCCGACCAGCGCGCTCAGCCGCCCCGGAACGAGATCGAACGAGACGTTGCGCAGTGCCTTGATCGCGCCGTAGCTCTTCTCCACGCCGGTGACGGAAACAGTGACGCTCATCGCAGACTCCGGCTGGCTGATGGTTTCGGCGGCGGCGAGATCAGAGGATGGGTGTCGACGACGCCACCGGGATAGAGTGCCGGAAACTGCGCCTGCGCCCAGCGCAGCACCTGCACCGCGGGGCTGTTGATCAGCACCTTGGCCGCGGGCGCGGTCCACAACACCCGGTCGACCAGATCGTTGGGGCGGTAGGCGGTATCGGCGATGCCGTCGCCATTGAGATCGAACGCCGGATTGTCGCTCCAGTAATTGCCGCGGCCGCCCTTCGACCAGTCGAGGTCGCGGGTGCCGACATATTTCACCTGGTTGCGGTTGCCGACAAAGGCGTTGCCGGTGATCTCGTTACCCTCGGAGCCGGCGGTGAAATGCACGCCGATGCCGCAGCGCTCGAACCGGTTGTTGCGAAACCTGTTGTGGTTGGTGTTGTAGATGAAGACGCATTTGGCGGGTCCGCTGCGCAGGCCCGGTTCGGGCTTCGATTCCGGCAGCATGCCGCGCTCATCGGCCGGACCCTCGTCCCGGCTGCTGGCGATATTGTCGAGCGAGCCGCCGTTCACCCAGTTGCCCTCGATCTCAGCGTAATTGGCGTAGTTGAACAGCATGCCGTAGTCGCGGTCGCGATCACTGATATTGTTACGGATGATCAGCCGGTTCGAATACATGATGGCGTAGCCGACGTGATTTCCGACCGAGACGTTGCCGCTGACTTCGCTGTCATTGGTGTACATGTAGTGCACCGCGAACCGCAGCTGCTCGAAGCGGTTGTCGAGGAAGCGGTCGTTGCGGCTTGAAATCGTGAAGATGCCGTCGCGCCCGTAGCGGAAGCTATTGCCGGCGATTGTGACGTCGGGCGCATTCCAGACCGAGACGCCGTTGCCGGCTTCCTGCAGGCGTCCGCCGCGCACCCCTTCGACGATGTTGCGCAGCACGCGCGAACCCGCAGCGCCGTGGACATAGATGCCGAACAGATTGCCTTCGAAGCGGTTGTCCTCGACCAGCGCGCGTTGCGCGGTCTTCTCGAGGAACACCCCTGAATCCATCTTCTCCAGATCGTGGCCCGATCCCCGGATGGTCACGCCCCGGATTGTGACATCCGGCGCCGTCACGGTCACGACATTGCCGGCGCCGCCGCCATTGAGTATCGCGCCCGGCCGGCCGGTCAATATCACGCGCCGCTCGATCTTGATCGCGCCGTTGTATTCGCCGGGCGCGAGCTCGATGATGTCGCCGTCCTGCGCCCGGTCCAGTGCCGCCTGCAGCGACTGCTCCGGAACAGCCTTGATCGTCTCCGCAACCGCGAAGCCCGGGATTCCGGCGGCGAAGATCGCCGCCGGAAGGATGCGCAGCAAGGCGAGCACGTGCCGATCCCGCCTCAAGCCGTTTTGGCTTCGACGAACATGCGGCCCTTCATCTCCATGTGCATGGCATGACAGAACCACGAACAATAGTACCAGTAGACGCCGGCCTTATCCGCCGTGAACGACACCGACGCCGTCGCCATCGGTGCGACCTCCATGTTGACGCCGTAATTCGTGATCGCGAAGCCGTGGGTCAGGTCCTCCACCGCGTCGATATTGGTGATGTAGACGGTGACATGATCGCCCTGTTTGACCTGGAACTGCTCCAGACCGAACGCCGGCGCGGTGGAGGTCATGTAGACCCGCACGTTGTTGCCGTCCCTGATCACCTTGGAGTCGGATTCGAGCTCGATCTTGTCGGCCTTGGCCTGCTTGACCGCATCCGCAAACATCGGATCGGCACGATCCCAGATCGAAATCGGGTTGATCTTGGAGCGATGGACGATGGTAGCGTCATGCGGCTCGGCGAAGCTCGGACCGTCGTGGACCAATTTCATCTTGTCGCCGGAGATGTCGATCAGCTGATCGTTCTCGGGCTTCAGCGGCCCGACATTGAGGAAGCGGTCCTTCGAGAACTTGTTGAGCGAGATCAACCACTTTCCGTCGGCTTCCTTGGTCTGGCCCATCGAGGAATGGTTATGGCCGGGCTGATAATGCACATCGAGCTTCTGGATGACCGGATCGACCTTCTCGCCCTTGAACGCACGCTTGGCGAGATCGATGTTCCATTTGCAGATCTGGCTGTCGAGGAACAGCGTCGTATAGGCATTGCCCTTGCCGTCATAGGCGGTGTGCAACGGCCCGAGGCCGACTTCGGGTTCGGCGACCACGACATCACGCGGCTTGATCTTGTCGTCGAACAACTGGTCGAACAGCCGGACGTCCATCACCGTCACTGTCGGCGAGAGTTTTCCGGCCACCACGACGTGAATGCCGTCGGGCGCGGTGTTGATGCCGTGCGGATTGTTGGAAATCGGGATATAGCGCGTATAGGCCGAGCCCTTGCGGCCGTCGATCACTGGCACGCCGTTCATTTCCTTGAAGTCGCCCTTCTTCACCGCCTCTTCAATGCGTTTGATGTTGAAAATAACGGCCCAGTCCTGCTCTTTGGCGGTCATCTCGGCGAGCGTGACGCCCTCTTCCGAATTGTAGCAGGTCGCAAAGGCGTACTTGCCCTGGAAGTCGGCATCGACGTTGTCGAGGTTGCCGCTGACGATCACCTGCCAGGCCACCTTCATGGTGTCGCCGTCGATCGCCGAGAAGATCGCGCGATACTGCTTCGGATCGTTGAGCACCTTGCCGTCGTTCGGCAGCGGCACGCCGTCCTCGCCGTTCGCGAACACATAGCCGGTGCGCGGGTATTTCTGCACGCGAAGGCCGTGCACCGAGTGCTGGTTCGGCAACTGGATGATCTTGTCGCACTTCATGACGTCGAGACGCACCCGCGCCACGCGGGTGTTGGCCTTGTCGTTCATGAAGGCGTAGCGGCCGTCATAGGTGCCGTCGGTGAAGGACAGATGCGGGTGGTGAAGGTCACCATTCATGTAGGTGCCGCCGCGGCTCTTGAGGAACTCGCGGGTTTCGGGAAGCAGCCCCTCGGTCAGCACCTTGAGGCTTTCATTGGTCTGGCCCCAGCCGGTGGCGCTGCAGCGGTTGAACACGGGAACGCGCATCAGTTCGCGCATCGACGGCAGGCCGACGATGCGCAGTTCGCCGGACTGGCCGCTGGAGAAGAAGGTGTAGTATTCGTCGAGTTCGCCGGGAGCCACTTCAGCCTTCTGCAGCACCGCGGGCCGCGCGGCCGGCGCCTTCGGCGCGGCTGTCTTGGTCTGCGCATCGGCGGCACTGATGTTGAGCCCTACCCCGCCGGCAAGGCCGACACCCGCGGCTACCGCGGTTGTTCCAAGCAGCGTGCGTCGGCTGACGCCTTTGCCGTTTTCGTTGTCGCTCATAATATCCTCCTAGGCTTTCAGGTTACGGGTGGTGTGATGGCGCCGGCCGGCGGCAAATTGATCGGCTTGCCGCCGGCGGTGATGATGGTATTCGGCCCCTTGCCGCCGCTGCGCATCGAGGGCGACGACAGCGCATCGCGCTTCTCGCGCTTCAGGCGCACCTGAATCTGATGCGGACAGCGGTGATCGTCGAAATACAGTTCCTGGCAATGCATGCAGTAGATGCATTCATTGACGTTGATGTGCCCCTCGGGATGGATCGCCTGCACCGGACATTCCTTCGCGCAGCGCTGGCACGGCGTGCCGCATTCGGGCCAGCGCCGCAGCCATTCGAACATCCTGACGCGGCCGGGAATCGCCAGCGCGGCGCCGAGCGGGCACATGTAGCGGCAGAAGAACCGCTCGACGAACAGGCCCGCCGACAGCGTCGTCAAGGCGTAGATGACGTAGGGCCATTCGCGCGCGAACTTCAGCACGATGGTGGTCTTGAACGGCTCGACCTCGGCCAGTTGCTCGGCGAATGCGGTCGAGTACAGTGACATGCCGAACAGGCCGAGAAAGATGATGTATTTGATCGGCCAGAGCCGCTCGTGCAGCCCCCATGGCAGCCGGTATTGCGGGATCTTCACCGCCTGGGCGATGTTGTTGAGCAATTCCTGCAGTGCGCCGAACGGACAGAGCCAGCCGCAGAACGGGCCGCGTCCCCAGAACAGCAATCCGGCGGCGATCGATGCCCAGAGCAGGAAGATCAACGGCGCCGACAGGAAGTATTCCCAGCTGAAACCGCTCAGCAGCGAATTGGCGAAGGTCAGGACGTTGACCACCGAGAGCTGGGCATTGGCATACCAGCCGAGCCAGACCAGAATGAAGAGCAGATAGATGCGGCGGACCCAGGTATAGAACCGGGGACGCCGGACCAGCGCATTCTGGAAGAAGAAGATCAGTGTGAGGACGCCGAGGGCTGCGATCGTGGTCGAGATCTTGACCACGTTGCCGCGCCAGATCTGCATCCACAGCGGTTCATCTTCACCGACAAACGGCGCCGCGGCGCCAGGCTTGGCCGGCGCTGATACGGCTGCCGGCGGCGCCGCGGCAGACGTCGCGGCCTGCTGCTGCACCGGCTCGCGCTTGATGTAGCCGTCCGGCAGCGTGTAACCGAGATCGAAAGTCAGCCAGGCTTTTTCCCGTGTGCCGATCACACGCTGGACCAGCAGTTGCAGCGACCACGGTTCGGTCGGATCGAAGGTGAATTCCGGGGGCACCACGAACAGCGCAATCTCGGGAAAGTGAGGTGCGCCTTCGGCTTCGAGGTTTCCCAGCCGGGTGTGGTTGCGATCGCGAAAGCGTACGCTGTTGGTTTCCTGGATCAGTTCGATGCGGTCGAAGATGCCGCCGCGGACGTAGGCCGCCCCCTTGAAGGAATAGCGTCCAGATCCCGCGACGACGAGGGCCTGTTGACCGGGCTTCAGCCGGCCGGCCAGCCGCTTGAAACCGTCGTCGCCAAGCAGGCTGCGACCGATGGTCGGCACCGCAACATCGGCGACATAGAGGTCGATAAAGGTGTCATCGGGATCGCCCTCTTCCGGATGCGCCGCAGCCCCCGCCTTGCCCGACTTTTCAAATGCCTTGTTCACCTCGCCGACCGAGAGCAACAGGCGGCGAACCGAACTGTCACCGACCAGGCTCTGCCAGTCGCGAACTTCGCCTTTGCCGGGATCGATTGTTTTCGATACTTGCGGCGCTGCGCTGGCGACGGCGCTGTCCTGGCCGCCGAGGCGGCCGCCCTTGATCAGCTTGGTGGCGGAGCGGACGATGCTGTCGCCCATCACCAGCACGGTGACGGTGGCGCCGCTGACGATATCGACCTGCGGAGCAGGTGCGGTTCCGCGTGCGACGGCGTCCATATCCTTGCCGATCAGCTTGTTGACCGCCTCGAGGATGCGGTCCACCGGAATGCCCACGAGCACAATGGGTTCCTTGTGCTCAACGAGCTTGAGGCCGGTCACCACGCCCTTCTGATTGATGCCGACCAGGATCTGGATCGGCTTGCCGGAATAGCCGGTGGCGTTGGCAAAGTCGGAGTTCAGGTAGACGAAGCCGAGCAGTTGATCGTCCTTGAGCGCGGGCACGATCGCGGGATCGCCCTGCGGCGGCCCGAAGCGATTCGCACCGGCAACCAGTTCGGCAGGCTCTGCCTTGCCGAGGTATTCGCTGAGCCGGCCCGCGGCGCACGCCTCGCCGAACATGGCAATCCAGCCGCAAACGGCCAGAATTCCCAATAGTGCATGGATGGTGACGGATTTTCGCACACGCTTGTTCCAGATATCAGCAGAACGCCGTTGTTCTGGATCGCGATGTCAGGAGTAAACCTAGAGCAGCTGGCGGGAGCCCTCCTTGCGCTGGATCAAACAGGCCTCCGTCCGCTCGGTACAAAGTTGCGGCGAAAGAGATCCCGATATGCGCAAAGAGCCGCTGCTGACTGCCGTGCCGCCCGTTCCGGTGGCAAGCCTCAGCGAGCTCTATGCCATTGCGTTCGACCAGGCACGGAAGGCCACGGAGCGATACGGCGCGCTGGCCACGCAGCTGGATCAACGCCTGCTGCCGGTGCGCTCCGTATTCGCTCGGCTTGCGGACCGCGAGGACGAGCGCTGCGACAGCCTGTCGGCGGCCTGCGTCGCCGCCTGCGGCAAGCGACCCGATGGGTCCGATCTGCGCTGGGCGCCGATCGACTTCGTCGCCGCGACCGAGATCGCCGACATCGGCAATTCCAGCCTGGCGACGCCCTACACCGCGTGGGGGCTCGCGACCCGCCACCGCCAGCGCGCCTTCGTGTTCTGGACCTACGTGATCGCGCTGGCCGAAGATCCCCTGGTACGGCTCACGGCGGAGGATCTGGCGCGGGAAGCACTGTCCGATGGCAATCGATGCCGCCGCGAGCGCCGGCTGGCCTGGCGGACCGAGAAGGCCGCGGCCGAAGAGATTGCGGCTTCCGACGAGCCGGCGTCGGCAGCGCTGCTGGAAAGCCTGCTGCTCAGGGATATCATGGCCTGGTCGCAAGGATTGACGCCGGCGCAGCGCGACCAACTGCTGGCGATGGATCCCTCGCGCCTGCCGCCGCATTTCCTTGCGACGTCAGACCAGGGCGGCATCGAGCCCGCCTCGGGAGACCTCGAGACGATCAAGCGCCGCGCGCTGCGTCGCGCTGAGCAACTGTCGAACATCTATCTGGACGAAGCCGACACCGCCGACGACCAGGGCCGCATGGAGCTCGCGCAGAAACTGGCGGCGGGGTCCATCATGCGGCTGGCGGGCCTGCGCAATATCGCTGCGGCATCCGCCTTGGGATGAGCGGCCGGCCGGGCTGCCCCGTCGGGAATTCCTAGTTAGCCAGCGGCGGCGCGCCGGCGATGCGGACCAGCTTGTCGGCCTTCTGGAGAACGTAGGTGTTGGCGGGCTGCTCGCGGGCAAAGAAGGAGAATGCGACAAAGGCCGCGCAGAACATCAGGCCGACCAGCATGACCCGGCGGTGCGTACCCTTGTCGGCGGTGTGAAATGAATTGGACATGCAATGATCCATACAATGCCACGCATGAACCGCAATCGCGCTTTGAATTTAACCTAACTTATGAAGGTTATCGGCACGCTTAACTTTCCGAAAATTGTTGGGAGTTTGTTAAGCCGGCTGCTATGCCGTGGAGCCGTAGGGTCTGGGCATACCGGGGGCTGCGTTTCCTTGAGCACGAGCCAACTGCAATCCGCGTTCGACTTCGTCAACGGCGCCGTCGGCTATCGTTACAGGTCCGGCGCCTCGCGAAGGGATGCGCTGGCGCGGGCCGCCGGCTTCGCCCCGGGCCACACGCCAACCATCATCGACGCCACCGCGGGACTCGGCCGCGATGCCTTTCTGCTCGCGACCCTTGGCGCGCAGGTCACCCTGCTGGAGCGCTCCCGGGAAGTTCACGACCACTTGCGGGAGGCGCTGGCGCGGGCCGGCGCCGAGACCCCCGAACTCGCCGCCGTGGTGGCGCGGATGACCTTGATGCAGGGCGACGCCCGCGACCTGCTGCCTGGCCTGCGCGCCGATGCCGTGATTGTCGATCCAATGCACCCGCCGCGCACCAACAACGCTGAAGTAAAGCGGGAGATGCGGCTGTTGCGCGAACTGGTCGGAACCGATCCCGACGCGCTTGAACTGATGCAGGCGGCGCTCGCAGCCGACTGCAAACGCGTGGTGCTGAAATGGCCGCTGCGGGCGCAGCATCTGGAGGGCCTGCGAAAACCGTCGCACTCGATCACCGGCAAGACGGTGCGGTATGATGTGTTCATGATGCCGGCGCGGTGAAGCGCGCTCTTCTACTCCCCACCCCCCGCGCAGCGGTGGGGAGGGGTCGGGGGTGGGGGGTCTATCAGCGCACTCGCTGCGAGTCGTAAGCACGTACCGCTGGCAATGAATCTGCGGAAACACCCCCCACCCCCGACCCCTCCCCGCCACGCGCAAGGGCGCGTGGAGGGAGGGGAGTGAAGAACGTCGCCAAGCGATGCGTCTCGAAAGAGAGCGGCGTGTTAGTCTCCGCCCTCTTCGCCGAACGCCTTCTCGTAATAGATCTGCGTCGGCACGAAGCCGACCCGCGCCAGTACCGACTTCATGCGCTCGTTGTCGGCCCGGGTACGGAACACCACCTTGCCCATGTTTTTCTGCCGGCAATGGTCGAACACCGCCTCGACCAGTGCCGCCACCACGCCGCCGCCGCGCTGCGAGGGCGCGACGTAGATGCTGTGGAAGTCGGCGTATTTTTCCTTGGTAATGAAATTCTGCCGCTGGCTGACATTGGCCCAGCCGACCACCTCGCCGCCGCTTTCGGCAACGAAGGCGGCGGCGTCCTTGTTGGCCATCAGCTGCTTCAGCTTCTTGATGTAGAAATTGGTGTCGGTGATCGGATCGTCGGGAAACGAGATTTTGGCAATTTCGCCTTCGAACACCGCGACGGCCTCGAGATCCTTTTCCTCGAGGGGGCGCAGGCGGAAAGTTGGTTTGTCAGACATTTTTCGTATCCCTGAGAGTGATATCCATTAACACGCCGGCGCCACGCTCAAGCGGCGGCAAGCGCGCGCTTCATGACGGTCGAACCGACTGCCGGCGGAACACATGCCCGCCGCACGAGCGGCAGCCCAAAATCTTGGCGTCTTCGATGGTGGCCGGGATGCCGCCCTCGCCGAGCACGATCTCCTTGCCGCAATCGGTGCAGGCATAGACGCGCAGCCGCGGATTGACTTCGGCGGTATAGAGCGGGCCGCTGAAATCCGGCAGCTCGGTGGCCGCTCCGGTGACATGGACGAGTTCGATCAGCTGGCCGAGATTGCCGAGCATGCTGGCGCCGGCATAGCGATTGAAATTTGGCCACACCGCCCGCACCGCCAGCCCAAGCTCGTTGAACACCTTCTGCAGTTCGAGCATCTGCGACGCCGGCCAATGCGTGAACGAGAAGAAGCAGTGGCCGTCGGCCTCTGTGGTCAGCGCCTCGCAGCCACGGGCCAGAAACAGCCGCGCGCCTTCGAGCGTATAGGGCGGGTCGGTCTCGATCACGTCGAACGCACGGAGCAGGCCCGCCGGCAATTGATGGCGCAGATCGTGGTGGACGACTTCGAGCGCCAATTGTTCGCGCGCGGCGGCATCGCGCAGGAACGCGATGCGCCGCTCGTCGGCGTCAACAACGGTGACGCCGCGCGTGAGGTCGCCTTGACGCAGCGCGCGGCCGAGCAAGCCGATCGCGATCGACACCGAATCGTCGTCGCCGAGCAGCAGCACGCGCTTGCCCTCGAGCGCGCCGCTCTGCAGCATCAACAGCGCGCGGCGCATCGCGGTGTCGGGCATGCAGGGCGCCTGGTCCAGCGTGACATCGACCGACGGCGCGCTCGCGATGATCTCTGCCAACCTTTCTACTTCGCCTTTGAGCGAGTCCGGAATCACGATGCCATGTCCGGCGCAGGTCGCACAGGTGATGTCGAGCTGGGTTGTCCGCATGCCGAGGTCGCGCTCGACGAAGTCGCGGCCGTCGCCGGTCAGCGACAGCCCCTGCTTGCGTTCGAGCAGCCCGGCCTTTTCCAGTTCGCGGCGCACCGCGCTCGCCACCGGCAGCGGCAACCGCGCCTCGCGCGCGGCATCCTGCAGGCGCAGCGAGCCGGCACGGTAGACCGCGCGCAGCAGGGCCTGGACGCCGGCGGATCCCTCGCGCAAACGCGTCGCCTGCGCTATCAGGTCCAGAATCGACGTCGCGGCCATTACTGCTTGATCTCGGGGACAATTCGGCTAACTAGCACACACCTGCATGAATTGCGAGTTGGGCCAGCATTCGGATCGGTCCGGACCGAAGGAACGTCTCGATGCTGATGACCCAGATCCTCGCGGAACTGTACGAGTGTCCCGAGATCATCGACGACGCGAAAGCGCTCGCCGAAGCCGCCAAGACCGCGGCGCAGTCGGTCGGCGCCACCATCGTCGGCGAGTACGAAGTGCGCTACGTCCCGCACGGCCTCACCATCGCGATCTTTCTCGGCGAGTCGCACATCGTACTGACGACGTGGCCGGAGTATCGTCTGCTGCTGGTCGATATCCTCCTTTGCAATCCGGACATGAATCCGCGCGCGGTCGCGGAGCAGATCAAGGCGCAGATCTGCCCGTTGGGGAAAATGGTGGTGCACGAGACGCCGCGCCGGATCGCCGCGCAGCCCTGAGGCCGCGGACATCGGTGTCGGCACCGGCCCGGCTGCCCGAATCGGATCCAGCCTCGCCGCCAAATCGACACGGTGCCGGCGAATTGCAGTCAAAAGCCTGAACCACCGTAGCCCCGTGTACAGAGCATCGGGGAAATAGATGGCGTTTGAAATCGTGGCGAAGAGAGACAGCGAGACCGTGACCATGCAGCGGGACAGTTCGCTGATAGCGATTGCCAAGGCGCGGGTGTGGGCCAGCGAAGGCTGGAACGTCACCATCGTCGTCAGGGATGAGCTTGCGCCGGCGCCAGCCGAGGAATGCTTGTTTGTCCCGGCTGTGGTGACCGATCGGCAGTTCGATCTGAGCCTGGCTGGCTGAACCAGGCAGGCTGCACGCCGGATGCCCCGGCAGGGTCGCCGGTCCGGACCAGACCGGCCGGAAAATCATCCGAAATCATGGAATTGGATGGTGGGCGCGACAGGGATCGAACCTGTGACCCCCTCGATGTCAACGAGGTGCTCTCCCGCTGAGCTACGCGCCCCTCACAGGGTGATCTTTACGGGTGGGGTCCGTATATCGGCTCCAAAGCGGGCAAGCAAGCAGGCTGGAGTCGGATAGTGCGGCCTGATCAGGCCGCCAGCATCTTGTTCACTTCGCTGACCAATTCGCGAAGGTGGACCGGCTTCGACAGCACCTTGGCGTTTTTCGGGGCTTCCGAATCGGAATTGAGCGCCACGGCGGCAAACCCGGTGATGAACATGATCTTGATGTCCGGATCGAGTTCCGAGGCCCGGCGCGCCAACTCGATGCCGTCCATTTCGGGCATCACAATATCGGTGAGCAGCATCTCGAACGGCTCCTCACGCAGCCGCTGATAGGCGGACATGCCGTTGTCGTGGGACGAGACCTGAAAACCGGCGTTTTCCAGCGCCTTGACCAGGAAGCGGCGCATGTCGTTGTCGTCTTCGGCGAGGAGGATTTTGTGCATGATGATGGGTCGTCGAATCCGGTTAAGAGGATCAATCCGCTCACTAAGCCCGACAGAGGGTAAATTTGGGTTAAAGGGCGGCGCGCGGTTGGGCGGCGGATAAGCGCTATTTCTGTACCGGAATGCGCCTCAAGGCAATGAAGCCGGGCCTTTTTTGTCGCCCGAGAACCGTTCCAGGGCGTCGCAAATTTTTTTCGCTTGCACATTTTACTTGGCAGAATGGTTGTGATTACGGACAATGTCTTCTCATAAGATCACCGTTTTTCTGGCAGAATCGACCCATCCAGAAGCAGCGGCTTGCAGGGACGGCGCCCGACGATGCCCCAGTTTGATGGCGAACTGTCGCCTCCGTTCGAGATCGTGGAGCCGGCCGTCTGGCGGGCGCCGATCATCTTCAATTCCCCGCATTCCGGCTCGGTCTATCCGCACGAGTTCCTCAATGCGTCGCGGATCGACGTAACCGCGCTGCGCCGTTCCGAAGATTCCTTCATGGACGAGCTGATCGCGGATCTCTGCGATCGCGGCTTTCCGACGGTCCGGGTCAACTTTCCCCGCTCCTATGTCGACGTCAACCGCGAGCCCTACGAGCTCGATCCCAGGATGTTCGCGGGCCGGCTGCCGAGCTTTGCCAATACCCGCTCGATGCGGGTAGCCGGCGGTCTCGGCACCATCCCGCGCGTGGTTGGCGACGGCCAGGAGATCTACCGCGAGCGGCTTTCGGTCGATGACGGGCTGGCGCGGATCGAGGCGCTGTACAAACCCTATCACCGCGCGCTGCGCCGGCTGATCAACAAGGCGCATCAGGCGTTCGGCACCGTGATCCTGGTGGATTGCCATTCGATGCCTTCGGTCGGCGTATCGCGCGACGAGCCGCGACGGCCGGACGTGGTGATCGGCGACCGCTACGGCACCAGCTGCGCCGCCCTGCTGCCCGACATCGTCGAGGAAACCATGACCGCGCTGGGTTATTCGGTCGGACGCAACAAGCCCTATGCCGGCGGGTTCATCACCGAGCATTACGGCAATCCGGCATCCGGACTGCACACCATCCAGCTCGAACTCAACCGGGCCATCTACATGGACGAGCGGCGGCGCGAGCGCAGCGCCAGGTTCCAGCAGGTCACCGCGGACTTCGCAGCACTAGCCGATGCACTGGCCGCGGTTCCACTCGGCGATCTCGGCCCGTTCCAGGCCGCGGCGGAGTAGATACTCTCATCTTCGTCATTCCGGGGCGCGCCCCCTTGGCGCGAGCCCGGAATCCATACTCCCGATCGTGGTTATGGATTCCGGGCTCGCTCCCGTCGGTCGCGCCCCGGAATGACGAAAGTGAAAGTGAAAAAGAAAAAAGGGCCGCTTGAATGAACAAGCGGCCCAAGTCTAGGGAGGAAACGCCCAAGGAGGGCAGCGATAGCGCGAGGCGCTACCGCACCGCAACAATATGCGACCGCGCTGCACAAAGCGCAAGGGTTTTTGACTCA
>JBBQUA010000106.1:0-17108 GCA_038212905.1 Hyphomicrobiales bacterium
GGAGAAATACAAGGCCAAGGCGGCCTCCGGCCTCGTCTCCAACGTCAGGACCGGCGAGATCGTCGCCATGGTGTCGCTGCCGGATTTCGATCCGAACAATCCGAAGGAGGCGCACGATCCCGACCGCATCAACCGCCTGACCACCGGCGTCTACGAGATGGGCTCGACCTTCAAGGCGCTGACGCTGGCGATGGCGCTGGATTCCGGCAAGGCCAATCTCAATACCCTGTACGACGCCCGCGGCGCGCTGCATTACGGCAAGTTCGCCATTCACGACACCCACCCGCTGGGCCGCTCGATCACGCTGTCGGAAGTCTTCACTTTTTCGTCCAACGTCGGCGCGGCGCGGATTGCGCTCGGGCAGGGCGTCGAGGCGCACAAGGCGTTCCTGCGCAAGCTCGGTCAGCTCGACCGGCTGCGCACCGAACTGCCGGAAAGCGCCTCGCCGATCGTGCCGAAGCGCTGGAGCGATCTGAACACCATCACCATCGCCTTCGGCCACGGCATTGCGGTCGCGCCGCTGCAGGCGGTGATGGGCATCAACGCCGTCATCAACGGCGGCTATTTGATCCCGCCGACCTTCCTCAAGCGCTCGGAAGAAGAAGCCAGGGCGATGGCGAAGAAGGTGGTGCGGACCGAGACATCCGACAAGATGCGCTATCTGATGCGGCTCAATGCCGAGATCGGAACCGCCAAGAAGGCCGACGTGAAGGGCTATTATATCGGCGGCAAGACCGGAACCTCGGAAAAGGTGGTCAACGGACGCTATTCCAAGAAACAGGTGTTGAATTCGTTCACCGCGATCATGCCGGCCGACAATCCGCAGTACCAGATCCTGATCATGCTGGACGAGCCGAAGCCCTTGCCTGAGACCCATGGCTTTATCACCTCGGGCTGGAACGCGGTGCCGACCGGCGGCAAGGTGATCGCCCGCATTGGCCCGCTGCTGGGGGTCGAGCCGCGGTTCGACCTGCCGCCGTCCGACCGCCTTATTCTTGCGGCATCCAGGGGAAGCCAGTAAGGCTCATTTCATTGCCGCCCGATTCGAAGTTCCTGTAGTGGTTGCTGCGGATTCCCCTGAAAACTTCAGATCGACAAGCGGCGTCTCGCGCCGGCCGGACTGGAAGATAATGAGACTTCGCGACCTCCTCAGCGATGACGCCACGCTGCCTCCGCAGGCCGGCACCGTCGTGGTGTCGGGCCTGGCGATGGAAAGCCGCAGCGTGAAGCCGGGCGACCTGTTCTTTGCGCTGGCCGGCAGCAAGACCGACGGCGCGCGCTTCATCGATGCCGCTGTTGCGGCAGGTGCGGTGGCGATCGCCGGCGATCATCCGCCCGATGACATCCGCGTGCCCTTCGTCACCACGCCGAACCCGCGCCGCGCGCTGGCGCTGGCCGCGGCGAAATTCTATCCGCGGCAGCCGCACACCATCGCGGCGGTCACCGGCACCAGCGGAAAAACCTCGGTCGCCGCCTTCACGCGCCAGATCTGGCTTAGGCTCGGCCACGAATCGGCCAGCATCGGCACCATCGGGCTGGTGTCGCCGAAGCGCACCATCTACGGGTCGCTGACCACGCCGGATCCGATCGCGCTGCACCGGCAGCTTGACGAGATCGCAGGCGAGGGCGTCACCCATCTCGCCTTCGAGGCCTCCTCGCACGGGCTCGACCAATACCGCCTCGACGGCGTGCGGATCGCCGCCGGCGGCTTTACCAATCTCACCCGCGACCACATGGATTACCATCCCGACGTCGCACATTACCTGAACGCCAAACTGCGGCTGTTCCGCGACCTGGTGGCATCAGACGGCGCCGCGGTGATATCAGCCGATCATGACTGCTCGCCGGAGGTGATCGACGCGGCGCGGATACGAAAACTGCGGATCGTCACGGTCGGCAACAAGGGCGCCGGCGCCGGCGAGGGCATTCGCCTTGTCAATGCCGATATCGACGGCTTCGCACAGCAACTGACCCTCGAACATCGCGGCCGCTTCTATCAGGTGCGGCTGCCCTTGGTCGGCGAATTCCAGGTCGAGAATGCACTGGTGTCCGCGGGACTCGCAATCAGCACCGGCAGCGAGCCGAACGCGGTGTTCGCCTCGCTTGAACTGCTGGAGGGGGCAAAAGGCCGGCTGGAGCGGGTCGCCGAGCGCAACGGCGCGCCGATCTTCGTCGATTACGCCCACAAACCCGATGCATTGGCAAAGGCGCTGCAGGCGCTGCGTCCCTACGCCAGGCGCAAGCTGGTGGTGGTGTTCGGCGCCGGCGGTGACCGCGATGCCGGCAAGCGGCCCTTGATGGGCGCGATCGCCGCCGAGAATGCCGACCGCATCATCGTCACCGACGACAATCCGCGCAGCGAGAATCCGCAAGTCATTCGCACAGCGATTTTGACCGCGGCCACAGGCGCCACCGAAATCGGCGATCGCGCCGAGGCGATTCGAACCGCGATAGCGTCGCTGCAGCCGGGCGACGCGCTGCTGATCGCCGGCAAGGGCCACGAGACCGGGCAGATCGTCGGCAACACCACGCTGCCGTTCAGCGATCACGATGCGGTGGCATCAGCACTTTCATCGATGGGCGCATGAGCGCGACGCCGTTGTGGACAACTGGCGCCATGGCGCAGGCGATGGGCGCGCAAATCCAGGGCGTGTTGCCGGAGGCGATTACCGGCCTGTCGATCGACAGCCGCACCATCGCGCCGGGCGATGCTTATTTCTCGATCAAGGGCGACGTCCATGACGGCCATGATTTTGTCGCCGCCGCGCTGAAGGCCGGCGCCGCGCTGGCGGTGGTCGAGCGTATCAAGCGCGACAAGTTCGCCCCCGACGCGCCGTTGTTGGTGGTGGACGACGTGCTCGCCGGTCTCGTCGAACTGGGAATTGCATCGCGCGCGCGCCTCCATGCGCATGTGATCGCCATCACCGGCTCGGTCGGTAAGACATCGACCAAGGAGGCGTTGCGGCGCGTGCTCGCCGCACAGGGCGAGACCCATGCCTCGGCTTCGTCGTTCAACAACCATTGGGGCGTGCCGCTGTCGCTGGCGCGCTGCCCGTCACAGGTCAAGTTTGCGATTTTCGAGATCGGCATGAACCACGCCGGCGAAATCGACGCGCTGGTGCGGATGGTGCGGCCGCAGGTCGCCGTCATCACGACGGTGGAGCCGGTGCATCTGGAGTTCTTCACCGGCATCGAGGCGATTGCCGACGCCAAGGCGGAAATCTTTGTCGGATTGGAGCCCGGCGGCGCGGTCGTGCTCAATCGTGACAATTCGCAATTCGCACGGCTGGAACGCAGCGCCAAAAAGCTCGGCATCGACCGCATCGTTTCGTTCGGCGCTGATGCAAAATCCGACGCGCGGCTGATCGACGTCGCGCTGCATCCGGACCGCTCGGCCGTGCACGCCAGCATCCTCGGCCATGACGTCACCTACAGGCTCGGCATGCCCGGCCGCCATATGGCGATGAATTCGCTGGCGGTGCTGGCCGCCGCCTCGCTGGCGGGTGCCGATCTGGCGCTGGCGGCGCTGTCGCTGTCGCAGATCGAGCCGGCGGTGGGCCGCGGCGCCCGTCGCGTGCTCGAAGTCGGCCACGGCGAGGCGACACTGATCGATGAAAGCTACAACGCCAATCCGGCGTCGATGGCGGCGGCGCTGAACGTGCTCGGCAGTGCGGCGGTCGGTCCGCAAGGCCGGCGCATCGCGGTGCTCGGCGACATGCTGGAACTGGGCCCGACCAGCCCGGCGCTGCATCTCGGCCTCAATGAGGCCATCAAGGCCAACAACGTCGATCTGGTGTATTGCTGTGGTCCGCTGATGCGCAACTTGTGGGACGCGCTTTCCACCGGTAAACGGGGCGGCTATGCGGAGAATTCGGCTAGTCTCGAAGCGCAGGTGGTATCGGCGATTCGTGCTGGTGACGCGATCATGATCAAGGGATCGCTGGGCACGAAGATGAAACCGATTGTAACGGCGCTCGAAAAGCGCTTTCCCGGCAAGGCCGCGGCTGACGAAGCCGCGGTATAGGGCGGATTGAATGTTTTATTGGCTGATCGACCTTTCCAACACGGTTCCCGGGCTGGGCGTGTTCCGCACAGGTCTGAACGTGTTTCGCTACATCACCTTTCGCACCGGCGGGGCGATGGTGACAGGCGCGCTGTTCGTTTTCCTGTTCGGTCCCTGGATCATCGACCATTTGCGGCTGCGCCAGGGCAAGGGCCAGCCGATCCGATCAGACGGCCCGGCATCGCACCTCATCAGCAAGAAGGGCACGCCCACCATGGGCGGCCTGATGATTCTATCCGGGGTGGTGGTCTCGACGTTGCTGTGGGCCAATCCGCTCAATCCCTATGTCTGGATCGTGCTGGCGGTAACGCTCGGCTTCGGCTTCGTCGGTTTCTACGACGATTACCTGAAGGTGACGAAGCAGTCTCATAGCGGTTTCGCGGGCAGGATCCGGCTGCTGATCGAGGCGGTGATCGCGCTGGCCGCCTGTTACGCGCTGACCCGGCTCGGAAGAGTCCCGTTCTCGACCTCGCTGGTGATTCCCTTCTTCAAGGACATCGTGCTGAATCTCGGCTGGTTCTTCGTGTTCTTCGGCGCCTTCATCATGGTCGGCGCCGGCAATGCCGTGAACCTGACCGACGGCCTCGATGGCCTGGCCATCGTGCCGGTGATGATCGCGGCGGCGAGTTTCGGCATGATCGCCTACCTGACCGGCAACGCGGTGTTCGCGGATTATTTGCAGATCAATTACGTCGCCGGCACCGGCGAGCTTGCGGTGCTGTGCGGCGCGGTGCTCGGCGCCGGGCTGGGATTCCTGTGGTTCAATGCGCCGCCGGCGTCGATCTTCATGGGCGATACCGGCTCGCTGGCGCTCGGCGGCATGCTCGGCGCCACCGCGGTCGCGGTCAAGCACGAGATCGTGCTGGCGGTCATCGGCGGGTTGTTCGTGCTGGAAGCGGTCTCGGTGATCGTCCAGGTGGCCTCGTTCAAGCTCACCGGCAAGCGCGTGTTCCGGATGGCGCCGCTGCATCATCATTTCGAGCAGAAGGGCTGGACCGAACCGCAGATCGTGATCCGGTTCTGGATCATCTCGGTGATGCTGGCGCTGGCCGGTCTCTCCACGCTGAAGCTGCGGTGAGCGCGCGTGGCGGTAATCGAATTTCCCCCACCTGATGCTGCCTTTCTCCCCTCTCTCCACGCGCGCTTGCGCGTGGCGGGGAGGGGTCGGGGGTGGGGGGCGCTTCCGCAAATTCGCTGTCAGTCGAATGCGCTGATAGACCCCCCACCCCCGACCCCTCCCCACCGCTTCGCGGGGGGAGGGGAGAAATGATCCCCGTCACCTCCTTCGCGAGCAAGACGGTTGCGGTGTTCGGCCTCGGCGGCTCCGGGCTGGCGAGTTGCCACGCTTTGAAGGCGGGCGGGGCGGAAGTGATCGCCGGCGATGACAGCGCCGACAATATCGCCAAAGCCGTGCAGGCCGGGTTCATCACCGCCGACCTGCGAAAAGTGTCGTGGGCGAATTTCGCGGCGCTGGTGCTGACGCCGGGAGCGCCGCTCACCCATCCGGCGCCGCACTGGTCGGTGCTGGCGGCGCGTGAGGCCGGCGTCGAGGTGATCGGCGATATCGAATTGTTCTGCCGCGAGCGGCGGCGTCATGCGCCGGACGCGCCGTTCGTCGCCATCACCGGCACCAACGGCAAATCGACCACCACGGCGCTGATCGCGCATCTGATGCGCGTCGCCGGTTACGATACCCAGATGGGCGGCAATATCGGCACCGCGATCCTGTCGCTGCAGCCGCCACGCATGGGGCGCGTCCATGTCATCGAGATGTCGTCGTACCAGATCGACCTCACGCCGAGCCTCGATCCCTCGGTCGGCATCCTGCTCAATGTCAGCGAAGACCACATCGAGCGCCACGGCACGCGGGAAAATTACGCCGCGGTGAAGGAGCGCCTGGTCGCCGGCGTGCAGCCGCAGGGCGCCGCGATCGTCGGCGTCGATGACGGCTGGAGCCGCAACACCGCCGACCGGATCGAGCAGGCGGGCCAGCGCGTGGTCCGCATCTCCGTGAAAAATCCGCTGCCGGACGGAATCTATGTCGAGCGTGAAGTCATCCTGCGCGCCGCCGGCGGCGCCCGCAGCGAGATCGCGCGGATCGGCGGCATCGGCTCGCTGCGCGGCCTGCACAACGCCCAAAATGCCGCCTGCGCCGCCGCCTGCGCGCTGGCGCTCGGTATCTCCACCGAGATCCTGCAGAGTGGCCTGCGCAGCTTTCCCGGCCTCGCCCACCGCATGGAGCAGGTCGGCCGCCGCGGCAATGTGCTGTTCGTCAACGATTCCAAGGGCACCAATGCGGACGCCGCGGCGCATGCGCTGTCGTCATTCGGCGACATCTTCTGGATCGCCGGCGGTAAGCCGAAACTCGGCGGCATCACCGGCCTGACGGAATTTTTCCCGCGCATCCGAAAGGCCTATCTGATCGGCGAAGCCGCGCCGGAATTTTCCGGCACGCTCGGCGACCGGGTGCCGCACGAGATCAGCGAAACGCTCGAAGTCGCGGTGGCCAATGCCGCGCGGGATGCAGAGGCTTCGGGGCTGGCCGATCCCGTCGTGCTGCTGTCGCCGGCCTGCGCCTCGTTCGACCAGTATCGCAATATCGAAATTCGCGGCGCCAGGTTCCGCGACCTGGTTACGGACCTGGAGGGCGTGAAGCCGGTGGTGTGAGGGCAGGCCATTAGGTGCGTACCATTCCGCCGATCGAATAGGAATAGATGGTAATTTTCTCGAGTGCCGAATATTGCAGGCGGGTCAAAAGCCGATGTCTTCGGAACGATCGGTTCTGGCGAACCGGCTTCACGGGCATGTCGTGGACCGAGGGAACCTGCGACCCTGGGGGCTGAAGTCCCTTTGGACCTCACGCCGAAAGGATGTTGAGCAAAGTCCTTTTCTGCTACAGTGGCGCCTTCGGGCCGGTGCCCGTTAGAAATTTTAGCCGCATATGCCCATATCCAGCCGTTTTGTCGTCAACTCGACCATTTTTCTGCTTCTGGTCGGCTTTCTGGCGTTGCTCACGATCGTGGGCATGACGATCTGGCTCGGAGAAAACGCGCAACGATACGTCGACGAGGCCTCTCAGGTGCGAGACAGCCGGATATCAGCCGTCGAATTGCGCAACGCATTGCAAAGCGCAGAGTCCAGCCAGCGCGGCTTTTTGGTCGGTGGCAACGAAATTTATCTGGCGCCTTACGGCAACGCCAGGACCCTGGCACAAGCTCAGTTCGCACGTTTAAAGGCCTCGCTTGCTCCTTCGTCGCAAACCGACCGCATGATCAAGCGATTGACCGACGTGGTTGCTGAAAAGTTCGATGAAATGGACCGCACGACCGCGCTAAAGAGTGAACTTCACGATGCTGATGCGCTGGACTTGTTTCGCAGCAACCGCGGCAAGGCGCTGATGGACGAAGCGAACGTCTTTCTATCCAGCATCATCCGGATATCCGATGAGCGCTTGACAAGCGGAATTGCCGAACAACGCCGGAATGCGACCTGGCTGCGCCTGGTCTCGGTGATCGGCGGATTAATCATCATCATTGTCGTTGGCGGCGTCACGATTACGATTTTCCGTTATGCACGCGAGATTGCCCAGACCCGAGATGAAGTCCAGATGTTGAATGCTTCGCTTGAACAACGCGTCAGGAGCCGAACAGCGGATTTGATCACGGCGCGCGACAAGGCCGAGGTGTTGCTGGCCGAAGTAAATCACCGCGTGGCCAACAGCCTTTCGATGGTGGCCGCGCTCGTACGTCTGCAATCCAACGGGATCGAGGATCAGGTCGCAAAGGATGCCCTGCACGAGACTCAGGGAAGGATCGATGCGATATCCGCGGTGCACAAGTCGCTGTATAGTTCGGGCGACGCGCGGTTCGTCGATCTCGAACAGTATCTCTCGGGACTTCTCAGCAATGTTGAAATGTCGATGCGGAACGAAGGCCATGGCGCCTCGCTGCGATATGACCTCGAGCCGCTGAAATTGAAACCGGATTTGAGCGTCAACCTCGGCGTGATCGTGACCGAATGGGTCACCAATGCCTTCAAATATGCCTACCCGGATCGGGCCGGGGAGGTGCGTGTCCATCTGAAGCGGCTTTCCGAGGAACGCGCAGAACTCGTTGTCGAGGACGACGGCGTCGGACGCGGCGTGGAGGGCGCGCCCAAGGGCTCCGGACTTGGGACGCGGATCGTCAATGCAATGGCGCGAACGATCGGGGCCGAAGTGGAATATATCGCCCGATATCCCGGCACCAGCGCGCGCCTAGCCTTTCCGTCCCCGATCGAAATTGGATGAGTGGTAACGTGAGGAATGACCGGTTGAGGCGAAGCTTATGTTTTGTTGCGTTCCTGGTCGCGCTGTCGACGGGAATGGCTCGAACCGGAATCACGCAGGAAGGGCCGCCGGGCATCACCAGGCCGGTAGTTTTCCCGCCGTTCAATCCGGATGCGCCGGACTGTTCGCGGCCGCCCGGTCTTCGCAAATCGCTCACCTTTGCGCAGGACAACGGGCGGAAGTTCATGCAAGGCGTTGCCCGAGGTCTCGAACTGGCAGCCCAAGACCGCAAGCTTACCTTCGAGAACGATCAGGCCAACAACGATCCCGCCGTGATGAGAGAACAGGTGCTGAAGTTCGTGAGCGCGCGCGGCGGCGCACTGGTCGTTTCTCCCGTCGACTCGCAGTCCATCAGTCCCGCGATTAAGCAGGCCATCTGGTCCGGGGCTTATGTTGGAGCGGTCGTCGCGCCGCCGGCGACCTCGCTATTGAACGCGCCGCAATACCTGACCGGTAAGGTCCTTGGCGACGAAGCGGCGGGCTATATCAAGACCCGCCTCAAGGGCAAGGCGAAGGTGGTGCTGCTCACGCACGATCGGCTGCAGTTTCTCGCCCCGCGTTTCGCCGCGATGCGGGATTCGCTAAAGGATATTCCAGGCGTCACCATCGTGGCCGATATCTCTCCGCTGACGGTCGACGAGGCTGGAGGTGCTGCAACGATGCGCACCGTCCTGCTGGCCGAGCCCGAGATCGACGTGGTGCTTGGCGCCGATACGGTGGTGCTCGGTGCGCTCGCCGCCCTTCGCGAGACCGGTAAGGCGCGCCCGGACCAATTCCTCGGCGGCATCGACGGCGAACCCGCCGCGGTCGCCGAAATTAAATCAGGAGGCCCCTACAAGGCTAGCGTCAGTCTCGCATCACCGATTTTCGCCTACGCGATGGGGCAGCACGCGGCCGACTGGCTCGAAGGCAAAAGCGTTCCGCAGGCCATGGACATCCTGCCGCGCGCGCTGACGCTGCAGAACATGGCCCGTTACGAGGCTGAGGTCGCCGATCCCGGTTCCGTCTACAAGGATCCGGCGCTTCGTGCGTCGTATCTCAAGATGTACGGAAATATCTGTTTCGACAACCGCGAGAATTTCGTCAATTTTCCTTGGTCTTCGGAGCGGAAATAGGCGAGGTGCAGCAACGCAGAGCCGGGACCCACGTTGCCGACCCGTTCACAACTGTCGTCACCCGCGGAGGCGGGTGACCCAGTATTCCAGAGACGTCAGCGATAGAGCCGAGAAGCTGCGGCGTACTGGGTCCCCGCCTTCGCGGGGATGACGAGCTTTTGTGGTGCAGCTTCGTGCCCAATCTCTAAAGATACCGATCCCATTAACGTTCTCGTAACCATCCTCGGCCACCAATGGGCAAACCCTGTCCTTTGGGAACGCCCATGATCTCCCGTGAACAACGCACCCCGTTTTCCGAATGGTGGTGGACGGTCGACCGCCTGCTGCTGGCGGCGATCGTCGCGTTGATGCTGGGCGGCGTGATCCTGTCGCTGGCGGCCAGTCCGCCTGTGGCGACCAGGATCGGGCTCGATCCGTTCCACTTCTTCAACCGCCATGTGCTGTTTCTGCTGCCGTGCTTCATCGTGCTGATCGGCGTCTCCTTCCTGTCGCCGCGCCAGATCCGGCGCACCGCGCTGATCGTCTTCGCGGTTTCCGTCGTGCTGATCGTGGCGACGCTGCTGATCGGACCCGAGGTCAAGGGGTCGCGGCGCTGGATCACCCTGCTCGGCGTCAACATCCAGGCGTCCGAATCCGCCAAGCCCGCCTTCGTGGTGCTGGCGGCATGGCTGTTCGCGGAATCGGCGCGACGGCCGGAAATGCCGGCGACCTCGTTCGCACTGGGGCTGCTGCTGACGCTGGTGGCGCTGTTGGTGCTGCAGCCCGATTTCGGCCAGACCCTGCTGATCCTGATGGTATGGGGCGCGCTGTTCTTCATCGCGGGCATGCGGATGATCTGGGTGGCGGGGCTGGCGGGCGCCGCGGGCGCCGGGCTGTTCGGGGCCTATCTGCTGGTGCCGCACGTTGCCTTCCGCATCAAGCGCTTCATGAATCCGGGTTCCGGCGACACTTTTCAGGTCGATACCGCCATGGAGGCCTTCTCCAATGGCGGCTGGTTCGGGCTCGGGCCGGGCGAGGGCATCGCCAAGCGCAGCCTGCCGGACAGTCATACCGATTTCGTGTTCGCGGTGGCGGCGGAGGAGTTCGGCATCATCCTGTGCCTGGCGCTGCTGGCACTGTTCGCCTTTATCGTGATCCGCGCGCTGTCGCGCGCCTATGCCACCGAGGATCTGTTCTCGCGGTTCGCCGCATCCGGCCTCGCCATCCTGTTCGGGGTGCAGGCCGCGATCAACATGTCGGTCAATCTGCAACTGATCCCTGCCAAGGGCATGACGCTGCCGTTCGTTTCCTATGGCGGCTCGTCGATCATCTCGCTGGCCTACAGCGTCGGCATGCTGCTGGCGCTGACGCGGCTGCGGCCGCGCACCGAGATGGAATCGATCGGCGACGCCAACGCCGCGCCGACCTACGCTTGACCGGGCGGCATAGACGCGCTTTTTCGTCATTGCGAGGAACGAAGTGACGAAGCAATCCACCACTTTCGTCCGTCGCCTATGGATTGCTTCGCTTCGCTCGCAATGACGGTAGCTCCAATGGACAATTTTTCCCCCCTTATTCTGCTGGCCGCGGGCGGGACCGGCGGCCATCTGTTTCCCGCCGAGGCGCTTGGCGTCGAACTGATCCGGCGCGGTTTTCGCGTCCGGCTGGCGACCGATTCCCGCGCCCTGCGCTACAGCGGCCTGTTCACCCGCGAGACCATGGACGTGGTGCCGAGCGAGACCGTGCGCAGCCGCACGCCGTGGTCGCTGGCCCGCACCGGCCTGCTGCTCGCTGCCGGCACCGCGGTGTCGCTCAATCTGATGCGAAAACTGGAGCCCGCGGCCGTGGTCGGCTTTGGCGGCTACCCGACCGTGCCGCCGCTGCTGGCGGCAAAACTGTTCGGCGTGCCCGGCATCATTCACGAGGCCAACGCGGTGCTCGGCCGCGCCAACCGGTTCCTGTCGAGCCGCGTCTGCGCGATCGCGACCTCGCTGCCCGGCGTGCTCGATCGCGATCCCGATCTGGCCGGCAAGACCACCACCGTCGGCACGCCGATGCGCCCGGCGATCCTGGCCGCCGCCGCGGTGAAATTTGCCTCGCCCGACGCGACCGGCCCGCTTCGCCTGCTGGTGGTCGGCGGCAGCCAGGGCGCGCGGGTGATGGCCGATATCGTGCCACCGGCGATCGAGCGGCTGGAACCTTCGCTATGGAACCGGTTGATCCTCACCCAGCAGGTTCGCGATGAGGACATGGCGCGGGTGCGCGCGGTCTATGACCGGCTCAAGATATCAGCCGAACTGGCGCCGTTCTTCACCGATTTGCCGGCGCGGCTGGCGTCCAACCATCTGGTGGTCTCGCGCTCCGGCGCCGGCACGGTGGCCGAACTGGCCGCCATCGGCCGCCCGTCGATCCTGGTGCCGCTGCCCGGCGCGATCGATCAGGACCAGTTCGCCAATGCCGGCGTGCTGGCGCAGGTCAACGGCGCGATCCGGATTGCGCAGGCGGATTTCACGCCCGACCGACTGGCCGCGGAAATCTCGGCCCTGGCCGCCGAGCCGGAGCGGCTGGCGGCGATGGCCGTCGCCGCCCGCAGCGTGGGCCGGCTGGACGCGGCCGAGCGGCTGGCCGATCTGGTGGTGAAAGTCGCCGGGATCTGACGTCTTCGTCATTCCGGACGGGACGCGCAGCGGACCGATCCGGAATATCGAGATTCCCGATGTGCACTGCACATCTGAGGTTCGCTCGCGGTGCGAGCGCCCCGGAATGACGGAAAAAGTCTTGTCATGCCCCGCGAAAGCGGGGCATCCAGTACGCACAATGACAGGAACGCCCTCATGAGACTGCCGCGCGAGATCGGACCCATCCACTTCGTCGGGATCGGCGGCATCGGCATGAGCGGCATCGCCGAGGTGTTGTGCAATCTCGGTTATACCGTGCAGGGATCCGACGCGTCCGAGGGTGCCAATGTCACCCGGCTGCGCGACAAGGGCATCCAGATCTCGGTCGGCCACAAGGCCGAGAACGTCGCCGGCGCCGATGTGCTGGTGGTGTCGACCGCGATCAAGCGCGACAATCCCGAACTGATGGCAGCGAGGGCGCAGCGTATCCCGGTGGTGCGCCGCGCCGAAATGCTGGCGGAACTGATGCGGCTGAAGAGCTGCGTCGCCATCGCGGGCACCCATGGCAAGACCACGACGACCTCGATGGTCGCGGCGCTGCTCGACGCCGGCGATCTCGATCCGACCGTGATCAATGGCGGCATCATCAATGCCTACGGCACCAATGCGCGGCTCGGCGCCGGCGAGTGGATGGTGGTGGAGGCCGACGAGAGCGACGGCACGTTTCTGAAATTGCCGGCCGACGTCGCCATCGTCACCAATGTCGATCCCGAGCATCTCGATCATTTCGGGACCTTCGAGGCGGTGCAGGACGCGTTCCGTAATTTCGTCGAGAACGTGCCGTTCTACGGTTTTGCCGTGATGTGCATCGACCATCCGGTGGTGCAGAGCATCGTCGGCAAGATCGAGGACCGCCGCATCATCACCTATGGCGAAAATCCGCAGGCCGATGCGCGGCTGGTCGATCTCATCCCGATGGGCGGCGGCTCGAAATTCAAGGTCGAATTTCGTGACCGCAAGGCCGGCACCTCGCATGAGATATCAGACCTGACACTGCCGATGCCCGGCCGGCATAACGCGCTCAACGCCACCTCGGCGATCGCGGTGGCGCACGAACTCGGATTGTCCGACGATACCATCCGCAAGGCGCTGGCCGGCTTTGGCGGCGTCAAACGGCGTTTTACCAAGACCGGCGAATGGAACGGCGTCACCATCATCGACGATTACGGCCACCACCCCGTCGAGATCGCCGCGGTCTTGAAGGCGGCGCGGGAATCCACCGATGGCAAGATCATCGCCGTGGTGCAGCCGCATCGCTTTACGCGGCTGCAGTCGCTGTTCGAGGAATTTTGTACCTGTTTCAACGATGCCGATACCGTCGTCGTCGCTGAAGTCTATCCGGCGGGAGAAGCGCCGATCGAAGGCATCGACCGCGATCATTTTGTGCTCGGCCTGCGCGCCCACGGCCATCGCGAGGTGATCCCGCTGCCGGCCTCCACCGATCTGGCGCGCGTCGTCGCCGGGGTCGCGAAGCACGGCGACTACGTCGTCTGCCTCGGCGCCGGCAACATCACGCAATGGGCCTATGCGCTGCCCGGCGAATTGAAGGCGCTGGGCTGAGCGTGGCGACGTTTCCCGACATCACGCCCGACCTGAAAGCCGCGATGCCCGAGCTGCGTGGGCGTCTCTTGGCGAACCAGTCGCTGGCGGAACTGACCTGGTTTCGGGTCGGCGGTCCGGCGCAGGTGCTGTTCACGCCGGCGGATGAGGACGATCTCGCTTATTTCCTTGCGCATCTGCCGAAGCAGCTTGCCGTCACGGTCGTCGGCGTCGGCTCCAACCTGATCGTGCGCGATGGCGGCATCCCGGGCGTGGTGATCCGGCTCAGCCCGCGTGGGTTCGGCGAGACCAGCACCGATGGCGATATCGTCAGCGCCGGCACGGCCGCGCTCGACAAGCGCGTGGCCGAGACCGCGGCGGCGGTCCATATCGGCGGGCTGGAATTCTATTTCGGCATTCCCGGCACCATCGGCGGCGCGCTGCGCATGAATGCCGGCGCCAACGGCGCCGAAACGAAGGACGTGCTGATCGAAGCTGTCGGCATCGGCCGCGACGGAAGAAAACACACGTTCAGCAATGCCGATATGAAATTCGTCTACCGCAACAGCGGCGTCGATCCCTCCATCATCTTCACCTCGGCGCGCTTTCGCGGAACTATCACAGCGCCAGATGCGATCCGCGCGCGGATGAACGAGGTACAAAGCCACCGCGAGACCGCGCAGCCGATCCGCGAAAAGACCGGCGGATCGACCTTCCAGAATCCGCCCGGTCACAGCGCCTGGAAACTGATCGACGCCGCCGGCTGCCGCGGCCTGCGCGTCGGCGGCGCGCAGGTGTCGGAGATGCACTGCAATTTCCTGATCAACACCGGTGCGGCGACCGGCCATGACATCGAAACCCTCGGCGATACCGTGCGCGCGCGGGTGCAAGAAAATTCCGGAATTGAGCTACACTGGGAAATCAAGCGGATCGGAATCGAGCAAAGCTGATGCGGATTACCATTCTTTTCGGCGGCACCAACAAGGAGCGGCTGGTGTCGGTCGCCTCGGCGCAGGCGCTGCACCAGGCGCTGCCGGAAGCCGATTTGTGGTTCTGGGATGTCGACGACACCGTGCATGAGGTCCGCGCCGAGGCGCTGGCGGGCCATACGCGGCCGTTCGAGGACGATTTCAAGCCTGGCAGCCGCGGCGTCGGCCTCGCACAGGCACTCGATGCGGCCAGGGCCGAGGGCCGCGTGCTGGTGCTCGGCTTGCACGGCGGCAGGGCGGAGAATGGCGAGCTGCAGGCGATGTGCGAGATGCGCGGCATTGCCTTCACCGGCTCGGGCTCGGCGTCGTCGCATCTGGCCTTCGACAAGGTGGCGGCCAAGCGCTTCGCGGCGATCGCGGGGGTGGAGGCGCCGGCCGGCGTCGCCCTGGAAGATATCGATGCGGCGTTTGCCAGATACGGCAAGCTGATCGCCAAGCCGGCGCGCGACGGATCGAGCTATGGCCTGATTTTCGTCAATGCGCGGCAGGACCTCGCCGCCGTTCGCAACGCGGCCCGCACCGAAGAATACCTGATCGAGCCGTTCATCTCGGGCGCGGAAGCGACCTGTGGCGTGCTGGAGCAGTCGGACGGCTCGCTGCTGTCACTGCCGCCGGTTGAGATCATCCCGGCGGAAGGCGGCTTCGGGTTCGACTATGTGGCGAAGTATCTGGCGAAAGGGACGCAGGAAATCTGCCCCGGCCGCTTTGCGCCCGAAGTCAGCGCGCAGATCATGGAGCAGGCGCTGAAGGCGCATAAGGCGCTGTCGTGCAGCGGCTATTCCCGTTCGGACTTCATCGTGACGGAGAACGGACCGATCTTCCTCGAAACCAACACGCTGCCGGGCCTGACCAAGGCCTCGCTCTATCCGAAGGCGCTCAAGGCCCAGGGCATCGAATTCGCCGACTTCCTGCACGACCAGATCGCGCTGGCGGAAAAGCGCACGCAGAGGTAGCCGGTTTCAAGACAATCTGGCGCGGGAACCGGCCTAATCGAGGGTCGGGCTGGTTCCATTGATAAAAATGTTACGATTGTCAGGCAAAGTCCTCATAAGGCGGCGCAAATCATCCCCTGCCTGCACCCGGTTTACCCTTTGTTTACCAGGAAGCCCGAAGGTTAACGTTGGCGGCGCATGTGGCGCTTGGCTGCCGGGCGTGAGCTGTTGCGGATCTTCCGCTGCGACGACGCATCGAGGGAATAGGTGGTTTCCAGCCCCCGACCCGGCATCACCAGGACGTCCGATGTGCCAGAACCCGCAAAGCATTTGCGGGCAACATTTGACGAGCTCGTGCAATGGATGGTGCAGGACGCCTCGCTCGATCGCTGAGATCGCTGGGGCCCCAGGCTGACCTGAAAGCTGCCGCCATTGGCGCGGTCGTGCTGTTGCGCGAGCGGCTGGGCTTGCCGCGCAAGGTTGCCAAAAAGCCGCGTCTGCAGCGCGAGCAGCCGAACCGCCTGATCGGATTTATCGAGCGTTATCTTCCCAACCGCGCCGGCGTTGCCGCCACCGTGCTGCTGCTGCTCGGCAGCACCGGCTATGGCGTCGTCAAGGGCGGGCATCTCGCCGATTTCACCGCGGCGCTGAGCGATACGCGCAATGCGATCGCCAATTCCGCCGGTTTCCGCATCACCGCGGTCGCCATCAATGGCCGCAAGCAGCTGACCCAGGACGAGGTGCTGGCGATCGGCGGCGTCAACGGCCGTTCGTCGCTGCTGTTCCTCGACGCCGCCACCGTGCGCGACAAGCTGAAAGCCAATCCCTGGATCGGCGAAGCCACGGTGCTGAAGCTTTATCCCGGCCAGATCCAGATCGATATCGCCGAACGCTCGGCCTTTGCACTGTGGCAGAACGACGGACGCCTCGCGGTGATTTCCGATGACGGCGCAGTGCTGGAGCCCTATCTGTCGCGCCGCTTCCTTTCGCTGCCGCTGGTGGTCGGCAAGGGTGCCGACGTCAGGGCCCGGGATTTCCTCGCGCTGCTCGATCGCTATCCGCAGGTGAAGAGCCAGACCAAGGCCGCGATCCTGGTCGGCGAACGGCGCTGGAACCTGCGCCTCAAGGATGGTCTCGATATCCGCCTGCCCGAACACGATGTCGGCAACGCGCTGGCGGCGTTGTCGAAACTCGACAGGGAAGACCGGCTGTTCTCGCGCGACATCGTCGCCATCGACATGCGGCTGCCGGACCGGCTGACGGTGCAATTGTCGGAAGACGCCGCCCGGGCCCGCGAAGAACTGTTCAAGGAAAAGAAGCCGAAGAAGAAGGCCGGTGACGCATGACCGGTCTCGATCGCAACCAGACGCCGAAGACGCGCCCGATGCCGCAGAAGCGCACCGCGCTGGTGGCGTCGCTCGATATCGGCACCAGCAAGATTGCCTGCATGATCGCGCGGCTGAAGCCGTGCCCGCCGAACGACGCC
>JBBQUA010000107.1:0-17063 GCA_038212905.1 Hyphomicrobiales bacterium
GCCTGCTGCTGTTCCGCGGTGTTCATATCCTGGGCGCAGTTCGTGATCGCGAATCCTGCCAGCCGCTGATGCGCCTGCTCCGCCGTCCCTCTCAAGAGCTCGACGACCTGCTCGGCGCCGCCGTCACCGAAAGCATGGCCAAAATCGTTACTGGGGTGTTCGATGACGATATCGACGGCCTGCTTGCCTTGATCGTCGACAGTTCGATCGATGAGTTCATCCGCGAGGCTTTGCTCGGCGCAGCGACTTTCCTGGCATGGGATCGCCGCATCGACCTCGACCGGTTGCGCGAATTTCTGGTTCGGTTCTATGAAGAACGGCCGGCGGAAAACGGCGATCAGGCATGGGCCGGCTGGCTGCAGGCGATCGCCCTGCTCGGCCTGCGGGATCTGGTCCCGCTTGTCGACATTGCCTGGCGCGAAGGCCGCATTCCCGAAGAGTGGATCGATCGCCGTCAGTTCGATAACGATCTTGCCGAAGCCGAACGCGCGCCCGGCGACATCGATCGGCTAACGCGGTTCAATCTGGGTTACATCGAGGACGTGCTCGTATCGCTGGATTGGGCGCGCGGCACCGATAACGACTTCAAAGACGAGGATGAAAGACCCTCCTGGGCCAATTTCACGCTCCCGAACGAGCCGGTCAGGAATCCCTGGCGCCACGTCGGACGCAACGATCCATGCCCTTGCGGAAGCGGCAAGAAGGCAAAGCATTGCTGTCTTGCTAACGGCGCGCCGCCGGTCTGACGCCGGCCGCCTTCCGGTTCAGTGCGCGGTCATCCAGGCGCGTGCTTCGCGCTGTGCGGCCGCGATCTCGGTATCCGACATCATCTCGGCGACCTCGCGGCGCATCGAGATCGCGTCAGAGCGTCCCTTCAGGGCTGCGAGATTGAACCATTTGTGGGCCGCGACGAGATTGACCACGCCGGAGCGACCGCTCGCCCAGTAAAGGCCGCGCTCGAACAGCACGTCCGGGATCGCGGTGGCTTCCACCGCAATTGCGGTATCAAGATCAAACTGTCCCTGAAACATCCCCGTCTCCTTTTTGTTGTTGCCGCCCTCCCCCGAGCGCGGCCCCTGTCCACTGTCAAAACATCCCGTTATTCCGGCGCATGATCTTGTCGTCCTGCGCTTGCCGTTTGCCGGCTTGTTGGGATCATCATGACCGATCAAATTTGAAGGGCAGTTTAAGGTTCGCGATGAACGGGATGTAAACGCGCGCCTTGTGCGTTCGGTTGCGGAATCGCAAAAGTGGCTGTGCCGCAGCGACAAGTCGTCAATCGCCGGATTCGGTTTACCGTGCCATTTGGCAGAACGATAACCATCGCGCCAACGTCCCGGCGGTCGTCACCCGCAAAAGCGGACGATCCGGCCTTGCGGTGCGTCGGCCGATTGACGCGCGAAGTCTGGCAACGCCAGGCGCACGCAGAAATCGACCGGTGGACCAAACGGTCTTCCGCAGGCGGGCGAAACGAAATGAATTCAGGAGAGATGAAGCCGGGCGCCGGATGCGCGGGCCGGGAAACGACCCGGGGAAAAAAGTATCCCGGGCAGAAAGTCTGCTCCGGGGAACAATGCTGTTCCGGGGAACGAGGGCGTCGGCGAACACGTCAGGACCAGATTTCATGGCGGGCTTTGCAGCCCGGTGAAATTGCGGATCTGTAAAGATCCGCACCGAACGAAGAAAACCTGTTTCTTCTGCCGGACCGGTTTTGAGAGAGCGAACTCTTTCGAAAGTCGATCCAGCCGTTTGACCTGATGTCTCGCCGACACCCTCTTTCGTCGATGGAGCCATCTGAGTTGGAATTTGCTTCCTGGGAGGCAAACCGTTCCGAAGGCTCTAGGGACGTGCCGGCATCAAGCCGCCGGCAATTTTTTCAGAAGCGAAAGTTACTTCTTCTTCTTGGCGACCTTGCGGGTCTTCTTGGCAGTCTTCTTCACTGCGCTCTTCGCCTTCTTCGCCTTCTTAGCTTTCTTGGCCATGTTGCCCTCCGATGTAGAGATGACTAATCGCTGTGTGCACTCGGGAATCGAAATGCACGCATTCCGAATACACCAACACATGCAAAAAAACAGTGTCTCGCTTAAGGAAGTGTTGACGCGCGGGAGAGAGCGCGCGCACGCGCGTTCATCGATGACACTCCACCGTATTCTCGCGACGATGCGGAAAGTGCGCGAAAACGCTGCATCGGCGAATGTCAATATCGCTGTAGATACTATAGCTGGAGGTGTTTTCGTCACTCACCCAGGGCGACGACGATGCGCGATGGGGGTCGTCGCGACTCACCTTGGCCGGCTCAAAACGCGCTGCTCGGACTCTGAGTCGTGGCTTTTGGCAATAAATAAATTTTCATGCTCGGACGCCTGGCGTCTCATCGGCGCTCGCCAAAACCGGATTTTTGGGCGAATCGCCGGCACTGATTCGCGAGGAGATTTTTCGCAGCGCGCGATGCATCGACGTTCATGGTGAATGATCGGTGCACGCTTCGATGCGTGAAGCGAGACGGCGGCGATGCAGCCGGCGTCACGTCGCGCGCTCGTTCAGATGCCGAGCTTGGCCTTCAGGAGATCGTTGACCGCCTGCGGATTGGCCTTGCCGCCGGATGACTTCATCACCTGGCCGACGAACCAGCCGATCAGTTGCGGCTTGGCGCGCGCCTGCGTCACCTTGTCGGGATTGCCGGCGATAATGTCGTCGACCACCTTCTCGATCGCGCCGAGATCGGTGACCTGCTTCATGCCACGGGCCTCGACCAGCGCGCGGGGATCACCGCCCTCGCTCCAGACGATCTCGAACAGGTCTTTTGCGATCTTGCCCGAGATGGTGCCCTCGCCGATCAGGTCGACGATGGCGGAAAGCTGATCTGATGACACCGGCGAGCCCGTAGTATCACGGCCCTCCTTGTTGAGGCGGCCGAACAACTCGTTGATCACCCAGTTGGCGGCGAGCTTGCCGTCGCGGGCCTTGTCGGCGAGTCCGGCCAGCACGGTCTCGTAGAAGTCCGCGCTCGCGCGTTCGGCCACCAGCACGCTGGCGTCATAGGGCGACAGGCCGAAGTCAGCGATGAAGCGCGCCTTCTTCCGGTCCGGCAATTCCGGCAGGCCGGCTTCGATCTCGGCGACGTAGGCTTCGCTGAACTCCAGCGGCAACAGATCGGGATCCGGGAAATAACGGTAGTCGTGCGCCTCTTCCTTGGAGCGCATCGAACGGGTCTCGCCCTTGCCGGGATCGTAGAGCCGCGTCTCCTGATCGATCACGCCGCCGTCCTCGATGATTTCGATCTGGCGCCGCGCCTCGTATTCGATGGCGTCGCCCATGAAGCTGATCGAGTTCATGTTCTTGATCTCGCAACGGGTGCCGAGCTCTGTGGTTCCGGCTCTTCGCACGGAAACGTTGACGTCGGCGCGCAGCGACCCCTTCTCCATGTCGCCGTCGCAGGTACCGAGATAGCGCAGGATCGAGCGCAGCTTGGTCACATAGGCCTTGGCCTGCTCGGCGTCGCGGATATCGGGTTTTGAGACGATCTCCATCAGCGCCACGCCGCACCGGTTGAGGTCGACATAGGACAGGTTCGGGCTGCGGTCGTGCAGCAGCTTGCCCGCATCCTGTTCCAGATGCAGCCGCTCGATACCCACAGTGGCAGTCCTGCCGCCGTCCAGTTCAAGTACCACTTCGCCCTCGCCGACGATCGGCGACAGGTACTGGCTGATCTGGTAGCCCTGCGGCGAATCTGGATAGAAGTAGTTCTTGCGGTCGAACACCGAGCGGCGATTGATCTGCGCGTTGAGGCCGAGTCCGGTCCTGACAGCCTGCCTGACGCATTCCTCGTTGATCACGGGCAGCATGCCCGGCATCGCCGCGTCGACCAGCGAGACGTGGCTGTTCGGCTCGCCGCCGAATTCGGGCGAGGCGCCGGAAAACAGTTTTGAGTTCGAGGTGACCTGGGCGTGGACTTCGAGCCCGATCACCGTTTCCCAGTCGCCGGTGGCGCCCTTGATCAGTTTGCCGCTTGCCGCACTCATGCTCTTCCTCCGAGCAGCGTCAAAACCATCCGCTCCCATTCGGTCTCGATCGCATCGGTCGCCACCGGTTTGCCGGCCTGGCGATACCAATAGCCGGCATTGCCGAGGTCGCCCTCGACGCGGTGCAGATAGGCATGGACCCAGGACCCGTCAGCGCCCGCCTCGTCCTGCGCGATGCTGTGCGCCTGATCCCAGTTGCCCTTGGCGGCCCACCACAGTGCCGCCAGCGGCGCGGCAAGATCCGGCGCGGGGGCCGCGCCCGACAGGCTGGCTTTGAATTCGGCCATCGTCACCACCACCTCGCCGGCGTGAAGCGGCCCGCCGCCTGCTCGATCACTTCGCCGAGCGAGAACAGCGTCTCCTCGTCGAACGGACGGCCGATCAGTTGCAGGCCGAGCGGCAAGCCCTGCACATCCTTGCCGGCGGGAACCGCGATCCCCGGCAGACCCGCCATGTTCACCGTCACCGTAAAGATGTCATTGAGATACATCTCGACGGGATCCGCGCCCTTCTCCCCGATGCCGAACGCCGCCGACGGCGTCGCCGGCGTCAGGATGGCGTGCACCCCCCGGGCAAAACAGTCTTCAAAGTCCCGCTTGATCAGGGTCCGCACCTTCTGCGCGCGGAGGTAATAGGCGTCGTAATAGCCGGCCGACAGCACATAGGTGCCGATCATGACGCGGCGGCGGACCTCGGAACCGAAACCCTCGGCGCGGGTGTTCTCGTATTGCTCGCCGATCGAACGGCCCGGCACCCGCAGGCCGTAGCGCACGCCGTCGTAGCGCGCCAGATTCGACGAGGCTTCCGCCGGCGCCACGATGTAATAGGCCGGCAGCGCGTATTTGGTGTGCGGCAGCGACACGTCGACCAGCTCAGCGCCCGCCGCCTTCAGCCAGGCAGCGCCCTCGATCCAGAGCTTTTCGATTTCCTGGGGCATACCGTCGAGGCGGTACTCCCGGGGAATGCCGATCTTCATGCCCTTGACGGATTTGCCGATCGCGGCCTCGTAGTCCGGCACCGCGCGGTCGACCGATGTGGTGTCCTTGGGATCGTGACCGGCCATCGAGCGCATCAGGATGGCGCTGTCGCGCACCGTGCGCGCGATCGGGCCGGCCTGATCCAGCGAGGACGCGAAGGCGACGATGCCCCAGCGCGAGCAGCGGCCGTAGGTCGGCTTGATGCCGACGGTGCCGGTGAACGCCGCAGGCTGACGGATCGATCCGCCGGTATCGGTCGCGGTCGCACCCATGCACAACAACGCAGCCACCGCCGACGCCGATCCGCCGGACGAGCCGCCCGGCACCAGCGTGGTGTTGGAGCCCTCGCGCCGCCACGGATTGACCACCGGGCCGAAGCACGAGGTCTCGTTCGACGAGCCCATCGCGAACTCGTCATTGTTGAGTTTTCCCAACATGACAGCGCCGTCGCGCCAGAGCTGCGAGGTCACGGTGGATTCGTAAGGCGGCACGAAATTGCCCAGGATCTTCGAGCACGCGGTGGTGCGCACGTCCCTGGTGGCGAACAGATCTTTGATTCCCAGCGGAATGCCGGCCAGCGGACCGCCCTCGCCCCTGGCGATTTTGGCATCGACCTCGCGCGCCATGGTGCGGGCCTTGTCGGGCGTCTCCAGCACGAAGGCATTCAGCGCGCGCGCGGCCTCGATCGCGCCGAGATGCGCGTCGGTCAGTTCGAGCGAGGTAAAGGATTTGTTCGCCAGACCCTGACGGGCCTCGGCGAGCGTCAGCGATGTCAACAGTGTCATTTATCAACCGGGCTGCAGAAGAACGGAGACAGCGTCTTGTCGCTGGCCGGGTCGTCCAGCTTGCGGGTCTTGTCGGAGGCTTCGAGCGCGTCGAGCACGGCGTCCATCGCCTTGTCGGGATCGGCGGCCTTGCCCTGCCGCTCCATCGCGTCGAGGTAATTCATATAGGCCTGATAGGCCTTTTCATCGTCGCACAGGAGACACATCGGATTTCCAGTCTCGCTAACGTTAGCGCTTATTCGATGATCTTGGGCACCAGAAAGAAGTGATCGTCGGTTTCAGGCGCATTACGAACGATATCGTCCGCGATCCCGCCATCATTGACCACGTCGGCGCGCTTCTTCATTTCCATCGGCGTCACCGAGGTCATCGGCTCGACACCGTCGACATTGACCTCGCTGAGCTGCTCGACAAACGCCAGCATCGCGTTCAGTTCGCCCTGCAGATGGGGAACCTCGGCGTCGGTAACCGCGATCCGCGCGAGATGCGCGATACGGCGGACGGTGGCGGCATCGACGGACATTATATAGGGCCTCTGGCGGGGAATTCAGCCCGCCGTATAGCAGAGGCTCCTTTTGCGCCGCAACCGTGGCGGGCCAGTATATGGGCAAGCCATATTATTTCGGCATCGGCGGTACGCCACCTCTCCCATCGGGACCCATCGGGAGAGGTCGAATTGCGCAGCAATTCGGGTGAGGGGTTACGGCCCATCGCTAGAACTTAACCCCTCACCCGCCGCTGCGCGGCGACCTCTCCCCAAGGAGAGGTGAAGGGAAACTCACCCCGCCATCTGGCTCAGCCGCGCCAGGGCCGCGCCGGCCAGCGCCCGGGTCAGCTCCGCGGCGGGCATCTCGCGGCCGAGCCGCACCGCCTGCCCGGCCCACAGATTGGTGAAATCGACCTTGCCCAGCTTTTCGGCAGCCGCCTTCAGCGGTCCGAGCGCGGTGGCCGAATGCGGAAATGCCGGGGCATCTGACGAGATCGGGCCGACTTCGCGCATCACCCGGTTAGCCACCCCGCGCGCCGGACGCCCGGTCATGACGTTGGTGATGACGGTGGAATCGTCGCGGGCCTGCGCCAGCGCCACACGCGCAGGCGCAATCACCCTGGATTCCGGGCAGCGCAGATAGGCGGTGCCGATCTGGACGCCCGCCGCCCCCAGCGCGAACGCCGCCGCGATGCCGCGCCCGTCGGCGATGCCGCCGGCCGCGATCACCGGCACCTTCACGGCATCCACTACCTGCGGCACCAGCGCAAACGTGCCGGGCTGCTCGTGGATATTCTCGGTCAGGAACATGCCGCGATGGCCGCCGGCTTCCGCGCCTTGGGCGATGATGACGTCGGCGCCGTTCTCTTCCAGCCAGATCGCTTCCCGTACGATGGTCGCCGACGACATCACGATGCAGCCGGCCGCCTTGACGCGCTTCAACAGCGCCGGATCCGGCAGGCCGAAGTGAAAGCTGACGATCTGGGGCTTCAATTCCTCGACCAAAGCGCACATCGCCTCATCGAACGGCGCGCGGTTGGCGGCGCTGAACGGCGCCGCCGGATCGAGCCCCAGTTCGCTGTAATAGGACGACAGCCGCGCCTTCCATCCCGCCTCGCGCGCAGGATCCGCCTCGACCGCGTTGTGGCAGAAGAAGTTCATGTTGACCGGCGTCGAGACGCGCTGGCGGATGATGTTGATCTGCTCGCGCGTCTTCTCCGCCGAGAGCATCGCGCAGGGCAGCGAGCCCAGCGCGCCGCCCTGCGACGCCGCGATCACGAGGTCGGCGTCCATGATCCCCGCCATCGGCGCCAGGACGATAGGAAATTCGGTCTTGAAGAGGTCGAGGATTCGGCGGTCCGGCCACATGGTGATCTCTCTCTTGTCGGCGTTCTTCCCTCTCCCTTGTGGGGTGGATCGAATGCGCGATTAGCGCATTCGAGACGGGTGAGGGGTTGGCTCAACAAATATTTTGCCCACGGATAGAGACCCCTCATCCGGCGCGCTTCGCGCGCCACCTTCTCCCACAAGAGGAGAAGGGAAGAAAACGCCATTCGCGGAATTACGCCGCCCCGACAATATCTGGTCGGCCTCGGCGACGATACGATCGATGATTTCGGCCGCCGGCGGGATATCATGGATCAGCCCGACGGCTTCGCCGGCAATCACCGCCGCGATGTCGAAATTGCCCGCGGCTTTGGCCGCGGCATAATCTGATGCGACCGCCTTCATATTCTGCAGCAGTTCGATTTCCCGGCCCATCCAGCGCCGCGCATGATCGTTGATCAGGCAGCGCCCGTTGAACGGCGCCGGCCAGACGTTGTCGCGTGACAGGTCGAAGATGACGCCGCGCGTGGTCGTGCCGGCCTTGGCGGCGCAGATGCGCCGTTTGGCTTCCTCTGGTCCGTCGCATTCCTGGCTGGCATAGAACCGCGTTCCCATGAGAATGCCGGAGGCACCGAGCACCATCATCGCCGCCAGCCCGCGTCCGTCGCCGATGCCGCCGGCGGCCACCACTGGCACCCGGCCGGCCGCGAGGTCGACAATGGCTGGCACGATGTCGATGGTGGTGCGGGATGCGCCGTGGCCGCCGGCCTCCGAGCCCTGCGCGATCAGAATGTCGGCGCCGGCGTCGAGCGCCTGCTGCGCCATGGCTTCATCCTGAACCTGGCAGATCAGCAACGCTCCCGCCTGCTTGATGCAGGACGCAAACGGCCTGGGATCGCCAAACGACAGCATGATCGCGCGCGGCCGCGCCTTGAGCGCGATGTCCAGTAGTTCGGGCCGCCTGGCGAGGCTCCAGGTGATGAAGCCGATGCCGAACGGCGCGGAAGACTGCTTGAGCTTCGCAGTCTCCGCTTCGAGCCACGCCGGGTTTCCGTAGCCGCCACCGAGAATACCAAAACCGCCGGCGCTGCCGACCGCCGCCACCAGTCGCGCACCGGCGATCGTGTCCATCGGTGCCTGCAGGATCGGATGGCGAATGCCCAACAGGCCATTCAGCGGCGCCTCGATCGACATTTCCATTCCTCGCTTCTGGACAGCCACCGTACGCCGGGATAGCGTTCTGGATAAATGATTTCTAGAGAACGCTTCCATCTCTTGAATGAAACGGAGCCGATGCCGTGGAATTGTCCGACCTGGTGACCTTTTCGACCGTCGCGCGGCTCGGCGGCGTCACCCGCGCCGCCGCCGAACTCAACACCGTGCAATCCAACATCACCCAACGGGTGAAAGCGCTCGAGGCCGAGATCGGCACGCCGCTGTTCGAGCGGCACAGCCGGGGCATGACGCTGACCAGCGCCGGCCGCCGCCTGCTGCCCTATGCGCAGCGGTTGGCCGCGCTGGCGCGCGAAGCGGTGCTGGCGGCACGCGAGGATGGCGAACCAAAAGGGCCGCTGTCGATCGGCTCGATGGAAACCACCGCCGCCGTGCGCCTGCCGTCGCTGCTCGCGGAATTTCACCGGCGTTTTCCCGCCGTGCAATTGAGCCTGCGCACCGCGCCGACCGCCGACCTGGTCGCCGCCGTGCTCGATGGATCGCTCGACGGCGCCTTCGTCGCCGGTCCGATCGAGCATGCCGAACTCACCGATGTGACGGCATTCAGGGAAGAGCTGGTGCTGGTGACGGCGCGCCGCTGGGCCAGCCTCGCCGCGCTTCGCGCCGGCACGCCGGAATCCGGGCCGACCGCGCTGGTGTTCCGCACCGGCTGCAGCTACCGGCAGCGGCTCGAGCAACTGCTGACGGAGTTTGGCTGGCCGTCCGCCGCGCGTTTCGAACTGGGCACGCTCGACGGCATGATCGGCTGCGTCGCCGCCGGCATGGGCATCACGCTGCTGCCGCGCGCCGTGGTCGAACGCAACGATCAGAGCGGCAACATCCGCATCCACACGCTCAGCCCGCCACATTCGCGGGTCGATACAATCTTCATCCAGCGCCGCAGCGCGCATCAGTACAGCGCCCTGCAAGGTTTTGTCGCTTGCCTGGGGAAGAACAGTCAGGTCATTGCCGCCTGAGGCCGACCCGGTATTCCGCGCGGCGAAAAGCGCTGTGGTACATTTGCGGCAAATTGATCCGACATTTCGCGCTTGCGAATGCGGCCTTCCATCGCGGGTCGACAAAACTTATGGATCGTCCCGCCCACTACGTTAGTATGTAGCGCTAACTGCCAACAACCATAACGTCAACGCCTGGGAGGAACCGCGATGCTAAGGGCAATCGTATTGTGCTGTTCTGTCGCCGTGTTGGGTACGGCCGGAACCGCCAGCGCACAGGACTGGACCAAATCGAAATGGGGACCGAACGACGAGATCGGGGCCGCCAACTACATGACACCGGAACTGGTCGTGAAGGCGGCGTCGCTGGTGAAGACCGGCAAGACCTACGCGCTCGGCATTCCCGTCGACTCCAAGACGCCGGCCTACCCGCCGCGCGGCTTCAAGATCACCATCGTGCAGCCCGGCCAGGCCGGCATTCCAGGCCTCGGACCCAGCAAGACCACCTATAATGACGACATTATCGAGGGCTGGGTCGGCATCGGCAGCCAGATCGACGGTCTCGGCCATATCGGCGTCGAGCACGTCTATTACAATGGCAACAAGCTGCTCGAATTCGCCGATCCCACCGGATTGAAAAAGCTCGGCATCGAAAAAGTCCCGCCGATGGTCACCCGCGGCGTGCTGCTCGACATGGCGGCCTATTACAACACAGACGTCGTCAAGGAAGGCACCGCCTTCAACGTCAAGGAAATCGAGGAGGTCGCCAAGAAACAAGGCGTCGAAATCCGCCAAGGCGATGTCGTGCTGTTCCACACCGGCTGGATCAGCCTGATCGGCAAGGACGACAAGCGCTACTCGGCCGGCGAACCCGGCCTCGGCGTCGAAGGCGCCAAATATCTCACCGGCAAGGGCGTGGTCGCGATCGGCGCCGACAGTTGGGCGCTCGAAGTCATCCCCTTCGAATCCAAGAACGTATTCGAGGTGCACCAGATCCTGCTGCCGATGAACGGCACCTACATCCTCGAAAACATGGACACCACGGAGCTTGCCAAGGACAAGGCCTATGAGTTCCTGTTCGTGCTCGGCCAGCCGCGCTTCAAGGGTGGCGTGCAGAGCATGATCAACCCGGTGGCGATCCGCTGAGGGCGGTAATCCTTTCTGTTCACCTCTCCCCGGTGGGGAGAGGTGAAGAAAGCAAGCGCTTTGCGTGACTACGGCGGCGCGTGTTAAGCGGTGCCATGCCCGCACTCATCCTGCCCCTGATCGAAGCTGTCGCGCACTGGCCGGCGCGCGGCGCGCTGATTGGCCTTGACCTGGGCACCAAAACCATCGGCGTCGCGGTGTCCGATCCGGATCGCCGGCTCGCGACCGGGGTCGGGACCATCCAGCGCAAGACGTTCACGTCGGACGCGGCGCGGCTGGTCGCCATCGCCGCCGAGCGCAACGCGGTCGGCTTCGTGCTCGGCCTGCCCGTCAACATGGACGCCAGCGAGGGGCCGCGCGCGCAGTCGACCCGCGCCTTTGCCCGCAATTTTTCCAGATTGACCGATCTGGCAATCGGTCTGTGGGACGAGCGCCTCTCCACCGCGGCGGTGGAGCGGGAGCTGATCGGAACCGACATGAGCCGCGCCCGGCGCGCCGAGGTGATCGACGAACACGCCGCGATCTACATCCTGCAGGGCGCGCTCGACCGGCTGATGACGCTCAGCGACAGCCGCAGAGGCCGCTGAAAATGGCGCTGGTCATTGCGGCGTTGCTGCCGGTGTTCCTGCTGATCGTGCTGGGATTTGCCCTGAGGCGAAGCCTGCTGCGGCTGGAGACGCAATGGCACGGGCTGGAGCGGCTGACCTATTACGTGCTGTTTCCGATGCTCCTGATCCAGACACTCGTCAAGGCCGATCTCGGCAAGGTGCCGGTCGCCGGCGTCGGCGGCGCGCTGCTGCTGTCGGCACTATTGATGTCGCTGCTGTGTCTCGCCCTGCGGCCGCTGCTCGTCAGGTTCGCCATCGACGGCCCAGCCTTCACCTCGATCTTCCAGGGCGCCACCCGATGGCAGACCTATGTGGCGCTGGCGGTGTCCGGCAGCCTCTACGGCGACACCGGCCTGGCCCTGGCCTCGGTGGCGATGGTGGCGATCATACCGCTGGTCAACGTTTTCAGCGTCGCCGTGCTGGCGCATTACGCCTCGCCGGAAAAACAATCGGTCCGCGCCATCGTGATGACCGTGGTGAGCAATCCCCTGATCTGGGCCTGCGCCATTGGGCTTGTCCTCAATGTCCTCCACCTGCCGCTACCGCGCATCTGGCACGAGGTCGCCGACGCGCTCGGCCGCTCCTCGCTCGCGATCGGCCTGCTCGTGACGGGAGCGGGACTGCAGCTTGCGGGAATGTTTCGTCCCAGTCTCGCGGCCAGCATTGCCGTATTCCTCAAGCTGGTCCTGATGCCCGTGCTCGCGATCGCGCTGGCGCTGTGGTTTGGCGTGACCGGTTCCAGTCTCGCGATCGTGGCGGCATGCTCGGCGGTGCCGACGTCGGCGAGCGCCTATGTGATGGCGCGGCAGATGGGCGGCGACGCGCCGCTATTGGCGCAGATCATCACGCTGCAGACCATTTTAGCGGCGATCACCATGCCGATCGTGATCGCGCTGGTGGCGTAAAACCGTCAGTTCGAACCCGCCAGCCAGAAGCTCTGCAGCGTCGCCGCAAGATTGTTGAGGCCGTGCAGGACCACCGTCAGCCAGGTCGAGTGATAGCGATAGCGCAGCCAGCCGAACAGCAGGCCGATCGAAAACACCTGGCCGAAAAAGAACCAGTCGTACTGCAGATGCAGCCCGGTCCACACCAGCGCCGACAGCAGGATGGCGCCGGGCACTTTCAGGAACGATTCCGACCAGCCACGGTAGAGAAAACCGCGCGCGAAAAATTCCTCCGAGATCGGGGCCGCGACGCAGAACGCGATCACCAGCAACCACAACGCGCCGTCGGCGCGCGCCGATTTCAGCACGTCGACCATGAAACCGGGCGCGACCTCGCGCCCCAGCGCGCGCGTCAACAGGTCCCAACCGCCGACCAGCACAAGCAGCGCCACGATACCGATCGCCAGATGACGCCACGACGGCCAGTGCAGCGCGAGATATTCGACAAACGGCGTGCGAGACCGGCGTGTAGCGATCCAGATGGCGCCGAGCGCGGCAGGCATTCCCATGATCACCGAAAGCGAAATCGTCAGGCCGCCGCTGACGATATGGATTGCTGAACCCAGATCGAATGCCCCTTCCTGGCGCCACAAAAACCAAGCCAGGACCATGAGCTGGCCAGCAAACAAGGCCAGGAAGACAAACAGGCCCCACAGCGTGGTGCCCCAGAATTTCCAGATACGTGGCTTGTGTGTTGCGGGCGTCATCGTGATTGGTGGGGCCGCGGGATCGAGGGAGTCCATCAAATGACTTTCACGTTGGGCTAGCGGCGCACGATCGGAAAATCATAGGCCTGCCCGCCGGCGCCCGGCATCGAAAAATGCCACCACTCCTTCGAATAATTGACAAAACCCTGCTTCGCCATCGCGGCGACCAGCATGCTGCGCGAGTGGCGCTGATCCGCCGTGATGCTCCGCGCCGCGGTATGCGATTTGACGTCCGAACAATCATAGCCGGTGCCCATGTCGACGCTGCCCTCCGGCGCGCGGGCGGTTACGGACGCGGTGCAGTCCGCATAGGGCTTGGCGGGATCGAACGCGGCGGAATTGTCGACGGCAAGGTCGACCAGAGTGAGATCGAGCGCGGCGCCAGTGGAATGCTGCGAACGCTCGGCGATATAGCCCAGCCGGAACAGGTCTTTCTTGGGCAACGTGGGATTATAGCGCCGTTCGGCCGGCGTCTCCCTGCCGTTCTGCGCCCACACCACCATGTCGCGCGACGCCCGCGCCGGCCGGTAGCAATCAAACATTTTTAATGACAGTTTTTGCCTGGCCAGCTCCGCCTGGACGGCTTTCAGCGCCAGCCCGACGCGCCGCTTCACCACGCATTCGGCCGCGTCGTAGCCCGAGAGTCGCCGTCCGACGAAATTGTTGGAGCCGGCATAGCGAATGTCCTGCATGATGGTCGAATCGATGTCGCGCAGAAAGACAAAATCGCCGGGCAGCTGCTGGGCCCGCGCGGGGGCGGTCGCGAACAAGCCGTAGGCAACAATGACGGAGCCGGCCGCACGTCCGAGATGCGCCGCAAGCCGGCGCGCGCGGCTCACTGCGCCCGCTCCGAATTGACCACCAGCTTGGTGATCGCCGTGTCGGTATATTTGTTGGCGGCCCAGACCTCGTCGATGATGAACTTGACCCAGTAGGCCCTGACCGGTTTCGGCAGCGTCAGCAATTCCGACCCGAAACGATCCGGCACGATGAGCGTCTGGGTTTCGCCCTGCGAGAAAACCGCCCGCAACCGCCGCACGCGATTGTTCTTGTGGAAGATGTCGTTGCTCTTCTGGTAACCATTGCGCACGACGATCGAGCGCACCGTGCGCGGGCCATCGAATTCGATCGCGATCCATTCGCCGATGCCCTGCCCGGCCTGACCTTCCACCCAGGCGGAACTCTGCGGACCCTCGAACAGGTTTTCCGGTCCATAGGAATTGCCGAACTGCGGCTTCAGCACCGAACTGACGCAGTAGGTCTCAGAGCCCTTGCGCGCGCAGCTTTCGCCGGGCGAACCGGGCCGCGGCGGGCGCAACGCGCGTTCGGCCTCCGGCGGCTTCGCCGCGAGAACGACAGGCGCGCTCACGGGTTGGCGCGCAGCGGTCGCCGCCGGCCGCCCAGCCAGATAGATGCGGCCGCCGACGGTCTGGTCGTAATAGGCCGGGGTCTGTTCATGCGGCGCCGGCTGGCCGCCGCCGTCGGTGGCTTTCAAGGCGAGTTCGGCGACGCGTTCGCGCACTTCGACGGCGAGATCGCCGAGATGCAGCTCCGGCCGCATTATTTGCGCGGCGAAGATCCGCGTGAACACGGAATTGTGCGCGCGGTCGTCGCCGCTGAGGCGATCCAGCGCGGTCTGACCGATACCTGCGGAATAGAGTGTAAAAACCCCGCGCGCCGGTTTGGCCTCGGCGAGACCCCTGGTGTTGCCGATCGACCGGCCGGCCGCGCGTGGAAATGGGTTGTCGCGGCAGGCGTCGATCACCAGCAGCGCGACGCGGACCGATTTCGCCTGCAACTCCGCGATCAAATCAGGCTCCGCGATGGAGGCACCCCGCACCCGGGCCTCGGCGCCTTCGGTCACCGTCGGCACGTCGCTCGGAATCAGGTAATTGACGCCCGAGATCGCTAAACCATGCCCTGCGAAGAAAATGGCAGCGGTATCGCCCGGCTCCAGCCGCGCCGTGAACTCGGCGAGCTTGTCGATCATGGCCTGACGGCCGAGATTGGTGCCGACGATGACCTCAAATCCGAGCGACTTCAGGGAATCGGCGACGGTTCCGGCGTCGTTGACCGCCTTCTTCAACTGCCGGTCGGGACCAAGATTGGGATAGAGGTCATTACCGATCGAAAGCGCGACTCGCTTCTCGGCCGCAGCCGGCATCGCCGCCATTCCGGTGCATCCCGCCAGCCATCCAATCCAAAACAGGATGTTCAAGGCGGTGCGGAAAAATCGAGTCAAATACCGGGTAAAATGCTGAGTATTTTCCATGGCCTGCATGTGTCGCGTGCCTATTCCGCGAGCTTACCGGAAACCGCTCCGCGGGAACACCACCGAATGCAGTTTACCGCGTCGACGAAGCGCTAGTGGATAAGTCGGCATGCGGGATTTGAAGCTTGCCCCGCCTGCCATCTCTGCCTATAGCTCTCGTTTTAATGACCCCTGTATCGAAATCGACTTTTGTCCTTGGTCACCGGCATCTGCTGGGAATCGAGGGCCTTTCCGTTGCCGACATCACCGGCCTGCTCGACCTCTCCGAGGAGTATGTCGAGCTCAACCGGCAAGTCGACAAGAAGCGCACCTCGTTGCGCGGCCGCACCCAGATCAACCTGTTCTTCGAGGCCTCGACCCGGACCCAGTCCTCGTTCGAACTGGCCGGCAAGCGGCTCGGCGCCGATGTCATGAACATGTCGGTGACCTCGTCCTCGATCCGCAAGGGCGAGACCCTGATGGATACCGCGGTGACGCTGAACGCCATGCATCCGGACATCCTGGTGGTGCGGCACCACGCCTCCGGCGCGGTGGAGTTGCTGGCGCGCAAGGTCGACGGCTCCGTGGTCAACGCCGGCGACGGCGCGCATGAACATCCGACCCAGGCGCTGCTCGATGCCCTGACCATCCGCCGCAACAAGGGCCGGCTCGAAGGGCTGGTGGTCGCGATCTGCGGCGATGTCATGCATTCGCGGGTGGCGCGCTCCAATATCCTGTTGCTCAACACCATGGGCGCCCGGGTCCGGGTGGTCGCGCCTTCGACGCTGCTGCCGCGCGGCATCGAGCGGATGGGCGTCGAGGTTGCCCGCGACATGCGCGAGGGGCTCAACGGAGCCGACATCGTCATGATGCTGCGGCTGCAGCGCGAGCGCATGAACGGCTCGTTCGTGCCCTCGACCGGCGAATATTTCCATTATTTCGGGCTCGACCAGAAGAAGCTCGCCTATGCCAAACCCGACGCGCTGGTGATGCATCCCGGGCCGATGAACCGCGGCGTCGAAATCGACTCGATCGTGGCGGACGGCGCGCAATCGCTGATCCGCGAACAGGTGGAAATGGGAGTGGCGGTGCGGATGGCGGTGCTCGAAGCGCTCGCCCGCAACTTGCCGAACGCGTGACATCATGCTGACCGACCGCCGCCCGATCCTGCTCGCCAATGCCCGCGTCATCGATCCCGCCAGGGATTTCGACGGCCCCGCCGACGTCCTGATCGCCGACGGCGTGATCCGCGAGGCCAGGCGCGGCATCGGCGCCGCCGGCGTGCCCGAAGGCACCGACATCGTCAACTGCGCCGGCCGGATCGTCGCGCCCGGATTGATCGACATGCGCGCCTTTGTCGGCGAGCCCGGCGCCAGCCACCGCGAGACCTTCGCCTCCGCCAGCCAGGCCGCGGCGTCCGGCGGCATCACCACCATTATCTGCCAGCCCGATACTTCGCCGGTGATCGACAATTCCGCAACGGTCGACTTCGTGCTGCGCCGCGCCCGCGATACCGCGATCGTCAACATCCACCCGATGGCGGCATTGACAAAAGGCATGCGCGGCGAGGAGATGACCGAGATCGGCCTGCTGAAGGCCGCCGGCGCCGTGGCCTTCACCGATGGCGACCGCAGCGTCACCA
>JBBQUA010000108.1:0-16956 GCA_038212905.1 Hyphomicrobiales bacterium
GTTCGTGCAGCGCGATGCCGACGGTGAAGATCGCCAGCACCGTGATGGTGGTCGACGCCCGCGTGATGACGGTGACCAGCGCCCACCACGACAGCACCGGCATCTGCACTGCCAGGAGCTTGTCGGCGACGAAACGCAGGCCCTGCACCTCGGCCTGGATGCGCACGAAACTTTGCACCAGCGCGACGTTGCCGAGCGCGTCGGAGGCGCGTGCGGACAGGTCGCTGTAATGCGCCTCGACCTCGCTTTGCATGCCGTAGGTCTTGCGCACCACCAGCGTGGTCAGCACCGTGAACACCACGCAAAGGATGAACAGCAGGCCCGCCAGCCGCCAGTTGATGTAGAGCGCCAGCGGCAGCAGCACCACCAGCGACAGGATCGCGGCGAAATGCTCGCGGAAGAAACCGAGCCACAGCCGCCATAGCGAGTCGGTGCCGTTCAGCATCACCTTCATCAGCCGGCCGGAATGGGTGCCGGTGTGGAAGGTCAGCGGCAGCTGCATGATGTGCTCGAAATAATTCGTCAGCACCGCCTGGCGCTGGCGGTGCGCCAGCCGGTCGGCGTGCAGCGCGACCGCGGCGCTGCACAGAATCGTGAACAGGCCGAACGCCGCCCACGCCGCCAGCAGCGGCCAGGCCGAGGACGACGCCAGCGGCCCCCCGGTCGGCTTGCCCGAGAGCACGTCGATAATGCGGCCGAACAGCACCGGCTCGGCGAATTGCGCACCGGCCAGCAGCAGATTGGCGCCGGCCAGGATCCAGCCCAGCCGCGCCTCTTTGCCGAGCAGATCGAGGACGCGGGTATAAAGGCGAAGCATGGACATGCGGGCGGGACTCGAGGGGGTCGGCAGGGGGACAGTGGTCAGAGCCGCATTCTAATCAGGGATCGCCACGGAGATACAGCGTTCGCTGCCATCTTCCTCAGTTGATCACGCGGCCGCCGGGCGCGGGCAGGAAGGAATCGTCGAAGATATCGGCTGCCGCCGGCCGCTTCTGGAATTTGAAGTCCTCGGCGATCTGATCGACCGAGCGCTCGAACCTGACGGGGTCGATGCCGCCGATGCCGTTGCGCCTCACTTCGCCGGTGAGGATGTTGTCGCGAATGACGGCGTGCAGGCGTTCCAGCTCAAGATCGCGCGATCCCCCGTCCATCCGTTTGACCACTTCCTCCGCGGCGCGCGTCGGGTCCTTGATGGTGAGATGGGTGCCGGCCATCACCGCGCGCAGAAAACCCTTCACAGCCTCGGGCTTGGCGGCGGCGAATGCCGGGTTGACGATTAGCGCGAAGCCATAGGCTTCGCAGCCGTAATCGGCGTAGCGCAGCACCGCAAGGTCGTCGGCGGGAATGCCGCGGTCCCGCAGATTGACACCCGAAAGGTAGGAAAACCCGGTCACGGCATCGACCTGACCCGCCGACAGCATCGGCTCGCGCACGGCGGCGCTGATCCGCTTCTGCTTGACGCTGGTGGCCTTGATGCCGTTCTGCCGCGCCAGCGCCGGCCATAGCCGGATCGCCAGGTCGCCCTCGGCGACGCCGAGCGTCTTGCCGTCGATGTCGGACAGCACCTGAATGCCGCGGCTCTTGCGGGCAATGATGGCGTAGGGCGCCTTGTTGAACAGCACGAACACCGCCTTGATCGGCTGCGCGCCAGGCTTGTCGCGAAACCGGATCAGTTCGTTGATGTCGACCAGCGCGAAGTCGCTGGTCCCCGCGGCCACGCGGGCGATACCGTCCTGCGATCCCACGGCGATATTGGTGTTGACCGCCAGCCCCTCCGAGCTGAACAAACCCCTGCTTGCCGCCAGCACCAACGGGGCGGCGCTGGCATCGATCGGACGATCCAGCGAAAACTGGATCGCGACCGGCGGCCGCGTTTCGCCCGCCGCCGCGCATTCCCCGAGGCCGACACCCAGGGTGACACCTAAGCCGAACCCAAAACCCAGCAGCGAGGTCAGAAAGCCGCGAACAATAATGGTCGAGATTTCACGCATTGCGATTACTTCAGGCGGGCCGGACGCCAGCTGCGGCGCCGGCTATGTTTGTTTCATGGCGCAGAGGGCGCCGGGAGGGGGGCATTCTGTCGCATCAAAGCTGAACGGCTGTTGAGTGCCACGATTTCGACACCGATCGTTCAGCTTGCATTCGGATTGGGGAACCTAACATGAGCCCAGTGGTTAGCGAAACGAGGCCTGTCAGGCCAAGCTCCATGGAGGACATCGAAATGTTCGCGCCTAAAGGTTCATTTTCATTGATTGGCCGCGCCGCCGTGGTGGCGACAGTCGCGGCCTTGGCGCTGACGGCGGTCGAGCCGTCGCGGGCTCTCGCCGGCTCCGCGCCGTCTGGCAAGCGCCTGTCGATGCCGGCCGCGACCAGCGACGCCACGGACTTCAGCGCCCGGCGTCGTCATTACGGTGGCGGCGGTGGTGCTGCCGCGGCAGCCGCTTTCGCCGGCATTATCGGCACCGGTCTGGCGATCGCCGCGACCCAGAACCGCCGCGACTATTACTACGGCGGCGGCCCCGCCTATTACGGTGGCGGCCCCGTCTACTACGGTGGGAATCCCTATTACGGTGGGACCAACTATTACGGCGGCGGCGGTTACTACGGTGGATATGGACACGCCGCTCCCCCCTTTAACCGCGAGTTTCCCATACCGTAAGGGTTGGGCGACGGGCCCGGTAACCATCAGCTTCCGAACCGAATGGATCCGCCGGCACCTTAACGATGCTGGCGGATTTTCTTCAGCTCGTCGCTGCGGCGAGGCCGACCGTTAACACGCTTTCCGTCGGTTTCGATTAGGTTCGGGGCATGAGTGATTCGCTCGAACGGCTTTATCTGGCAGTGCTCGCGGCCAAGGATCTCGATCCGGCCACGTCGCGAACCGCACGGCTGTTTCAGCGTGGCCCGGCCAAGATGGCCAAAAAGCTGGCGGAAGAAGCCATCGAGGTCGTGATCGATGCCGTCAACGGCAACTCCGATGCGGTGGTCCGCGAGAGCGCCGATCTGCTCTACAATCTCACCGTTTTATGGGCATCGGCCGGCGTGCGGCCCGAGGATGTCTGGCGTGAGATGGAACGGCGCGAGCATCTGCAGGGAATCGCCGAGAAGCTGCCGAAGTCATCGTCCAAAGTGCGGAAGACACCGGCCGCTGCAACCGCGTCCACAGCCGCGCCCGCGGCCGGCCGGCGACGAATTGTCGCGCTCGAGGGCCGCGGCCTGCGAAAGCGGCACTAAACCTCCCGAATTTCTCTCATTTCCCGGCATGGACAAATTCGCTCCGGGGTGGTTCATCGCGCCATGCTGAGACGAATTTACGATTGGTGCATCGACTCCGCCCACAAGCCATATTCGGTCTGGATCATGGGCGCGGTGTCGTTCGCGGAGAGCTCGTTTTTTCCGGTGCCGCCGGATGTGATGCTGATCCCGATGTCGCTGGCGCGGCCGGAGCGCGCCTGGTTCTATGCCTTGGTCTGCACCGTAACCTCGGTGCTGGGCGGCATCGTCGGCTATGGCATCGGCGCGCTGCTCTATGATTCGCTCGGGCAATGGCTGATCCAGATTTATGGTCTCAGCGGCAAGGTCGAGGCCTTCCGCGCCTCCTATGCCGAGTGGGGCGCTCTGATCATCATCGGCAAGGGTCTGACGCCGATCCCCTACAAGCTGGTAACGATCACCTCGGGTTTTGCCGATTACAACATCTGGCTGTTTATCCTGTGCTCTATCATCGCCCGCGGCGGTCGCTTCTTCGTGGTCGCGATCCTGCTCAACCGCTACGGCGAATGGATCCGGGTCCAGATCGAGAAGCGCCTGGGGCTGTGGGTGGCGCTCGGAGCCGCCGTGCTGGTGCTAGGGTTCGTCGTCGCATTCAAGCTGATCTAGCGCATGATCCGGAAAGGTGGGAACCGGTTTTCCGCAAGGATCATGCCCACCAAAGTTGAGATCATGATCAGTTCCAATCGGATCATGATCTGCTCGTCGTGATATGCTTTGCCGGGCCGCGGCTTCGCGGTTACGCTTCAGGCATGCTTGATTCAACCGATAACTTCCCCGCATTGTTCAGGACGCGCGTAGCGACCGCAAGCGCGGTGCTTTCGATATTCGCGCTGGCCACCACCGCGGCATGGCCGCAGGCGGCGGCTGCGGCGCCGCCGTCCTCGCTTGGTGTCCAGTCGCCGGCCCGGCAATCGGTTCCGGACCGGCCGCAACCGCAGCAACCCGCGCCGCAGCAGAATGAGCCGGCACCGGCAGCGCCGGCGGAGAATCCGGGCCTGATCAGCGAAATCGGAAAACTCTGGGACAAATCCAAGTCGATCCTGCCTGCTATCAAGAGCCCGCAGGAGGCCATCGAGGATTTGAACACGCGCGCCAAGGATGCCACCAAGGATGCCGGCGAGAGCCTGTCGCGCCTGGCCAAGCCCTCCCTGATGGTGACCGGGCGCATGGGCTGCCCGGTTTCGGCCAATGGCGCGCCGGACTGCAAGGCCGGCGCCGACAAGCTCTGTCAGAGCAAGGGCTACCAGGAAGGCAAGAGCCTCGATACCGACGCAGCGGAAAAATGCTCGGCCAAGGCATATCTGCCAGGCCGAAAGCGCGAGCCGGGCGACTGCCGCACCGAAAATTACGTCACCCGCGCGCTGTGCCAGTAGCGGCAAAACGCAGCGTCAAAACGCAATACTTGACACTGGAAAGATTGCCTTGTTGGTAGGGCGTCTGACATCTCCTCGCTGCCGCCTGGCGCGTTACGAATAACCAGAAGGATTTTTTTGAATGTCCATGCCTGCTCTGTTCAAGGGCCGTCTGTCGATTCCGGTGATCGGTGCGCCGCTGTTCATCATTTCGGTGCCAGATCTCGTGATCGCGCAGTGCAAGGCAGGGATCGTCGGATCGTTCCCGGCGCTGAACGCGCGCCCGCCGGCCCTGCTCGACGAGTGGCTGGTTCGGATCAAGGAAGAACTGGCCGCGCATGACAAGGCGCATCCCGAGCGGCTGTCGGCGCCGTTCGCGGTGAACCAGATCGTGCATAAATCGAACAACCGGCTCGATCAGGATCTGGCGCTCTGCGAGAAGCACAAGGTGCCGATGATCATCACCTCGCTCGGCGCCCGCGAAGAGCTTAACCAGGCCACGCATCGCTGGGGCGGCATCGTGTTTCACGACGTGATCAACCAGAGATTCGCGCACAAGGCGATCGAGAAGGGCGCCGACGGCCTGATCCTGGTATCCGCCGGCGCCGGCGGCCATGCCGGCGAGATCTCGCCCTTGGCTTTCGTGGCGGAGACGCGGCAATGGTTCGACGGACCGATCGCGCTGTCGGGTGCGATCGGCAACGGCCGCGCCATCCGCGCGGCGCGAATCCTCGGCGCCGACTTTGCCTATATCGGCTCGGCCTTCATCGCCACGTCGGAGGCCAACGCGGTCGAGGGCTACAAGCAGATGGTCACGACGTCATCCGCCGAGGATATCGTCTATTCCAACCTGTTCACCGGCGTGCACGGCAATTACCTGAAGCCGTCGATCGTCGCTGCCGGCATGGATCCGGACAATCTTCCGGAATCCGATGCCTCGAAAATGAGCTTCGGCACCGACGCCTCGGGCGAGCGCGCCAAGCCGAAGGCCTGGAAGGAAATCTGGGGCTCGGGCCAGGGCGTCGGAAGCGTCGGCAAGATCCTGCCCGCCGCCGAATTGATCGCGCGGTTCAAGAAGGAATACGACGAGGCGATCGATCCGCCGCTGTGATGCCACGGCCTCGCTGCGTCTTTGACACCGCGATGCACTTCGGCCGATTGATCCTTATTCGAGCTCGATCGGCTGGTACTTTCCGGTTTCGTCGAGCGCCGTTCCCCAGATCTTGTGCGAAGCTTGATGTTCGGCGCGGCCGAAGCTGAGAGATGTTCCGAGACCCAGATCGAGATTGCGCGTGCCTTCGAGGATGTCGATCAGCTTCTCGGTATCGAATTGTGGTCCGGCGCGCTTGATGGACTGGATCAGCACGTTTGCCGCCACGAAGCCCTCCAGGGAAACATAATCCGGCGCTTCGCCGGGGAAATACTTGGCGAGGGCGTTCTTGTATTCGAGCACGATTGACGAATGGCCGGAAACTGCCGGCACCACCTGCGTGACGATGACGCCCGTGGCGTAGCGCGCGCCCAGCAGTCTTAACTCCTCCGCAAGCGCGGTGCTGCCCACGAATGATACATTGGTGTAGATCATCTGAGGATAGATATCGCGTGTCTTCTCGATGAACCGCGCCGCGGCCCGGTAGGTCGACACCATGACCACGGCCTTGATGTTTTTTTGCGCCTTCAGCTGATTGACCGCTTCTTCGACGTCTACGGTATTTCGTGTGTAGTTGAGCCGGACGATGGCGCCGTCGTTGGCTCCGAGCGCGCGAAATGCCTTTGCCACGCCGGCAAATCCCGCATCGCCATAGGCGTCCTGCTGGGCGAAGACGGCGATCTGCTTGGGTTGCAGCCGGCGGATCTTCACCAGATAGCGGACCACGGAATCGGTTTCTTCGGCGTAGCTTGCGCGGTAGTTGAAGACATAGCGATCGGGCGGGTCGCGGCGCAGGATATTCGCACCGGTAAATGCGCCGAAGAACAGCATTCGCCGTTCGAGCGCGTAAGGGACGGCAACGGCGGCGGTGGGCGTTCCGACATTCCCGACGATGGCGAAAACCTGGTCTTTCTCGTAAAGTTGTTTCATGGCCTCGGCGGTCCGCGACGGCTCATAGCCGTCGTCGGCCGCGACCAGTCGAAGCATGCGGCCTTCCACCCCTCCGGCATCGTTGACGCGGTTGAATGCGGTGTCGATGCCGAGTTTCATCTGGCGTCCAAGCTCCTTGGCGGAGCCGGAAAACGGCGCGGCGATTCCAAACCGGATCTCCCGATCGGTGATTCCGCGCTGAGGCGGGCCGGCCGTGAGCGGGGCAATGGATGTTGCGGCATTTGCGGACGACGGCCCGATAGCGGCCGACAGGCTCGGCGCGGCGATCGAGCGTTCGAGATCCTCAAACTGGCGGTCGGCCAATTTGCAATCGGTCTGTCCCGACGTTACGGCGTTGCGACCCTCCGCGACACTGCGATCGAGCAGCTGGGTTAGTTCGGCCCGCTCGGCCTCGATCGACGAAGCTTCCCTGATCACCGCCGCGAACTTATCGACGATGATCTGGATCCTGGGCCGTGCGATGTCACGGCAGGCCAGCGCCGAACCGACAACGGGACCGACGCGGCTTGCCAGGTCGCGCACGACGCCCGTGTTGCCGGCAGCCGCCGCGTCGGCGGCGCCTGCCAGCAACAGGCCTATCATCAGCATAATCCTAGGAGGGCTTCGCACGCTCCGCGAGACCGAGGTCTTGTTGGACCCGTTATCAGGCAGCATCATCACTCTCCTATGCTCGAGTTGTTGGTCAAGGCGCCGGGCTTGACGCCGGCTTCTGGCGCCATTGGACGAATTGCTGCAGCAGCCGTTCGGACTGCTCGCGCGTCACCGGTTGGGAGTTCTGGGTAGAGGCGAGAATGGTCTGGAACTCAGCCGTGGCGGGCGTTGGCCCTTCGTCGCGCGCGCGGGGCTGCACCAGCATCGCCCTCACCGACTTGACCATGCCAGCAAAGGTGCCGCCGTCTGACTGCCGGGCCGCGGGAATCATGATGACGAAGAACAGCGCCACTACGGCCGAGACGGCGACGGCCGCCGCGAAGCGGCCAGCGACGCTGAACAGCGCCTTTCGCCGATCCAGTTCGCGGGCCAGCCCCGGCGGTTCGTGGACGACTTCAGGATCGAGCGGATTCCACAAGGCACTGGACACGGCGTTCTCGAGCTGGACATCGAGAGAGCCGGGCAGGGGTAGTGGAGGCCTGTCGGATTCGGATCCTGCTTCCTGGGAAAGCGACAATCGCCGCTGGGGCCTCTCGCGCAACCAGCGCGGTGCGTAATATTCCGGATCGTTGGGGCTAAGGCGGTCAAGATCGCTGACGCTACTCATACGCTACTCCTCTTTACGATTACGCGTGGGAATGGCACCGCGGACACCGAATGGCGCCGCAGCAACTGAACCGGGTACATTTTTCTGGAACGTTTGGACGAAAGTTCCAAGGTGCGAGACGCTTTGCCCCGAAGAACCTGCGGTTGACCAAAACGAGATGACAATTTTGTCTGGAGAAATTGAATCAAAGATTCAGATGCAAAACGTGCATCATGCGCTGCGCGCCTCAGCCGGCGATTTAAATCGCACGACCGCGCCTTCCCCACCGCTACCATTGCCCTGTCCCCCGGCAATTGTCCGTCCCAACCTCGACGGACATGACCCGCCAGCCAACGGCCGGCTAAAATCACCGAGATGTGATGGAACGCGGCCTAGACATTATTAAGTCTGAACCCCGGCTCAATTGAGGTGAGTTTTGGCCGATCATCAGCTTTCGAGACGCGCTGAAAGAGCAAGGATATCCGTGGTTGTGGAGATTCCGCCCCATCAAGGCCGGGGCGCGCTGCCACAAACTCGACAAAATTGTTACAGTTTCTCGGATGAGCCATCGCGTCGGGCAACAGCGATTTTTCCCTGACCCAACCAGCGCATGCGGACAAACAACCCGCGCCATTAACCAGCCGTTAACCAAGACCGCCGATCTTTAACCATTCAATAATAAAGGCGAGTCGACTCTCATGGACGCAATAGCGGAGCCATCGCGACAACTGGTTCGCCTTCGGGGCCGCTCCTATGTGGCTTTCGTGTTTTGCCCGGTGGTCCCGATCGTGGGCTGGCTCGAAGAACTGGACGCGACGATCGCGCGCTCGCCCGGCTTCTTTGTCGGAAAGCCCGTGGTGCTCGATCTCTCTGTGCTCGAACTCAGTCAATCCGCGATTGCCCATCTCGTCGCCAGCCTGGAGCAGCGCGATATTCGCGTGCTCGGGATCGAGGGTGCGAGCGCCGACAAGATGACCAAGGGCCTGCCGCCCCTGCTCACGGGAGGACGCCATTGCCTGGTCAAGCAGAACGACGCAGAAAAGCCGCAAGCCAAACCGAAACCGACCTCTCTGCTGCTTGAAACGCCGGTGCGCTCAGGCCAATCGGTGGTGTTCACCGAGGGCGACGTGACCGTTCTGGGTTCGGTCGGCTCCGGTGCGGAAATCGTCGCCGGCGGTTCGATCCACATCTACGGAGCGCTTCGCGGCCGGGCGATGGCGGGGGTGAATGGCAACGCCACCGCGCGGATTTTTTGCCAGAAGATCGAGGCCGAGCTGCTGGCCATTGACGGCTATTACCAGACTGCCGAAGAAATCGGCGCCGCGCTGCGCAATCGGCCGGCCCAGGCGTGGCTGGAAGGCGATACCATGAGAATCACAGCGCTGCATTAACCGGTTAAGGGAGCAAAGAATGGCCAAAGTACTGGTCGTGACGTCCGGCAAGGGCGGCGTCGGAAAAACAACTTCCACCGCCGCGCTAGGCGCGGCTCTGGCGCAACTGGGGGAAAAGGTGGTGGTGGTCGATTTCGACGTCGGACTGCGCAACCTCGACCTTGTGCTGGGGGCCGAACGGCGGGTCGTGTTCGACCTCATCAATGTGGTGCAGGGCGTCGCCAAGCTCTCCCAGGCCCTGATACGCGACAAGCGCCTGGAGAATCTCTGGTTGCTTCCAGCGTCGCAGACCAGGGACAAGGATGCCCTGACCGACGAGGGTGTCGGCAGCATCATCGCGGACCTGCGCACGCGGTTCGACTGGATTCTTTGCGATAGCCCCGCCGGTATCGAGCGCGGCGCGACGCTGGCGATGCGCTACGCCGATGAGGCGGTCATCGTTACCAACCCCGAAGTTTCCTCGGTGCGTGATTCCGACCGGATCATCGGTATGCTAGATTCGAAGACCGTCAGGGCCGAAAGAGGCGAGCGGGTGGAAAAGCATGTGTTGATCACCCGCTACGATTCGGGGCGGGCGGCGCGCGGCGAAATGCTCAGCATCGATGACATCCTCGAAATCCTTGCGACGCCGCTGCTCGGCATCATTCCGGAAAGTCAGGACGTGCTGCGGGCGTCGAACGTCGGATCGCCTGTGACGTTGAACAACGCCGCGAGCGCGCCGGCCCGTGCCTATGTCGAAGCTGCGCGGCGGCTGATGGGCGAAACCGTCACCATCGTGGTGCCGACGGAACGTAAGGGCCTGATGGACCGGCTGCTGGGACGGAGGGCAGCATGATGAATCTGCTGCGGCTTCTCGGTGGCCGTACTGCTTCCGCGCCTGTTGCACGGGAACGGCTACAGATTTTACTTGCCCATGAACGCGGCATGCGCGGCCAGCCGGAACTGCTGGGGCTGCTGAGGGCCGAGATTCTTGCCGTTGTTTCGCGGCACGTTGTGCTCGATCCGGACAAGGTCATCGTCAGGATGGAGCGGGGCAAACACGTATCGACGCTTGAGGTCGATATCGAAGTGCCTAACGGCTTTGAAAGATCGCTCGCGGTCGCCGGTTAACCATCGTTCGCATGTGACCCATAGCGCCGTGATCGGTCCATCCGGGCGGGCGCGGCGCGTTCTTCCCGAAATGCGAGGCCGTATGTGGCATGGCATGGCGGACCGGACGAGTGGTTGCACGCCACGCCTGACTGCAATGGAATTCCAGTGATGGACGCCATTTTTCGCGTGGATGGCAATCGCGTCCTGACCAGTCCGGACGCCGCCGGGCCCTGGGATCCCCGCATGCAGCACGGCTCGGCGCCGGCGTCGCTGGTGGTGTGGGCGGCAGAGGCGATTGCGACGCCTGTGCCGATGCGAATCGCGCGCGTCACCATCGACCTGATGCGCCCGGTGCCGGTGGCGCCGCTGACGCTTGAGACCGAGGTGCTGCGCGAGGGGCGCAAGATTCAGCTTTGCGCCATCCGGCTGCGCGCCGGGGATGCCGTCGTGGTCGGCGCCACCGTACTGAAGATCAAGACGCAAGGCTTGACGCTGCCGCCGGATGTCGCGGATTTGCCGGTCGAACTTCCCGGGCCGGATCAATCGCGGGTCGAGCCGGCGGATTTCTCCTCCAGCCCCTTTGTGACGGGCATCTCGCTGCGGGCGGCCAAGGGGCGCTTCGGCGCGCCCGGTCCCGGCGCGATCTGGTACCGCGCCGACCGGCCGCTGGTCGAGGGCTCGCCGATCTCGCAGGCGATGCGGACCGTGGTCGCGGCGGATTTCTGTAACGGCACCTCCGCGGCGCTGGATTTCCGGCAATGGACCTTCATCAATGCCGACCTCACCGTCAGCTTCGCGCGGCAACCGGTCGGGGAATGGATTTTGCTCGATGCGGAGTCTTGGATCGGTCCCGATGGCGCCGGCCTCGCGATGGCGCGGCTTGCGGATACCAGGGGTTATTTCGGCCGCGCCGTGCAGAGCCTCGTGATCGAGAAGCGATAGTTCGCGAATTCCGAAATGCCGTGGCGCGCAACGCGCAGAACCTGACGCGTTCGCGTCGGCACGCTCGCCGACATAGGGTTGCGATCCGCTGTCCGTTTCGCGCACGATGCGCCAGAAGTTTTTCCGCGCGACCAGTTCCGCTGCCTGGAACCGTACGGCCCAGTAACGGTTTATATCCGGTTAGGGGGTCGTATGAACTCAATCGAAGCGCTCGTCGAAAAGGCGAAAACCGGCATTTGGGGCCTCGACAACATCTTGTCGGGCGGATTTACGCGCGGGCATCTCTTCCTTGCCGAAGGCGCGCCGGGCACCGGCAAGACCACGGTGGCGCTGCAATTTCTGCTTGAAGGCGCCAGGGCCGGCGAAAAATGTCTCTATATTACCTTGTCCGAGACCGAGCGCGAATTGCGTGCCGGCGCGGCCTCGCATGGCTGGTCGCTGGAGGACGGCATCGAGGTGTTCGAATTGCTGCCGCCGGAAAGCCTGCTCGATTCCGACCAGCAGCAGAGCTTGCTGTACTCATCCGATCTCGAGCTCGGCGAAACCACCAAGCAGATTTTTGAAGTAGTCGCGCGTACCCGGCCGGACCGGGTGGTGCTCGACAGCCTGTCCGAAATCCGGCTGCTGGCGCAAAGTTCGCTGCGCTACCGGCGGCAGATCCTCGCGATCAAGCATTACTTCGCGCAATTCAGCACCACCGTTCTTCTGCTCGACGATCTCACCGCCGAAGCCGCCGACAAGACCGTGCACAGCGTCGCCCATGGCGTGTTCCGGCTCGAGGAGCTGGCGCCGGCCTACGGCGCGGAGCGGCGGCGCGTGCGCGTCATTAAGTATCGCGGCGTCAAATTTCGCGGCGGATATCACGACGTCACCATCACGACCGGCGGTCTCAACGTATTCCCGCGGCTGGTGGCGTCGGAATATCGCAGCGATTTTACCCGTAACAAGGTGTCGAGCGGCATCGCCGAATTTGACCAGTTGCTGGGTGGTGGCGTCGAGACCGGTTCGAGCACGCTGATTCTCGGACCCGCCGGCACCGGCAAATCGCTGGCCACCATCGTGTTTGTCGCGGCCGCCGTACGACGGGGCGAGAAGGCCGCCCTGTTCGTGTTCGACGAAGAACTTGGCCTGCTGTTCTCGCGCATGAAGGGCCTCGGCATCGACCTGGACGAGATGCAGCGCGGCGGCAATCTCGTCATCGAACAGGTCGACGCCGCCGAACTATCGCCCGGCGAATTCGCCCATCGTGTCCGCAGGCGGGTCGATGAGGATGAAATCAAAACGGTGGTGATCGACAGCCTCAATGGCTATCAGGCCGCGATGCCCGAGGAGAACTCGCTGATTTTGCACATGCACGAGCTGCTGCAATATCTCAACCGCAGGGGGGCGGCGACCTTCATGACGGTGGCGCAGCACGGGCTGGTCGGGGACATGAAGGCGCCGGTCGACGTGACGTATCTCGCCGACACCGTGATCCTGCTGCGCTATTTCGAGGCGCTCGGCACCGTGCGGCGCGCCATCTCGATCATCAAGAAGCGCACCGGCGCACATGAATCGACCATCCGGGAGTACCGCATCGATAGCCGCGGCCTCACCATCGGCGCGCCGCTCGACGGCTTTCAGGGGGTGCTTCGCGGCGTTCCGGTCTATCTCGGCGAAGGCCAGCCGCTACTGCAGGAGCAGGATGCGTGAAATCGGGAGCCTCATCCGAACGCGCCGTCATTTTGGCTCCGACTGGACGCGACGCGGCGGTGGCCGCGGCGCTGATCAAGGAGGCGGGCTATCACGCCGATGTCTGCGGCGACATCGCCGGGCTGATACCGGAGATCGAGCGCGGCGCCGGCCTTGCCGTGATCGCCGACGAGGCGATCAAGACCGCCGATCTGCGTGGCCTGATGCGCTGGCTGACCGATCAGCCCTCATGGTCCGATTTTCCGATCGTGCTGCTGACGCATCAGGGCGGTGGTCCGGAGCGAAATCCGGACGCCGTGCGGCTCGGGCAGGTTTTAGGCAATGTCACCTTTATCGAACGGCCGTTTCACCCGACCACGCTGATCAGCATTGTCGGCTCCGCAATCCGTGGCCGTCACCGCCAGTATCAGACCCGTGCCATTCTGGCCGACCTCACCGAAAGCGAAAACCTGTTGCAAACCGCACTCAACGCGGGCCGTCTCGGTGCGCTCGAATTGCATCTGCCCGAGTTCGAGTTGGAAGCGTCGGACACCTGCAAGGCGTTTTTCGGACGGGAGCCGGACGAGCCGCTTTCGTATCAGGATCTGCTGGCGTCGATTCATCCCGACGATCGTGTCAGGCGCACCGAAGTGATGGAGCGGACCATCAAGACCGGCAGGGATTACAGCATCGAATACCGCACCATCTGGCCTGACGGATCGCAACACTGGATCGACGTCCGCTCGCGCGCGGTGCGTGCGCCGGATGGCAGCATCAAATCGCTGGTCGGCGTCTCCTCCGATATCACCGGGCGCAAGCTTGCCGAGATCGAGCGCGAGAATTTGCTGGCGCAACTGGCGGCCGAACGCACCGCGCTGGCGGAGCTGACGGCCACGCTGGAACAGCGCGTTGAGCAGCGCAGCGCCGATCTGATGAAAGAGGTGGCGGCGCGCGAAAGAGCGCAGGAGCAGTTGCGCCAGGCGCAGAAGATGGAGACCATCGGCCAGCTCACCGGCGGCGTCGCGCATGACTTCAACAATCTCCTGATGGCGGTCATGGGCAACCTTGACCTGTTGCGCAAGCGCATTCCTGACGATCCGCGCCTGCACCGGCTGATCGACGGCGCGCTGCAGGGTGCCCAGCGCGGCGCGTCGCTGACCCAGCGCCTGCTGGCGTTCGCGCGCCAGCAGGATCTGAACGCGGTGTCGGTGGATCTGCGCAGCCTGATCCTGGGCATGGGCGATCTGCTTGAGCGCTCGCTCGGACCGCGTGTACCATTGCGGCTGGACATTCCCGAAGGGTTGCCGCCGGCGCGGATCGACGCCAACCAGCTCGAGCTTGCGATTCTCAACCTCGCCATCAACGCCCGGGACGCCATGGAGGATAGCGGTACGATCGACATCCGTGTCGCCAGATACCGGGCAAGCGGCGATCCCGCATTGCAGTCCGGCGATTACCTGAAGCTGTCAGTCATCGATACCGGCAAGGGCATGACGCCGGAGATCCTGAAGAAGGCGATTGAGCCGTTCTTCTCGTCGAAGCCGCTGGGCAAGGGTACCGGCCTCGGCCTGTCGATGGTGCATGGGCTCGCGGTACAACTCGGCGGCGCGCTGCGATTGTCCAGCACGGTGGGCAAGGGCACCACTGCGACGCTGGTGCTGCCGGTCGCCAGCTCGGCGCCGCAGGTCGAAAATCCCGTGCCGGCGCTGCAGAGGGTCAATCGCTCGGCGGTGATCCTGTTCGTCGACGACGATCCGCTGATCGCAATGTCGACCACCGAAATGCTGGAAGACCTCGGCCACCAGGTGATCGGCGTCAGTTCCGGCCTGCACGCGCTCGACATCCTCAAGAGCGAGCAACCGATCGACCTGATGATGACGGACCATGTGATGCCCGGCATGACCGGGGTCGAACTGGCGGCGGCGACGCGCGAGGTGCGGCCGACACTGCCGATTCTGCTCGCGACCGGCTACGCCGAACTGCCGGAGGGCGCCCAGCTCGATCTGCCGCGTCTTGCAAAGCCCTATCACCAGGACCAGCTGCGCGTCCGGCTGGATCAGCTGCTGGGGTAAGGGGGCGATCCCTCAGCCGTCATTGCGAGCGCAGCGAAGCAATCCATTTCACATCGAAACGGAAAAGATAGATTTCTTCGCTGCGCTCGCAATGATGTTTCGAGACCTGTGCGACACTCCCAACTGTCATCGCCCGGCTTGACCGGGCGACCCAGTACGCCGCGGCTTCTCGGCTGAACACGACGGCCTCTGGAATACTGGATCGCCCGCCTTCGCGGGCGACGACAGTTGGGGTGTTTGCAGAGCTGGGACACGACGCACGCTCGAAAGCCCTTACCCCACCATCCGGTCCCGCCCCACCCAAAACCCGGCCTTCAGCACCTTCTTGTCGACCTTGCCGACGCCGGTCGTCGGCAAGGCATCGACGAACTTGATGTGCTTCGGCGCATGCGCCGCACCCTTGCGCGCTTTCACCAGCGCGATCAGCTCCTCCGCGTTCGGCTTCGCGCCTTCGCGCGCGACCACGACTGCGGTGACGGCCTCGCCCCATTTGTCGTCGGGCACGCCGACCACGGCGACCATCGCGACATCGGCATGTTGCGACAGCACGTCCTCGATCTCGCGCGGAAAAATGTTGAAGCCGCCGGAAACGATCATGTCCTTCTTGCGGTCGAGGATGAACAGATAGCCGCGCTCGTCGGCGCGGGCGATGTCGCCGGTATGCAGCCAGCCGTTCTTCAGGGTTTCGGCGGTTTGTTCCGGCCGTTTCCAGTATTCGGCCATCACATGCGGCGCGCGCACGCAGATCTCGCCGGCTTCACCGGTCGCGACTTCCCTGTCATCGTCGTCGAGCACCTTGATCTCGCAGCCTGCAATCGGAAAGCCGCAGGAGGTAAACAGCTCCGGCGTCCTGGGGTCGTGGTCTCGCTTGCGCAGCACCGACATCGGATAGCATTCGGTCTGGCCGTAAAGCTGCGAAAACACCGGACCGATCCGCTCGATACCTTCGACCAGCCGGCTCGGTGACATCGCCGAAGCGCCGTAAAGCAGTAATTCCAGCGAGGAGAGGTCGGTCTTGTCGAGCGATGGATGATCGAGCAGCACGTAGATCATCGTCGGCACCAGCAAGGTAAAATTGATCCGCTCGCGCGCGATCATTTTGAGCACGGCTTCCGGATCGAAACCCTTCAGCAAATGCACGGTGCCGCCGCGCATCAGCGTCGGCAGCACCTTGGTGCCGGCGACGTGGCTGATCGGCGCCACGGCGAGATAAGCAGGCGTATCCGGGATTTCGAAATCGGCCAGGATGGCATTGGCAAAACCGGCATATTCACGGTGGTAGCGCAGCGCGCCTTTTGATCTGCCCGTGGTGCCGCCGGTGTAATTCAGCGTCGCGATATCGTCGGGAACGGCAAAGTTGCGCGGGCTGGCGCTGCCGGCCGCCTCGACCGCAGCCAGCAGGTCGATGCCGTAGCTGGCTGGGCCGAGCGTAAACACGTGTTTCAGGTCGGACGCCCCGGCCGCGAGCTCGCCGCCGCGATCCCTGAACGTATCGGCATCGACCACCAGCACCTGGGTTTTGGAATCCTCGATCTGGAACAGCTGGTCGTCGAGCGAGCCCAGCGGATGCAGCGAGGTGACCGACAACCGCGCCAGTTGCGCGGCGACACCGCTGCACCAGCTGTCGGCGCGGTTCGCGGACAACAGCGCGACGCGGGAGCCCGGTTGCAGCCCGAGCTGCATGAACACCTTCTGGATGCGCCCGATCAGTTCGGTGGCGCCCTGATAGGTAATCGATTCACCGGGCCCGGAGAACGCAATCCGCGAGGGATAGCGCGCCAGCGCCCGCAGCGTCTGCGCGCAGGCGGGCGGAAGGGCATAGAGC
>JBBQUA010000109.1:0-16788 GCA_038212905.1 Hyphomicrobiales bacterium
AGAGCGCGCCGCCATCGGTGAACAGCGGAAGCTGCGCGCTGCCGCCGGTCAGCGACGACACCGTCTTGGTGACCGAAGCCGCGGTGACATCCGTCCGGTTCGTCGCGCCGTCATCGAGCACGCGCAGCGTCGATCCCGACGGGTTCGAGAATTGCAGGCTGGCACTGGCGCCGAGCGCCGCGTTGAGCTGTGTGACGACGGAGGCCATGCCGCCGGAGAAATCGATGCGGAGAACACTGTCGTTCGGATCGAGCGTAGCATTGTTGCTCAGCGGCAATATGCTGGGATCGTCGACCCGCAGAATCGAAAGATTGTGCGTGATGCCGGTGATGTTGTCCTTGTAAGTGATACGCGCGACGTTGCCGGTCTGCAATCCCGCCAGATCGAGATCGAAGCCGGCCTGCGGCAATGCGCTGGCAGGGGCCGCGACGGCGGTCGTGGTCTGGTCCGACAGCGCGCTCGACATCGACGCGGCGAACTGATCGATCTGCGCCTGTGCCTTTACCAGCGAGTTGTCGCGCAGTTCCAGATAGGCGGCGAGCTTGCCCGAGCGGATCGCGCTGGTGGCGACCAGGTCGTAGCTGCCGCCATGCGGAAAATCGATGGTGATGGTGCCGAGATTGTTCTTCGTCGGATCCGGATCGTATAGCGTGTTCGGCGTCACCGTACCCTGCGGATTGAACGACAGCTTCGCCGCCTCGGTTCCAACCAGTTGCACGCCGGAATTGGTGAACAGCGTCACTTGGTTCAGATTGTTGGTGACGACGCGAATGTCCATCAGCTGCGACATCTGGTCGATGTACTGGTCGCGCTGATCGAGCAGCGACGCCGTCGCGGCATCGGTCCGGCCGTTGTTCTGCAGCTGGTTGTTGATGAGCGCGATCTGCTTCATCGCGTTGTTCGCCACGTTGATGGAATCGTTGATTCCGGTTTCAGCGTTGGCGCGCAGGTTCTGGATACCCTGCGTCGTGGCGTTGAGCTGCTGCGCCAGCGCCTGCGCGGCATTGAGGACACCGATTCGCGCCGACGCCGAGTCCGGGCTGGTCGACAGCCCCTGAACCGCCGTGGTCAGCTTGTTGAACGCGTCTTCGATGGTGCCGGCCGAATCCGGGTTGCCATACACCGACTGCAGATTGGACAGATAGGTCGACCGGACATTGGCATAAGACGCACCGGAAATTTCGGTGCGGATCTGGGTCTGCAAATATTGATCGAGCTCGCGGTTGACGCCGTTGATGCGGACGCTGGAGCCGAAGTCGCCGGTGACGCCAGTGATCTGATTGAGGGTCTTGCGGACGTAGCCCGGCGATTCCGCGTTGGCGACGTTCGACGAAACCAGCGCGAGCGACGCCTGCGTTACACGCAGGCCCGACATCGCGGTGGCAAGGGCTTGACCCAGACTCATGACATACTACCCATTTCGGACCGATCGCGGACCGCGATTATCGCAGCACGTTCAAGAGATCCTGCACCATCGTGTTGGAAGTGGTGATGACCTTGGTGTTCGCCGAATAGGCCTGCTGGGTGACGATCAGCTTGGTGAATTCGTCGGCGATATCGGTGTTGGATCCTTCGAGCGACGAACCGACGATGCTGCCGCCCTTACCGTACAGCGCCTGGCCGGATCCGTCGGTGGCCTCGAAGGCGCCGCCGTCGGCGCGCTTGAGGAAGTTGGTGCCGTTGAAACTCGCCAGCGTGATTTCGGCGAGGTCGAGGTTGCGGCCGTTGGAGTAATTGCCGACGATGCGGCCGTTGGTGGAGACGCCGACCGATTGCAACTGTCCGGCCGGAAAGCCGTCCTGCTGGATCTGGTTGACCTGCACGTTGCCGTTGGCATCGGCGAACTGGGTCACGCCACCGCTGCCGAACACCAGCACCGGACTTCCGATCGACAGGCCGTTGACCGTGGCGTTGGTCAGCGTGATCGAAGCGATCGCCGGAGTCATCTGGCCACTTGGCGAGAAGGTGAAATTGGTGCCGACGTTCTGCCAGGCCACATTGGTGCCGGTTGCGTTGGGATTGACCTGATAGAACATGTTCCATGTGTCGGTGTGACCGGCACCGAGTGCGGAACTGTCGGTTTTGCCCCAGCGAAACTGCAGGTTCACCGGCGCGCCTGAGACGTCGTAGGTCGTCACCGCGCCGCCGGCGATCGACATGTTGAGGAACGTCGAATTGTCCTGGCCGATCACCTGACCGGTGCCCACGGTGCCGCCGCCGGTGCGCAGCGCGGTCGCGCTGCCGGTGAAGCCGAGTGCAGCAAATGCGCTGGAGTTCGAGCTGGTGACCGAGAGGTCGGAAGCGGTGCCGGAATGCAGCGTGATGGCGCCGCCGGACATCGAGGATGGGATGGCGGTTCCGGTGATCGAGTCGATTTTCGCCAGCAGCGTGGAGATATCGTCGGTGATGTTGAGCTGGTTGCCGGCGGCACCGGACGCCACGAAGGTGACAACGGTGCCGTTGACCGTGACGGTATCGCCGATGGCGAAGTTGGCCGCGATCGAATCGCTGGGAGTCGCGCCCGACAGCAGGGTCGCGCCGGTATTCGCCACTGACGGCGCGGCCTTGTTGTTCTGGACGGTGCCGCCGGTGCTGGCATCGACATAGGGCGCGGCGGGCGTTCCCAGCACGAGGGGATTGTAGCCGGTGGTGAATGCGCCCGGAGCCAGCAATTCCGATCCCGAGATCGATTTGTCATGTGCGGTCGTCAGCGGATAGCTGGCGAGGTTGGCGCGGTATTCGATCTTGGAGGTTTCCTGCGCCGGCAAAAAATCGTTCTGGAATTTCAGAACCTGCGGCGAACTGCCGGTCAGGTTGCCCGTGGTCGGATCGACCGGAACGCCTTGAAGGAAGTAGCCGGCGCCGTTGACGAGATAGCCGCTCTTGTCGATCTGGAAATCGCCGCGGCGGGTGTAGCGGTCGACGCCGTCGAACACCGGCTGGCCGTCGGTGAAGGTTCCGGGCTTTTGCACCGAGAAGAAGCCGGAGCCGTTGATGGCCATGTAGGTGGCGACCGAGGCCGACTGCACGTCGCCCTGCACCGTGTTGGTGCTGCGTGAATTGGTGGTGACGCTTCCGGAGAGCTGATTGGTCAGCCCGGTCGACGGAATGAGATCGAGAAAACTGGTATCGATGCGCTTGAACGCGGTGGTCTGCGAGTTGGCGATATTGCCCGAGATGTTTTCCAGTGCGTACGACTCCGCGCGCAAGCCGCCCACGGCCGTCGTAAGAGCGCCGAAGATACCCATGACATTTTCTCCACATTCGATCCGAGCGGCCCGCCGGTCCTAGAAACCATGGCCGCTATCGAAGGAGAGTGTCGCAAGCACCGTGCCAAATCGTATATATGATAAAAATCAGCTACTTAGATAAAAATCCCCGGTCCAGGGACCGGGGCACAATTGCCGAGGCGGGCAACAATTGCCGGCTCAAAGGGCCGGATCAGGTCGCCGATGCCGGTGCCGGACGAAACACCATGCCAAAGCCGTCTATGCAGTAGCGCAGGCCGGTCGGCTTCGGCCCGTCATCGAAAACGTGACCGAGATGCCCGCCGCAGCGACGGCAATGCACTTCGGTCCGCAGCATCCCGAGGGCGCGGTCTTCGGTCTTGCCGAGGGCGTTTTCCAGCGGCTGATAGAAACTCGGCCAGCCGGTGCCGCTCTCGTATTTCGTCTCCGAGGCGAACAGCGGCAGGTCGCAGCCGGCGCAGGCGAAAATGCCCTTGCGCTTTTCCTTCAGAAGCGGGCTCGATCCCGGGCGTTCGGTGCCGTGCTTGCGCAGGATGTCGTATTGCTGCGGCGTCAGTTGCGCACGCCATTCCGCATCGGTCTTTTCGACCTCGAATTTCTCCGCGGCATTGGCCGGGGTGGATCGAAACCAGCGGAAGGCTGCGAGCCCGAACAGGCCGGCGACGGACGCGAGCAGGATACGGCGGTCGAACATGATGGTCTCCGTGGAGCGAAACAGGATGGGTTCGCTGAGAGATACGGGGCGCTGCGAGCAAAGTTACACGGAACCCGCGGCAAAATTTCTCACTTTGTTGCGAGAAAAGCCCCCTCGCCCGCTGCGGGCGAGGTCAGGAAGCCCCCTCACCTTCGCTTGGGCTGGCCGCGGCCGGCGGTGCTGGACGCTCGGGACGCGGACGGCCCGGCGGCGGCCGGCGCGGTTGCGGTCCGCGCGTTCCGGCCTGCCGGTTGGCCTCGGCCAAACGGGCCTCGCGAATGCGTTCCTGGACCCGGGCTTTTTCCCGGTAGCGCGCCAGCGCGCCGGCGGCGGCGGAACTTCCCCGTTCCCACAACCCGATGACATGTCCGGCGACCCGGCCGGTCGCGCCGCCCGCCCAGACCAATTCGAACGGCGAAAACAACCGCCAGCGTTCATCGCCCCACAAAATGCCGCGCGCGATCAGCATTCCGGCCATCGCGGTCGTGTTCAGGCCGTGACGGCCGAAGCCGCTGGCGACCCAAAGGCCTTTGCGCAGCTGGCCGATCTGCGGCATGCCGTGCACGGTCTCACCGACCACGCCGCCCCACACGTCGCCGATCCCGACCTTGCCGAGTTGCGGAAAGATGGAGTGGATCCTGCGGGCAATGGCGGGCGCAAAACGCCCGGGCCGCGCCGACCAGGTGGTTTCCGGGCTGGCCCACATCAATCGATCGCCCTCGACGATCCGGAAATGGTCGATACCGTCGCTGTCGGTCACCGATCCCCGAAACGTCATGGCCTCGGCCAGCCGCTCGCCAAGCGGCTCGGTCACCGCGGCGTAGCGCCAGACCGGCAGCAGCGTTTCCGACAGCCGCCGCAGCGGCGCGCCGAGATGGACGTTGCCGGCGAGCACGATATGCGATGCGCGCAGCCGCGCCGACGGCGTGACGATACGCTTGCGAATGCCCGAGGGATCGATGCTGACGACCGGCGTGTCCTCGAAAATCCGCGCACCCGCCCGCCGCGCCAGCGCGGCGAGGCCATGGAGATATTTGCGACCGTCGAGCTGAAACGCTTTGGGATAATACACGCCGTGGAAATAATGATTGGTCTTGAGCTCGGCGCGGACGCGGTCGACCTGCCAGCCCTCGACTTCGGTATCGAAGTCTTCACCGAGCATTTGCAGCCGGCTGATCAAGGCATCGCCGGCCTCGACATTGGAGACCTCCAGCGCGCCCTCGCTCAGCGCAATCCCCGGCATCTGCGCTTCGGTCGCGTTGGCCCGGATATATTCCGCGCCCTCCTTCGACAGCGACCAGAGTTCGCGGGCGTCTTCGAAACCAATGCGTGCGATCAGTTCGCCGAGGGCAAGTCCGTAACCCGGCATGACCGTGCCGAGTTGGTTTCCCGACGCGTTCCAGCCGACATGCCGGCCCTCGAGCACCGCCACGCTGGCGCCGAGCCGCGCTGCCTCCAGCGCCACCGTGAGGCCGGCAAGCCCTGCCCCGACCACGCAGATATCGACATCCAGATCGAACGACAGCCGCGAGCGCGCCGGCGCCTCGGCGACCTCCGCTCCGTTGGTCGCGCTTGTGAAAGTCTCGTCCATATCGTTTTCTTAGGGACCGATCGGGCGCTTGTCACCTTGAACAGGGCATGCGCTTGTAGATTAATCCGAAAGGCCTGAAACGAATCGAGATTGCGCCATGCGCCGTTTGCTGCTGCTGCGTCACGCCAAGACCGAGAACGACGCACCGTCCGGCCGCGATCAGGACCGCCGGCTGGACGACCGCGGCCGGCTCGACGCCGCCGAGATCGGCGGCTGGATCGGGCGGCATCCGCCTTTTCCCGATTCCGTGCTGGTTTCATCTGCGGTGCGGGCCACCCAGACCTGGGAAATCGCTTGGCAGGCGATGCTGGATCTGGTGCCGCAGCCTCGGATCGAATTTCTACCGGAACTCTATGGCGCCGATCCGGCGCAACTGCTGGAAGCCGTCCATGCCGCTGTTGCAACCGACCCGAACACCCTGATGCTGATCGGGCACAATCCCGGCATGCATGAACTGGCGCTGATGCTGGCCGGCAGCGGCGACGCCGCCGGGCGCAAGGAGCTCGGCGACAACATGCCGACCTCAGGTCTGGCGATATTCGAGTTCGAGGTCGACAACTGGAGCGACGTGGCATTCCGCCGCGGACGGCTGGCCAGATTCGTCAGCCCAAGGCTTCTGAAAGCTGAAGGCTTCTGAAAGCTGAAGGCTTCTGAGAGCTGAAGGTTGTTGAAGCAGACGTCAGGCGACTGAGGCGGACAAGCGTTTCTGTGGTAGGCTGATCGCAGCAATGGAGGCGCAGATGTTCAAATCCATTCTCGTGCCGATCGATCTCGCCGATACCGATCTGGCGAAGGGCGCGATCGCGACGGCGGCGACGCTGTCGCAGACCTGGAGCGGCATGGTGCGCCTGCTCAACGTCTTGCCGATGACGCCGGTCATGCTGGCGGAATATGTGCCGGCCGATTTCGACGCCCAGCAGCGCGACACCTCCGAGGAGGCGCTCACCATCGTGGCGCGGGAATCCGGCATCGAGCCGGCCCGCATCTCCTGCGCGGTGCGGCAGGGTGGCATCTATCACGAGATCCTGGAGGAAGCCGCGGCGATCAAGGCCGACCTGATCGTGATGACCTCGCACCGGCCGGCGATGCGGACCTATTTTCTAGGCTCCAATGCCGGCCATGTCGTGCGCTACGCCAAGTGCTCGGTGCTGGTGGTGCGGCACTGAGCGCCCTGCCTAGACACAAAATCTCGAAAACAACCCCATGAACAGTGGAATTACCGCGCGTTTTCCATGCGCGGATTGAAGGCGCCGCCGACCGCCTGCTCGATCTGGCTGCGCACCAGGCCGATGTCGCGCAATTCGCGGTCATTGCGTTCCAGCAGCGCGCGGATCGCCGCCCGGCGCTCCAGATAGCCGGCCAGCGCCACGGCGCCGCGGCCGATCCAGCGGACCAGTCCGCCCGTTTGAGCGGATATCACCGGTTGGGTTCCGGCAGTGGAAATCATCGTCATGGTCGTCTCCAGCAGGCTGCCGCACGGCAAAGGGCTACCATCGGCGCAGACGCTGTTCGCAGCGGCGGCGCCTGGAATGACCTCGGAGCGCTTTGGCTAAGCTCGGTGCAATCGCGGCGTTGATAAGCCTTAAATGATCCTGTAATTGTATCGGTGCAAGTAAAACATTGCTCTCGGTGCAATAATGTCGAAGTTCGAATATCTCAGGCTTGCCGACGCCGTGGCCGCCGAGATCGAGGGCGGCGCGCTGAAGCCCGGCGACCGCCTGCCGCCGCAGCGAACCTTTGCCTATGAGCGCAAGATCGCAGTTTCGACCGCGAGCCGGGTCTACACCGAACTGTTGCGCCGCGGCCTCGTGGTCGGCGAAGTCGGGCGCGGCACGTTCATTTCAGGCGAAGCGCGCCGCGGCGCCGCGGCGACCACCGAACCGCGCGGCGCCAAGATCGATCTGGAATTTAACTATCCGATGCTGCCGGCGCAATCGTCGCTGATCGCCCGGAGCCTGGAGGGATTGAACCGGCCGGAAGCGCTCGACATCGCGTTGCGGCAGGCGACCAGCACGGGAACGCAAGCGCTTCGAAAAGTCGCCGCGGATTATCTCGCCCGTCAGAACCAGGACTGGTCGCCGAAGCCCGAGCAGATGGTGTTCACCGCCAATGGCCGGCAATGCATCGCCGCCGCGCTGGCCGCGGTGGTGCCGACCGGCGGCCGCTGCGGGGTCGAGGCTTTGACCTACCCGTTCATCAAGGGTATCGCCGCCCGGCTCGGCATCACGCTGGTGCCGCTGGCGATGGATGAACATGGCGTGCGGCCGGACGCGGTGCAAAAGGCTCATCGCGAAGCGCATCTGTCGGCGATCTACATTCAGCCGGTCATCCACAATCCGCTTGGTATCACCATGCCCGCCGCGCGCCGCGCCGATCTGTTGCGCGTGGTCGAAAAACTCGATCTCGTCGTCATCGAGGACGGCGTCTACGCCTTTCTCGACGACGAACCGCCGCTGGCGGCACTGGCGCCGGAGCGTTGCCTGGTGCTCGACAGCCTGTCCAAGAAGGTGGCGCCGGGATTGTCGCTCGGCTTCGTGGTGCCGCCGCCGCGGCTGCGCGAAAACGTCATGGCGTCGGTGCGCTCCGGCGGCTGGACCGCGGCGGGATTTGCCTTTGCAGCGGCCCAGCAACTCATGAGCGACGGCACCGCCGCCGAACTGGCGCGGCTGAAACGGATCGATGCGCAGCAGCGCCAGAAAATCGCCGTGGACTGCCTTGCGGGCCACGAAATCCAGACCAACCCGAAATCCTACCATCTGTGGCTGACCTTGCCGCCGCACTGGCGCTCGCAGACCTTCGTCGCCGCCGCGGCGCGGCGCGATATCGCGCTGACGCCCTCGACGACCTTCGCCGCCAGCCCCGGCCATGCGCCGAACGCGGTGCGGCTGGCGCTGGCGGCGCCGCCGATCGACCAACTCGAAACCGCGCTGCGCACGCTGGCGGGGATGCTGGGTTCGACGGAAGAGGATTTTGATTTGACTGAATAGCAAGTGGTGCCCGGATTCATCCTGGCGGAACCGCCCCTGGAGCCGACCCTGCTGAATGAAACAAATACCGCTGTCATCGCCCGGCTTGACCGGGCGACCCAGTATCCAGAGGCGCGTGAGATAGACCGAGAGGCCTCGGCGTACTGGGTCGCCCGGTCAAGCCGGGCGATGACAATTTTGATTGGTGCGGCCACCTTACTCGCGTTCACGCCACCGGCCACGGCGCGATAAACCCCTTCGCCATGTAGGGCGCGATCTTGTCCCATTCGCGCAGCATCCGGATCCGGAATTCGGGATCGGTGTGCCAGAGCGCGCGCGGCGTGTCAAAACTGTCGACCGTGACCAGCATCTTCTCCACTTCGGGCCAATGCCGCTGCAGCGTCATCGGGTAGCGGCGCGCGGTCCAGCTGTTGCCGAGGCAGATTACGCTGCGGATATTTTTCAATCCCAGCGCGGCGTCGATCACCGGCAGCGAGAAGGTCACGTTCTCGCCGGTGTTCAGGGCGCGGTGCTCCTCCAGGATGTTTTCCGCCGGAATGCTGCGCGCCACCATCGCCGGTTTGATCACGGCGCATTCCGAAAGCGCCGCGCCCGGTGTCACGCCGCCGCTGACGATGGCCCAGCGAAACATGCCGTCGCGCCAGAGTCTGTGGGCTTCATCGACCCGCCGTTCGATATCCTCGCGGGTTCCGAACACGAACAGCAGATCGGCGGGTCTGATCGGGGTGTCGATCAGATGCCTGGCATTGATCTCAGCGATTTCGGCCGCATCCGGCACTCGGTCATGTCGATCCTGCACATCCGCCTCGCAATCAGCCAAACGCACCCACCACGATGCCGTGCGAAAACGGCATCGCGAAGTCACATTTCATTGCGCTTGATGGCGAAGCCCGCCGGGCTGCGGCTACTTGCCTTGCGGCAGCAGCGCCATCGGCAGTTGATCGAACGTATAGCTCTGCGGCCGGTTGCGCTTCATGAAGCCACCGATCTGCCAGACGAACAAGGCGGCGAATCCGACCAGGAACAGGGCGCCGCCGGACTCGCCGGTGGCGAGCGCGCGCACCAGCAATCCGGCAATCGCAATCGCGATCATCGCCGCCACGACGAGGCCGGCGATGTAGAGCGGGGATTTGATGCCGCCGAGCAGCGCCGGCCTGGCGCCGGCCCGCTGCATGCGCGCGTGCAACTGCGTGATGAAGGCGGTGTATTCGCGGTCTTGCGGCGCCATCAAGGCCACGGTCTGCCAGCTGGTCGACAAGATGCCGATGCGCTGGCCGTCCTTGCGTTCGATATCGGCGCGGAACCGGCGCGACTGCATCGACACCGGCCGATACGATAGCCGCACCACGGCGATGTCGGCATAGGGCCAGACGCCGGACTTGCCGCGGACCTCCCACGACAGCCCCTCGTCGGTCAGTTCGAATTGATGCGCCATGCCGACCAGCGACGCCTTGTAGGCGTAACGGGCGCCGGCAATTTCGTTCGACAGATCGCTCGTCATGGCGGTGTGCAGACCTCAGAGGGGCCGAAGCGGGCGCGGGGAATCCGGCGTTCGCGTCTGGCGCCGCCACCATGCCCACAAAACCGCCGGTGTGGCGAGCCGCGCGCGATCGGCTTGCGCGCGCCGCCGGCTTTACCTTACAAATGGCCCATGGCCGAGACGACCTATTTTCCGCGCCGCCTGATTCTGGCCGGCGCGATGATTTCAGGGGTGCTGCTGGCGCTCGCCGTGCACATGCTGGGCGCGCGCTACGGCCTCGACCTCGGCGGCCTCTGGCGCTCCGATACCACGGAGTTCATGCCGACCGGGTCGGCGATCGCGTGGTGGCTGATCGCCACCGTCGGCTTCTCCGGCGGCTATTTCACCGCGTCGCTGATGGACAGCGCGGTGTCCGGCCAGATCCCGGCGCGGATGCGCCAGTTCCTGATCGCGGTCGGCGTGCTCGTGCTGGCCGGCGCCGGCCAGGCCGCCTCCGCCCCCAGCGCGGTCCCGACCATCTCGGGCGTGCTCGCGGGCCTGGCCGCGCTTGGCCTCGGCGCCGCGATGGCGTTTTGCGGCGCGCATTTTGCGCTGCGCCGGGCGTGACGGACGCTCCCAACCAAAATATCGAAAACAACCCCATGCAAAGATAGAATGGCGCCGCCGGCATCGGTGTCCCGAGCGATGCCGCGAAACATTTTGACACGTCGGGCAAATCACCCGTACATTTCCACCGTCACGGCCTGCGACTGGCCACCCGATCTGTGGTATATCATTCCGCATGAACCGCAGCGAAGCCCTTGAAACCCTTCAACGATCCGAACCCGAGCTGCGCGCACGCGGCGTGCGGCGGGCGGCCGTGTTCGGCTCGGTGGCGCGTGGCGAGGGCCGGCCTGACAGCGATCTCGACATCATGGTCGAGATCGATCCGGCGGCGCATCTGACCGTGTTCGAATATGCCGGCCTCAAGCAATACATCGCCGGCCTGTTCGACGGACCGGTCGATGTGGTCAACCGCGACGGCCTCAAAGCTCATGTCCGTCCCGCCGCCACGGCCGATGCGATCTATGCGTTCTAGGCAGCTTGAGTCAGCCTTCACGATATCCTGCACCAAATCGAACCCGCAGCCGGTTTCCCGGCGGGAACCGATGCGGACGCTCCCGCGCATACGTCTTTTCGATGCGACGTAGCCGCTCAAATCGCCAAAACCGGACAGCCAAAACCGGGCACGTTTTCAATCGTGACGAATGATTGTAGGCTTTCTGGTGCAAATGGCAGATACGCGAACAGTAGCTCAGCGAAGCCGAATCATGAAGAGTGTGGGGACCGCCCACACGGGCCCAGAGATTGCTGTCAGGCGGGTGCTCCACAAGCTCGGTTACCGGTTCCGACTTCATGGCAAAGACTTACCGGGACGGCCCGATATTGTTCTCCCTCGATTCAAAACGGTGATACTTGTCCACGGGTGTTTTTGGCACGGCCACAAATGCCCCAAAGGGCGACCACCAAAATCGAGGAAAGACTATTGGATTCCAAAGATTTCGGGGAACAAGGCGCGCGACAAGCGAAACCTGAAAGCTCTAGATGTTTTGGGCTGGAAACACGTTATAGTTTGGCAGTGTGAGACTCGCGACGTGCACTCCCTAAGGAGAACGCTCGTAAGTGCTCTCGGCAGATTCAAGAAGGCGGACTCTAAGCATGGCGCGGCCGATAGGGATTGATCTTTTTGCCGGTGCTGGCGGAATGAGTTTGGGCTTCGAGCAGGCCGGCTTCGATGTACGAGCTGCCGTAGAAATCGATCCCATCCATTGCGCAGTTCACAAATTCAATTTTTCCGAATGCGCGGTTATTCCAAAATCGGTGGTAGGACTTAGCGCCGAGGAAATTCGGGAAACGGCTGGCCTCGGAAATGAAAAGATCGACGTCGTTTTCGGAGGGCCGCCTTGCCAGGGCTTTTCATTGATCGGTCATCGCTCGCTCGACGATCCCAGAAACAAACTGGTCCTTGAGTTTGTTAGACTGGTCGCCGAACTGGAAGCAGAGACTTTTGTATTTGAGAATGTGAAAGGACTGACGGTTGGCAGACAGCGCCTTTTTCTCAGTGAGATTATCGAAGCGTTTCAAACTGCGGGCTATGATGTTCGAACGGATTGGGAGGTCCTTGACGCGGCCGACTTTGAAGTCCCTCAGCACCGGCAAAGACTGATTTTGCTTGGAGCGCGGCGAGGCAATCCGATTCCAAAATATCCTGAGCCGACCTGCGTACCGGCGGATTCGAAGATTAAACAAGGCAAGTTGCCCTTTCAGAAATCGCTTTCCCGTGGCCCAACATGCAAGGACGCGATTGGCGATCTTCCGGACGCGGCCGCATTCTTAGAGTTGAACGATTCTGACGAAGTCACGATCCGCGGGTTGGGTCGTGCGAGTGCCTACGCAAGAGAGCTCAGATGCGCTCATGAGATGTGTTGGCACAAGGGGCATCGGCGGAATTTGAACCCTCGACTTCTCACTTCTAGTGCGCGTACAGAGCATACTGTAATTTCGAGACGACGTTTCGCGGAAACCGAGCCCGGCCAAGTTGAGCCTATAAGTCGATTTTTTAAGCTCAGTCCGACGGGGCTGTCTAACACTTTACGCGCAGGGACGGACGGAGCGCGAGGGGCGTTCACGAGTCCGCGCCCCATTCACTATCTCCATGATCGGTGCATAACTGTTCGCGAAATGGCAAGACTGCATGGCTTTCCGGACTGGTTTCGCCTGCATGCGACGAAATGGCATGGCGCTAGACAGATAGGAAACGCCGTTGCTCCGCCCCTCGCGAGAGCCATCGGACTAGAGGTCATGGAGGCTCTGGGCCTAAAGCCCAAAGAGTCGCGACGAATAGTGGAATTTGGCGATTCCGATTTGCTATCCATGGATATGTCGAAGGCCTCGAAAGCTTTTGACGTAATCAAACCCAAAACAAAACGCGACCAGAAGAGCGGCGTGAAGAAACGAAAACAGTACGATATTGAAAGAGGGCGACTGGCAGCAATCGAGGCTGCGGGTGAGTAAAGCTCCGACTCAAAGCAGATACCTAGCGTTGCTCGAACGAATATTCATGAGCAAGTACAAGAAGGGCATTTCTCGAATCGAGTTTCAACGCGATGAGTTGGTGACCACCGCGAAAAAACTTAACATCGATCTACCAAAGAATTTAGGGGATGTGATCTACTCTGTTCGTTATCGGACGAGAATGCCCGAGGCGATTGAGGCTACTCAGCCGAAAGGCATAGAGTGGATTATCGACGGAGTGGGCCACGCAAAGTATTCCTTTGTGCTCGTGAAGTTAAATCGCATTGTACCTAACCTCAGCTTGGCCATGATCGGCATTCCGGACGCTACGCCCGAGATGATTCGAGCATACGCTCTCGACGACGAGCAGGCGCTGCTAGCAATCATGCGATATAATCGACTGATCGATACTTTCTTGGGCCTGACTACGTACAGCCTTCAAAATCACCTGAGAACCTCGGTTAAAGGAATTGGACAAATCGAGATAGACGAATTGTATTTTGGTTTGGATCGTAATGGGTCTCACTATGTTATCCCCGTGCAAGCTAAGGGCGGCAATGACCAAATCGCAGTGGTTCAAACCAAACAAGATATCGCTTGGTGCGCGCAACGCTTTCCGAAAATGAGGTGCCGCGCCTTGTCGGCTCAATTTCTTTCAGACGATCAAGTGGCGATCTTTGAATTGACAGTGCAAAACGATGAAGTGAAGATTGTCGATGAAAAGCATTACAAATTGGTGCCGGCAGGCGACCTAGATCCAAAGACGCTCTTTGGTTACCGTTGATAGCAATACATCTAGTTCTTCAAATCGCGTGACACATGGCATCTTCCCGACAAAGCGACCTTTTCCAGCAGGACGAGAAGACCGACCTGTTCGGCGAGGATAGGCCTACGCCCGAATACCGCGCCGATCCTAACGCGGTGCGCGCCGAACTCTACCAGATTCTTGCCAAGGCCCGCGCGGCGCAGAAGCTGCCGTGGGAGCCCAAGACAGTCCTGCTTTACCGAACCATCTTTCCGCAGATGACGAACTGGCTGCCCGACGACGAGGGCGCGCAACTGCGCTTTGAGTTCGAGACGGAAATCAAGCGGCTTGAAGCGGCCTGAGATTGCGGCCGAGTTGAACCCCGCCCGTGTTCATTCGTGATAGACGTATCCAACACCCATCAGGACGGCAACCCGCAGCCGTCATAACCCACGATTTCATCCGCCGGCCGGGAATCCAGAACGGGCATGCGGGATGCCCGCTAGAAGAACGCATCCAGCGCGGCCTTGCGGTCGGCGGGCGCTGGTGGCGCAACACGGGACAGCCGTTCTTCAATCGCGCGCGCCAGCGCGGTTTCGACGTCTTCGCCGGTCAGGCGGGCAAGCCGCTGCGCGAGCTGATCAAGCCTGGCGGAACGAAACTTCATGGACCACCGATAATTTGAGTGCGCGAGGAATATATCATCATTGGGGCCGAGATCACTCCCGTTGTTTTTGCCGGGGCGATTGCGCCACCCGGCCACTGTCGTCCTAGAGGAGGAGCCGCCCCCACCCGACGGGCCTTCGGCCCGCCACCCTCCCCACCGCAAGTGCGGGGGGAGGGATAAGAACGCCAGTTGATTCCGCTGGAGGACGAGGACTAATGCCGACCGTCCTTCCCGCCCATGAAATCGGCGCTATTGTCTGCCATCTGCGATCGCAGCGCGATGTCCTGACAGGCAAATGTCATGCGCACTCTGGAAATTGATGTTGGCGATATCAGGCCGGTCTCGGTTGCCTTCACCGCCGATGAACTGGTGGTGACGCTGGCGGACGGCCGCAGGATCGCGACGCCGCTTGGGTGGTATCCGCGGCTGCGCGCGGCCGACGCCGCCGCGCGCGGGCGCTTCGAGTTGATGCCGATGGGTATTCACTGGCCCGAACTCGAAGAGGATTTGGGGATTGCCGGGATGCTACGGGGACGGCCGGGCGGTTGAGGCCAACTTCGTCATTCCGGCGAATGTGAGAATGCAGATTTTGAGACCGGAGGCCGCCGATGCAGGTTTTTAAATGGGGTGACGACCTGGCCGTGCAGTTGCCCAAGGCGCTGGTCGAGGAGCTTGGGCTCAAGGAAGGCGATGACGTGAATGTGGTTGCCGCCAGTGACGGCGCGCTCGAGGTCGAAACCAGGGAAGAATAGCGCCGCTTGAGATAGACCCGGGAAGCCGCGGCGTACTGGATCGCCCGGACAAGCCGGGCGATGACGGTTCTGGTTGTGGAGACCGCCTTTCCGAGGCCCGTCATGCGGCGGAACAGCGCAACATCATCCGCCGGAACCGATCGATCCCGATCAGCGCCCGGACTCGAATTTTCCGCGTTAACGCATATCTGCGAAATGTGACAGCCGCCCCACCGCGGCCCGTCGCCCGGCGTTGTCAAGGACTGCACAACGCCGCGATTATGCCTTATGGGTCTTGGCGAGATCGCGCGATGGGCGGGTACGCCTGTCATCGATCGCTGCGACAAGGCCCTTGGATTTTTGCCGCCCCGCCGGGAGGATGAATGCATCGACTGCTGACCACGCTGGGGCGTGGCTTCAAGGAACGGATCGGCTGGAAACGGCTCGGAATCGCCGCGAGCCTCCTCATCATCGCCATCGCCGTTTCCACGATGTTTCGCACCCTCAGGGATGTCGATACCGGCGTGATCCTGACCGCATTGACGGAAATTCCGCTGTCCCGCATCGCGCTGGCGGCGCTGTGCGTGATCGGGGCGTTCTGCACCCTGACCTTCTATGATTTCTTCGCGCTGCGAACCATCGGCAAGAGCCACGTGCCCTACCGCGTCGCCGCGCTGGCGAGTTTCACCAGCTACACCATCGGCCACAATCTCGGCGCCACCGTGTTCACCGGCGGCGCGATCCGGTTCCGGATCTATTCGGATCACGGCCTCAGCGCGATCGACGTCGCCAAGATCTGCTTCCTGTCCGGCCTGACCTTCTGGCTCGGCAATCTGTTCGTGCTGGGCATCGGCATGGCGTGGCACCCGTGGGCGGCGTCGGCGATGGACCTGCTGCCGCCGTCGGTCAACCGGCTGATCGCGATCGGCTGCCTTGCCGGCATCGCGGCCTATTTCGTCTGGCTGGTGACCGGCAAGCAACGCCGCGAGCTCGGCCAGAACGGCTGGAAAGTGGTGCTGCCCTCGGCGCGGCTGACGCTGCTGCAGATTTTGATCGGCGTGGTCGATCTCGGGTTCTGCGCGATGGCGATGTATCTGTTGATGCCGGCCGAGCCCGGCATCGATTTCGTCTCGCTGGCTGTGGTGTTCATCCTGGCCACCCTGCTCGGCTTCGCCAGCCACGCGCCGGGCTCGATCGGCGTGTTCGACGCCGCCATGCTGGTCGCGTTGCCGCAGTTCGGCAGCGAGCAGCTGCTGGCGACGCTGGTGGTGTTCCGGATCCTGTATTTCGTGATCCCATTCGCGATCTCGATCTCGATCATGGGCACCCGCGAATTGTGGCTCAGCGTGGTGCAGCCCTGGCAGGTCCGCCGCCGGCTGAGCGAGGCCTGCGCCGCCGCCGCCGCCGTGCGGCAGCCGGTGAAGCAGCAGGCGCAGGGGTAACGACCAGGATAACAGCCATGTTATCGGGTTGGTCTCGAGGCTGTTTCGGCTTCTCTTATTTCCGCCCTACCAGTAGCGTCAAACGCGCCATGGTTCGAATTCATATCCGCCTCATCATGTCCGCAGCCCTGCTCGCGGCAGCGTCAAGC
>JBBQUA010000110.1:0-16748 GCA_038212905.1 Hyphomicrobiales bacterium
TCCTCGATCGCCGCGCGGCAGGCCGCCTGGAACGCCGGCTTCAGCACCAGATCTTCCGGCGGATAGCCGGTGATGAACAATTCCGGCAGCACCAGAAGATCGCCGCCGTCGGCGCTGGCCCGCGCACGGGCGGCGCGCGCTTTGGCGGCGTTGCCGGCGACGTCGCCGACGATCGGATTCAGCTGCGCCAGGGTAATCTTGAACTGAGGTTCGGTCATTCGGCGATGGTGCCCTGCACAAGCGCAAACTGCAATTGCATGCTTTAGATCACGCCTATGCGTTCAGCGATGGCGAACAGCCAGAACAGGCCGGCCATGACCAGCGCGACCCCGACCGCCGCGGAGCCCATGTCCTTGACCCGGCCGATCTGCGGATCGTGGTCGGTGGTGAGCCGGTCGGCGAGCTTTTCGATCGCGGTGTTGAGCAGTTCGACCACCAGCACCATGACGACGGCGGCGACCAGCTCGACGCTGCGCATGGTGGTGACGCCGATCAGCCACGCCATCGGCAACGCCAGCGCCAGCGCCACCAGTTCCTCGCGGATCGCCGCTTCCGAGCGGATGGCAAAGGCGAGGCCGTTGCGCGTATTGATGGTGGCCCGCCAGAACCGCAGCAATGCTACAGCCCCGCTGCGGCCGGCATCGGCTGCGCCTTGCCGGCGCGCTCCTGCTTGAGCAATTCGGCAATCAGGAACGCCATGTCGATCGACTGCTCGGCATTGAGACGGGGATCGCACACCGTGTGATAGCGGTCGCTGAGATCCTCATGGCTGATGGCGCGCGCGCCGCCGACGCATTCGGTGACGTCCTGCCCGGTCATCTCCAGATGCACGCCGCCGGCATGGGTGCCCTCCGCGGCGTGGATGGTGAAGAACGATTTGACTTCCGACAGGATGCGGTCGAACGGGCGCGTTTTGTAACCCGAGTTGGACGCGATGGTGTTGCCATGCATCGGATCGCACGACCACACCACGACGCGGCCCTCGCGCTGCACCGCGCGGATCAGCTGCGGCAGGTGATCGGCGATCTTGTCGGAGCCGAAGCGGTTGATCAGCGTCAGGCGTCCGGGCTCGTTGTCCGGATTGAGAATGTCGATCAGCTTCAGCAGCTCATCCGGCTTCAGCGAAGGGCCGCATTTCAAGCCGATCGGATTCTTGATGCCGCGGAAATATTCGACATGGCCGTGATCGAGCTGGCGGGTGCGGTCGCCGATCCAGATCATGTGGCCTGAAGTCGCGTACCAGTCGCCGGTCATGGAATCGACCCGCGTAAAGGCCTGCTCGTAGCCGAGCAGCAGCGCCTCATGGCTGGTGTAGAAATCGGTGGCGCGCAGCTCCGGGTGGCTTTCGAGATCGAGCCCGCAGGCGCGCATGAAATTCAGCGCATCCGAGATGCGGTCGGCCAATTCCTTGTAGCGGCGCGACTGCGGCGAATCCTTCAGGAAGCCGAGCATCCACTGATGCACGCTGCCAAGATTGGCAAAGCCGCCGGTGGCGAAAGCGCGCAGCAGGTTCAGCGTCGCCGCCGACTGGCGGTACGCCATCAGCTGGCGCTGCGGATCGGGGATGCGCGATTGCGCGGTGAAGGCGATATCGTTGACGATGTCGCCGCGGTAGCTCGGCAGCGAGACGTCGCCAATTTTCTCCATCGGCGAGGAGCGCGGTTTGGCGAAGTGTCCGGCGATGCGGCCGACCTTCACTACCGGCACCGCGCCGGCATAGGTCAGGACCACCGCCATCTGCAGCAGCACCCGGAAGAAATCGCGGATGTTGTTGGCGCCGTGTTCGGCAAAGCTTTCGGCGCAGTCGCCGCCCTGCAGCAGGAAGGCCTCGCCCCTGGCGACCCGCGCCAGCTGCTTCTTCAGGTTGCGGGCCTCGCCGGCGAACACCAGCGGCGGAAACGTCGCCAGCTGCGCCTCGACATCGGCCAATGCCTTGGCATCGGCATATTCGGGGATCTGCAGTGACGGCCTGGCGCGCCAGCTATCGGGTGTCCACCGCTCGGACATGACGTTAACTCCTGAACAAAAACCGCTACTTATGGCAGGCAGCGAAGGGCCGGGTTATACACAGGCTGTTGCAGGACCGCTAGTTGGAATTCAGCCTGTCCAGACAACCCCTTGCGGCAAAAGCTGAATTCGCATTTGGTGTCGGAACCCACGAAAGCGGAAGAGGAAACAAGGGTTGGCTGAGGCTGCGCTGGACGACGTTTTCATCGACGATATCACCTTCCCTGCGACCGACGGGTATCAGCTGGGGGCCACGCTGTTCTTGCCGCGGGGCGCGAAGCGCCATGCCGTCCTGATCAATTCGGCCACGGCGACCCCGCGCCAGATCTACAAGGGGTTCGCCGGCTATCTCGCGCGCCGCGGCTGCGCGGTGCTGACCTATGACTATCGCGGCACCGGCGATTCCAGGCAGAAGGCGATGGTCGGCTACAACCAGCTGAAATCGCTGGTCGGCTTCAAGGCCACGATGTCGGACTGGGCCGCGCTCGACGCCGCCGCCGCGGTGGCCTGGATGCGCGAGCGCTACAAGACCCTGCCACTGAATTATGTCGGCCATTCCTTTGGCGGCCAGGCGCTGGGGCTGTTGCCCAACAACACCGAAGTGTCCCGCGCGCTCTTCGTCGCAGCGCAGGCCGGCTACTGGAAACTGATGGCCTCGCCGGAGCGGTATCGCGTCTACGCCCTGCTGAATTTCGTCGGCCTGCCCCTGACAAAACTGCTGGGCTATGCGCCGGGCTGGAGCGGCCTCGGCCAGGACCTGCCCAAAGGCGTGTTCGAGCAATGGGTCGGCTGGGTCATGAGCGAGCGCTATCTGTTCACCGATCCCAAACTGCCGGGTCTGTCGAACTTCGCCAACTACAAGGGCGCGCTGCGCGCGCTGTGTCTCGCCGACGATCCCTGGGCGACGCGGCCGGCGGTAGGGCTGCTGTGTTCGGGGTTTTCTGCGATCGAGCCGGAAATTCTTACCATCACGCCCGCCGATGCCGGCGTCAGCAAGATCGGTCATTTCGGTTTCTTCCGCCCCGAGCACCGCGACACGCTGTGGCGCGGCGCGGCGGAATGGATTCAGGCGGCGGAGTAAGCGACCGCGTCCAGCCGGGCTGCGAAATGTCAGAATGAGTTCGCCAGCTCGATTTCCGCCTTCAGCGCCAAAATCCGCCGCTCGGCTTCCTGCGCGGTCAGGTTCTTCTCGAACAGTTTTGGCTGGTAAGCCTCGGAGCTGAGGGTGCGCAGGGTCGCCAGTTGACGGGGCGTCATCGGGGCGTCGATCTGGTCGGGTAGTCGGGTCATCGGGAACTCCCAGGGATGCGCAAAAGATTCCCAAAAGAATCTTGGGCCGGCTGCAAATCTTAACTTGAAGTTTGTTCTCATTTTGTTCTTTATGGAGGTCAACCCCGCGAGGCACCCCGATGAACAATAAGCTTAACGAAATCCGCAGGAAAATCAGGTTCTTACGCCAGGAAATGCTGAGCGCCGAGGCTACCATCCGCAAACAGGTCAACGGGGATGAGGACTGCGCCGAGGCCTCGATGCGGCTGATGGCGATGCGCGTGGTCATGCTCGGCCTGATCGCCGAGCGGAACCGGCTGGGCGGCGAGGAGCGGCTGATGGATGTCGATGAGCGGCTGAAGCTGGATACCCGCGCCGTCGGCCGAAAACTCCTGAAAGGCGCGCTCGGCCGCCGTGCGCGATGATCCGCTGGACTGGTCCAGTGCGGATGGGTTGAGCCCCGAGGCTGGGCAAGTATTCGGAGCCACGCCCGCCGTGTAGAAATTCATTCCTCAGGATGCCCGCAGCGTCCGGCGGGAGAAGTTTCTACGCATCGCTGCCTGTGTCGCCGAAGTAATTTCTACGGGTGTGAGAGGCGACTGAATACTTGCCCAGTCTCCCCGCGAAACCCATCACCTCGTTAACGCAAGTTCGATGGGTATCGCTCGCTCCACCCATCCTACGTGCTCACCATTGACGCTGCCAAGCAGGCCCGGCACGATTTGGCCATGCGTTTCGAGATTCTCGGTGAGATTTCCGACGTCGAAACTTTCGCCATCGGATCCAGCATTCGCGAGATCGCGCGACTGCGAAGGATTTACGGAAAAGGCCGCTGGCGTAAACGCAAAGGCACCGCACGCATACGATTATCCGATGGCTCAATCCACGCGGCCTGAAGTACATTGGTACGAAGCCGCCGGGGTCGGGCGCGAGGAATTCAAGCTCAAGCACCTGCTTTGAAAGCATGACAAAGACACAAGCAAAACAACTGGTCGTTTGCATAGAAAACGAAGGTTATGCGGTCTCGCTAGAGAAGCGCAAAATCTACGTTGCGTTGCGCGATGCCGCGGCTGAGAAGCTGGACATGCTGCGAATTGTCGATGAATCCGGCGAGGATTATCTCTATCCCAAGGCCTTCTTCCGCGCGATCGCACTGCCGCAAGCAATTAAGCGAGCTGTGCTGGCAGCGTAAGCTGGCGCCTGATAGGCCCACGCCCCCCTACTCCGCGGCTTCCCTCACATACCTCGCGCTCACCGTCCGCATCGTCACCAGTTCTTCCGCCGCGGTCGGATGCACCGCCATCGTTGCGTCGAAATCGGCCTTGGTGGCTTTCATCCTCACGGCGATGCCGAGCAGCTGGACCATTTCGGCGGCGCCTTCACCGACGATGTGGCAGCCGACGACGCGATCCGTCGTGCCGTCGACCACCAGCTTCATCAGCACCCGGGTATCGCGGCCGGACATCGTCGCCTTCATCGGCCGAAAACTGGTCTTGTAGATATCGACGTGGCTGAATTTGGCGCGGGCCTCGGTTTCGGTGAGGCCGACGGTGCCGACCTCGGGCTGGGAAAACACCGCGGTCGGAATGTTGGTGTGATCGACCTCGACGGTGCGCTTGCCGAACACGGCGTCGGCGAAGGCGTGGCCCTCGCGGATCGCGACCGGCGTCAGGTTGGTGCGATGGGTGACGTCGCCAATGGCGTAGATCGATGGCACCGAGGTTTTGGAAAAACTGTCGACAGCGATGCCGCCATTTTTGGGATTGATGGCGACGCCGGTGGTTTCCAGCCCGAGATTGGCGACGGCGGGATGCCGGCCGATCGCGAACATCACCTGGTCGGAGGCGATGCTGGAGCCGTTGGACAGATGGGCGGTGAATTCGCTGCCATGCTTGTCGACCTTGCTGACGGTGCAGCCTGTAAGAATCGTGATGCCGTCCTTCTCCATCTCCGTGCGGACATGGGCGCGGACATCCTCGTCAAAACCGCGCAAAATGTTGTCGCCGCGATAGATCAGCGTTACGTCGGAGCCAAAGCCGGCGAAGATGCAGGCGAACTCCAGCGCGATGTAGCCGCCGCCCTTGATCACGATGCGCTTCGGCAATTGCGCCAAATGAAACACTTCGTTGGACGAGATCACGTACTCGATGCCGGGAATCTCCGCGCCATGGTTGGGCGCGCCGCCGGTGGCGATCAGCACGTATTTCGCCGTGACGGTCTCGCCGGTGGCGAGCCGCACCGTATGCGGATCCTCGAACACCGCGCGGCTCTTGACCACGCTGGCGCCGGATTTTTCGACGTTGCTGGTGTAGGCCGCTTCCAGCCGGGCGATCTCGCGGTCCTTGTTGGCGATCAAGGTCGACCAGTCGAAGGTCGCGGAGGGAATGGTCCAGCCGAAACCGGCGGCGTCCTCGATTTCGTGCTGGATGTGCGAGGCGTAGACCAGTAGTTTTTTCGGCACGCAGCCGCGGATCACGCAGGTGCCGCCCATACGGTATTCTTCGGCGATCATCACTCTGGCGCCATGGCCGGCGGCGATCCGGGCGGCGCGCACCCCGCCAGACCCTCCTCCAATCACGAACAGATCGACGTCGAACTCAGCCATGGCATCCCTCGAACCAATTCCCGCTCTTCTTCTCCCCGCTCGCGGGGAGAAGATCGGGATGAAGGGGCTCTCGACAGGCCCGGACTCGCGGGGAGTCCCCCCTCACCCGATCACTTCGTGATCGACCTCTCCCCGCAAGCGGGGTGAGGTGAAAAGCGCGCGTAATACCTAGATCTGCTTGCCGCGCTTGCGCATCTCGGCGCGGAATTCACCGTTGACGACTTCCGAGAAATTCTGCGCCCAGCCGTTCATGTAGTTCATGCTGAACTGAATGGCGCGGGGCTCGGCCGCCAACAGCTTCTGGCCGAGCGGCGACTTGTAAAAAGTGACGAGGTCCTTCAATTCCTGCTCGGAAAACTCGTTGGTGTAGATGCTGGCCATGCCGTCGCCGATTTCCTTCTCGCGGCCGGCGAGTTTCTGGGCGACGATCACGGCGACCTCGTTGAGGTCCTTCTGGTAGTTCAGGTTGTTCTGCAGCAGCACGTTCTTGGTCTGCTCGACGAGATTGGGGACGGCGCTGGCGTACATCGCGCTGGCGTTCTTCATCGCCAGGATTTCCTTGGCGGCGGCCAACGCGGCCGGCGAACCCTGCTTGAGCGGCACGGCCGACGCAGCCGGCGCCGGCTGCTTCTGCTGCGCTATGGCCGGAACGCTTGATACCGACAGTCCAAAGGCAACTCCAAGTGCGAGGCCCAAGGCCAGGCTCGCGCCCGGCAAAATTTTCGAAACAAGCTTCATTCAACTCTCCTGAGATTGCGGCGTCAGCGCCGTTCAATTACGCGAATTCCCTGGGCGCCCGCCAGAACGGCGAGGTTGGCAAGGCCGATGAACAGCCCGTGCTCGACAACACCGGGTATGGCGGTCAACAACCCCGCCAGAAGCGGTGCATCGCTGATTTGTCCCAAATGGGCATCGACAATGCAGTGGCCGCCATCGGTGACAAAAACGTGACCGTCCTTGCCCTTTCGCAGCACCATGTGCCCGGAATTGCCGGTTTGGGCAAATGCCCCGGCGATAGCGCGCTGCGTCGCGGCCAGGCCGAACGGAATGACCTCGACGGGCAGCGGAAAACGGCCGAGAACATCGACCCATTTGGTGTCGTCGGCGATCACGATCATGCGATCAGAGGCTGACGCCACGATCTTTTCGCGCAGCAGCGCGCCGCCGCCGCCCTTGATCAGGTTGAGCGCGGCATCGATCTCGTCGGCGCCGTCGACGGTGAGGTCGAGCCGGTCGACGTCGTCGAGCGTGGTCAGCGGTATGCCGCATTGCTCGGCCTGGATGCGGGTCGCCTCCGAGGTCGGCACGCCCACCACCTTCAATCCGTCGCGCACCTTTTCGCCGAGCAGATCGACAAAATGCCTGGCGGTCGAACCGGTGCCGAGGCCGAGCTTCATGCCGTCGCGCACATGTTCGAGCGCGCGCGCCGCCGCCTGCCGCTTCAGTTCGTCCATGTTCACGCGCAATGCCCTCGGGAGCCGGTGTTTGCGAGGCATATCTAGCGTCGTTTTCGCGGGAGGGACAGCGCTATAACGGGCACTTCGGCTGCATTTTGCCGTCTTTGCTCGCACAGCAATGACAGATCGGGGGCTTGCATGATCGCCCCCGGACCGATAGCGATTTTCCCATGACCTCTCCCCGCATTGTTGTATTCGATCTCGACGGCACGCTGGTGGATACCGCGCCCGACCTGATCAACGCGCTCAACTTCGTGCTCGACCGCGAGGGCCTGCCGCCGGTGCCGCTGCAAGCGGCGCGCAACATGATCGGACAAGGCGCCCGCAGGCTGATCGAACGTGGCCTGGAAGTGGACGGCCGCATCATGTCCGTCGAAGACATCGACCGGATGTTTCGGGATTTCATCGATTACTACGCCGCCCATATCGCCGACGCCTCGCGGCCGTTCGAGGGCCTCGAGAACGCGCTCGACGAATTGTCCGCGCGCGGATTTGGTTTCGCGGTCTGCACCAACAAGCTGGAGTGGCTGTCGAAGCGCCTGCTCGACCAGCTCGGCCTGAGTTCGCGGTTTGCCGCGATCTGCGGCGCCGACACCTTCGGGGTTTCAAAACCCGATCCGGTGATCCTGCGCGAGACGGTGGCGCGCGCCGGGGGGCTCATTGCCGACGCCATCATGGTGGGAGATGCCGGTCCGGATATCGGCGTCGCCCGCCGCGCCGGGATTCCCGTGATCGGCGTTGAATTCGGCTACACCGAGGTGCCGATCGCGGATCTCAAACCGGACCTGTTGATCGGCCATATGCGCGATTTGCCGGATGCCGTCGACCGCCTGGCGGCGCCCCGAAAGGCGTCATAAGACACTGATTATATTATAAAATATCACAATTAACCATTTCTTAACGATTCTGTTTGGCTCGGTTGCACCGATATCCTGACACTCCTATGCTCCGGAGCGGGATTGTGGCGGTTAGCCGCAATAGGGTGGCCGATATGCGTCGTGTTGTGGTGATTGCGGTTGCCGGGGCCAGCCTGGCCGGGTGTTCCTCGTTTTCCCTCGACTCCTTCAAGTCCGCGCCGCCCACTGTCCAGGTCCAGATGGACTCGATTCCGTCGGGCGCCGACGCCAAAACCTCGGTGGGACCGGGCTGCAAAACGCCCTGCTCCGTCGCGGTTCCCGCGGTCGATGGCGGCTTCACCGTCACCTACACCATGAACAAGTTCCTGCCAGCCACCGTCCCGGTGCAGATCATCAATCTCCCCGGCGATTTCTCGACCCCGGCATCGACCACGATCGATCCCAACCCGGTGGTTGCGGAGCTGAAGCCGGCGGGGCCGCCGCCCAAGCCGGTTCGCAGGCGGCCGCCCAAGCCGAAACAGCCGAAGCCGGCGGCAGCGGCCGCCCCCGCGGCGTCGCCGTTCCCACCCCCGCCAACCGCCCGCTGATCGCGTGCGCTGCATCTGACAAAGCCTTGCGGATTGTACTGCGGTCGCAACGTGCCTAGATTGCAAAGGTAGCGCCCTCTCCGCGGCGGCTACCGAAAAGGCGCATCTGAATGTCGTCACCGAATTCTTCCGCATCACTTTCGCGCCCGATGACCGACCCGTTCGGCCGGACCATCAGCTATTTGCGGGTGTCGGTCACCGATCGCTGCGATCTGCGCTGCTTCTATTGCATGTCGGAAGACATGACATTCCTGCCCAAGGCCGATCTGCTGTCGCTGGAAGAACTCGACCGGCTGTGCACGGCCTTCATTGCCAAGGGCGTGAAGAAATTGCGCCTGACCGGCGGCGAGCCGCTGGTCCGGCGCAACGTGATGTCGCTGGTGCGCTCGCTGTCGCGCCACCTCGACTCCGGCGCGCTCGGCGAACTGACGCTGACCACCAATGGTTCGCAGCTGGCGCGCTTTGCCAACGAATTGCGCGACTGCGGGGTACGCCGCATCAACGTCTCGCTGGATACCCTCGATCCCGCGAAGTTCAAGGCCATCACCCGCTGGGGCGATCTCGACAAGGTGCTGGCCGGCATCGAGGCCGCGCGTGCAGCGGGCCTCGCCGTCAAGATCAACGCGGTGGCGTTGAAGAACCTGAACGAGGAGGAAATCCCGTCGCTGATGCAATGGGCGCACGGCAAGGGCATGGCGCTGACACTGATCGAGGTGATGCCGATGGGCGACATCGGCGAAGGCCGCATCGATCAGTACGTACCGCTGTCGCTGTTGCGCGCGCGTCTGGCCCAGCAATTCACCCTGGCCGATCTTGCCGACGACACCGGCGGCCCTGCCCGTTACGTTGGTGTCGCCGAGACCGGCGGCAAGCTCGGCTTCATCACGCCGATGACCCACAACTTCTGCGAATCATGCAACCGCGTGCGCATCACCTGTACCGGCACCCTGCATACCTGCCTCGGCCACGAGGATGCCTCCGATTTGCGCAAGCCGCTGCGGGCCTCCGCCGACGACGACCTGCTCTCCGCCGCGATCGACCGCGCCATCGGCCTGAAACCCAAGGGTCACGACTTCATCATCGATCGCCGGCACAACCGCCCGAGCGTCAGCCGGCATATGAGCGTCACCGGCGGGTGAAATTGCCGGCTATTGCCGCGCCGTTACATTGCGGGCTCGCGCGATCGCAGGCGCTCACTGGATTCCATTTTCCAATTGACGCTGCCATGTCGCGCTGAAATGGTGCGGCGGCTTTATGCTTGCGCGGCCAGACAGGCCGCTGCGCTCTCGGCGCAGTCAAGACGGCAAGAGCGAATGTGGGGGAGGTTCGTTGCAATTGCTCAGGAAGAGGAGCCGTGGCCGCACGCGTTCGACGCGTAACAGCCAAGCGTTACACGCTGAACTAGCGCACCAGCTGCACCGGCGGCCGTCAGGGCAAACGCGATGCGTTCGCTGCTAGCGCTCAGCCGCACGATCGATCTGCTCAACGAAAAGATCGGCAACGTCTGCAACGTTCTGGTGCTGGCGGCCTGCCTGGTCAGCGCCGGCAATGCGATGATCCGCTATGCGTTCGGCTACTCGTCCAACGGCTGGCTCGAGCTGCAGTGGTACATGTTCGCCATCCTGGTGATGTTCGGCGCGTCCTATACCTTCAAGCGCAATGAACATGTCCGGGTCGAGATCCTCTATTTGATGCTCTCCGAACGCGGCCAGCTCTGGCTCGATCTGATTGGTACGCTGGTGTTCCTGATCCCGGCCTGCCTGCTGCTGTCCTGGCTGTCCTGGCCGTTCTTCATGCAGGCTTATGCCGTCGGCGAGGCGTCGAGCAATGCCGGCGGCCTGTTGCGCTGGCCGATCAAAATCGTCGTTCCGGCGGGGTTCGTGATGCTGGCGCTGCAGGGCGTCTCCGAGGTCATCAAGCGCATCGCGGCGCTGCAGAACCTCGTGACCATCGACGCCAAATACGAGAGACCGATGCAATGATCACGCTGGAAATGATGCCGCCGCTGATGTTCGGCGGCCTGATTCTGGCGATGCTGATCGGCTTCCCGGTGGCGTTCACGCTGGCCGCGGTCGGATTCCTGTTCGGCTTCCTCTCGATCTATCTCGGCTTCTTCGATTTCGTTTTCCTGCAGGCGATTCCGGGCCGGATCTTCGGCAGCGTGTTGTCCAACGAGCTGTTGCTCGCGATCCCGTTCTTTACCTTCATGGGCGCCGTCCTGGAGCGATGTGGCCTCGCCGAGGACATGCTGGATTCGATGGGCCAGCTGTTCGGGCCGGTGCGCGGCGGCCTCGGCTATTCCGTCATCATCGTCGGCTTCATCCTCGGCGCCATCACCGGAACGGTCGCGGCGCAGGTGATCGCGATGGCGCTGATCTCGATGCCGGTGATGATCCGTTACAAATACAACATGCGCTACATCACCGGCGTGCTGGCGGCCTCGGGGACCATCACCCAGCTGGTGCCGCCGTCGCTGGTGCTGATCGTGCTGGCCGACCAGCTCGGCAAGTCGGTCGGCGACATGTATCTCGGCGCCTGGGGCCCGTCGATCCTGCAGATCATGCTGTTCGCCGGCTACACCTTCCTCCTCGGCCTCATCAAGCCCGACCATGTGCCGCCGGTGCCGCGCGATGCGCTGACGCTGCGCGGCTGGCCGCTGTGGCGCAAATGCCTGATGGGCATCATCCCCTCGGCGGTGCTGATTTTCGTCGTGCTCGGCACCATGATGCTCGGCCTCGCCACCCCGACCGAGGCCGGCGCCATGGGCGCGGTCGGCGCCATCGTGCTGGCGGCAATCCACAGCAAGGACTTCAGCACCAAGGGCCGCAACATTCTGATCGCCGGCGTGATCGCCGGGGGCATCGGCACCATCATCGGAATTTTCCTGACCCAGGGCCTGCTGTTCAAGCTCGCCTTCGCCGCCACCTATTTCGCGGTGGTCTGGGTTTGCCTTGAGGCCGTGCGCATCCCCGAACTGCGCAGCCTGATCAAGCAGGGCTACGAGAGCACCATGCGCCTGACCTCCATGGTGGTGTTCATCCTGATCGGCTCGACCTGTTTCTCGATCGTGTTTCTCGGCGTTTCCGGCGGGGTATGGCTCGAACACATGCTGACGTCCCTGCCGGGCGGCGTCTGGGGCTTCCTGGTCTTCATCAACCTGTTCATCTTCTTCCTGGCGTTCTTCCTCGATTTCTTCGAAATCGCCTTCATCATCCTGCCGATGGTGGCGCCGATCGCCCAGAAAGTGCTGACGCCGGTGGTCGGCGCGGACGCGGCCCTGATCTGGTTCGGCGTCATGCTCTGCGTCAACATGCAGACTTCGTTCCTGCACCCGCCGTTCGGCTTTGCACTGTTCTACCTGCGCGGCGTGGCGCCGAAGGAGGTCAAGAGCTCGGATATCTACTGGGGCGCCGTGCCCTGGATCGGATTGCAGATCATCATGGTCGTGCTGGTGATCGCCTTCCCCTGGACCGTCACCGCGCTGCTGGACAAGCCGATCAGCGCCGAGGACATCAGCAAGGTCAGGATCGAGATTCCGCTAATGGAAGAACTGCCGCCGATCGAATTCAGTACGCCGGAAAAACCGCGGTAGCGGCTGGACCGGACCAGCGATTTTCACCCGGAGGTTGAGCCGGAAAACTCAGGGCGGGGTCCCGCCCGAGGAATATTCCCCTTCAATATCAACAAACTTCCAATTGACGGCGGCTTCGCGCGCTGGAATGGTAGAAACGCTTCATGCTAGCCAGGCAAGATAAGCCGCCGTACCCGACGGGTGCGGACAAGACGGGCAGAGGCACAACTGGGAGGGGCTTTCGTTGCAATCGCTCTTGAAATTCAGCCGAGGAATCGACGCGTTCACCAAATGGACGGGCAAGCGTCTGGCATGGCTGATCCTCGTGGCGGTGGTCGTTGCCACCGCCAACGCTATCATCCGGAAAACCTTCGACCTCTCGTCGAATTCCTGGCTTGAGCTTCAATGGTTGCTGTTCAGCATCGTATTCCTGTTTTGCGCGCCGTGGACCCTGCTTGATAACGAGCATATCCGAATCGACATCGTCAGCAACATGATGAAGAAGAGGCTGCGGGACTGGATCGACGTCGTAGGTCATTCCTTCTTTCTGATTCCGCTTTGCATCGTCATGATCATCACGGGCGGCCCGTTCTTCATGCGTTCGGTCGAGGTCAACGAGCAATCGAGCAACGCGGGCGGGCTGCCACAATGGCCCGCCAAGTCGCTGATCATCATCGGATTCACCCTGCTGCTGGTGCAGGGCATATCCGAACTGATCAAGCGAATAGCCGTGATGCGCGGCTTGATCCCGGATCCACATGCAACCCAGGTGCACGGCCTCGAGGCCGAGGTCGGGCATCTCATCGAAGCGATCGAAAAACGCTGACCGCCGGATAGGGTCGCAGGGGAATCTAGATGTCAGCTTTTGTTATCGCCAATATGGCGCCGATCATGTTCGCGGCGTTGGTCGTGTTCCTGCTGCTCGGTTATCCGGCGGCTTTCTCCCTCGGCGCGGTGGGCCTGATCTTCGCTTTCATCGGCATCGAACTCGGCGAGTTCCGGCCCGACTTCCTGCAGGCGCTTCCCGAACGCGTCTACGGCGTGATGAGCAACGACACGCTGCTGGCGATTCCGTTCTTTACGTTTATGGGACTGGTGCTTGAACGATCCGGCATGGCCGAGGACCTGCTCGACACCATCGGGCAATTGTTCGGCACCATCCGCGGCGGCCTTGCCTATGCGGTCATCTTCGTGGGCGCCTTGCTTGCGGCTACCACCGGCGTCGTCGCGGCTTCCGTGATTTCGATGGGCTTGATCTCGCTGCCGATCATGCTGCGCTACGGATATGACCGGCGCGTGGCCTCCGGCGTGATCGCGGCCTCGGGCACGCTGGCGCAGATCATTCCGCCCTCTCTGGTGCTGATCGTGATGGCCGACCAGCTCGGCAAGTCAGTCGGCGACATGTACGAGGGTGCGTTCATACCGGGGCTGGTGCTCGCCGGTCTTTATGCGTCTTACGCCTTTCTCGTCTCCATGATCTTTCCCAAGGCGGCGCCGGGCTTGCCGCCGGAGGCGATCGGCTTTCGCGAGAAGGACGGCAGCCGCGGTTTGGCCTCGTTGGGTGTACTCACCCTCGCCAGCGTCGCGTTCGCCTGGCTCGCGATGCGGGGCTCGACGACCAGTGGCGCGGACTTCGTCGTGCTCAGCATGTTCTTCGGCATCCTGTTCGCATTTTTCGTGGCGGTCCTGAACTGGATCCTCGACAAGCTCACGGGGTACCGGTTCCTGTCCGCCATGGCCCAGCAGACCACCTTCGTGATGGTGCCGCCGCTGTTCCTGATCTTCCTGGTGCTCGGTACCATCTTCATCGGCATCGCGACACCGACCGAGGGTGGCGCCATGGGCGCGACCGGCGCGCTGCTGCTCGGCGCCGCCAAGCGCCGGCTGAGCTGGGACCTGATCCGACAGGCGACCGAATCGACCGCTAAACTGTCTGCTTTCGTCATTTTCATCCTGATCGGGGCCCGCGTATTCTCCCTGACCTTCTACGGCGTGAGCGGCCATGTCTGGGTGGAGCATCTGCTGACCTCGCTGCCCGGCGGACAGGTCGGCTTCCTGATCTTCGTCAACGCGCTGGTGTTTGTTCTCGCCTTCTTCCTGGACTTCTTCGAACTGGCGTTCATCATCATCCCGCTGTTGGGGCCGGCCGCCGAAAAACTGGGAATCGACCTGATCTGGTTCGGCGTGATCCTCGGCGTCAACATGCAGACCTCGTTCATGCACCCGCCCTTCGGCTTTGCGCTGTTCTACCTGCGCTCGGTAGCGCCGAAGGAGCCCTATATCGACCGGGTCACCGGCATACGAATGGAACCCGTCACCACAGGCCAGATCTACTGGGGCGCGGTGCCGTTCGTGGTGATCCAATGCATCATGGTCGGACTGGTGATCACGTTCCCCTCGATGGTGATGCACTACAAGGGAGTCGCCTCGACGATCGATCCGAACACGATCAAGATCGAGGTCCCGCTGATGGAATTGCCACCGCTGGACTTCGGCCCGCCGCCGAAGAAATAGCCACGCTGAAAGCAAAAACCCCGGGGCGAAAGCTCCGGGGTTTTTTCGTTCGTGATGGTCAGCGGCCGATCAGCCCCTGGAGTGACGCGCCATGAAGTTATCGTAACCGATTTCAGCGACCTGGAACCACTGGTAGCCATTGTTCGAGAAGGCGGTCAGCGATTCCAGCACCTTCTTGAAGTTTGGATTGGCCGCAGCCGTTTCAGCGTGCAATTCCCTTGCGGCCTTGAGGCATGCGTCCATGACGGCCGGCGGAAAGGCTTGCAGCTTGGTACCGCCCGCCAGCAACCGGCGCAGCGCCGCCGGATTGCTCTGATCGTATTTCGCCATCATCCAGCTGTTGGCGAAATGGCCGGCCTGCTCGAGAATGCTCTGATATTGTTTCGGCAGCGCATTCCACTTATCGAGGTTGACGTAGGCCAGCAGCATCGGGCCGCCTTCCCACCAGCCGGGATAATAATAGTTCGGCGCGACCTTGTAGAAGCCGAGCTTCTCGTCGTCATAGGGCCCGACCCATTCGGCGCCGTCGATGGTGCCTTTTTCCAGCGCGGGGTAGATGTCGCCACCGGCGATCTGCTGCGGCACCGCGCCCAGTTTCTGCAATACGCGCCCGGCAAAACCGCCAATGCGGAATTTAAGACCCTTGAGATCGTCGACGGTTTTGATCTCCTTGCGGAACCAGCCGCCCATCTGGCAGCCGGTATTGCCGGCGAGCAGCGAGTGGACGTTGAAGCCCTTGTAGAAATCGTTCAACAACTCCTTGCCGCCACCCTGCATGTACCAGGCCTGGTTGATGCGCTGGTTAGGGCCGAATGGCACGGCGGAGCCGAAGGTGAAGGTCGGATCCTTGCCGAAGTAATAATATGACGCGGTGTGACCACACTCGACGGTGCCATTTTGCACGGCGTCCAGCACCTGCAGGCCGGGAACGATTTCGCCTCCCGCAAAGAGCTGGATCTGGAACTTGTTGTCGGTGGCCTCAGCCACCATCTTGCACATCATCTCCGCGCCGCCGAACAGCGTATCGAGCGATTTCGGCCAGCTCGCCGCCATCCGCCATTTGATTTCCGGCGTCGACTGCGCAATGGCCGGGGCGGCCATGGCCGCGGCGCCCACGACGCCTGCCCCGGTGACCTTGATAAAGTCTCGTCGCTTCATCGATTGATTCCTCCCTGTTTGTGCTGTGCCGTGGCCTTCTTGTGAAGCCTGGTACCAGCATGGAACATTCGGGTCCGGATTTCCATGGCGAATTGGCTGGGGTCACAAAAATGGCCCGGCCTCCTGATGGAGACCGGGCCAAGCCACGACTTACGACGTCGCTGTTTCGGGTGCGATCAGCCGCGAGTACGCGAGCGGATCATGAAGCTGTCGTAGGTGTATTCGGCAACCTGCCACCACAGATACTGGTCGGAGCGGTAGGCCTGCATCGCGTCGATCGCCTTCTTGAAGTCGGCGTTCTTGCCGGAGAGTTCGCCCCACAGTTCGTTGGTAGCCTTCAGGCAGGCTTCCAGCACCTCGTTGGTGAACGGACGAAGCTGGGTGCCGCCGGCAACCAGCCGCTTCAACGCCGCGGGGTTCTGCATGTCGTAACGCGCGGCCATCCAGCTGTTGGCGTTAGCGGTCGCATTGGCGATCACCGCCTGGTAGTTCTTGGGCAGTGAATTCCACTTCTCGAGATTGCAGAAGGCGTGAACGGTCGGACCGCCTTCCCAGAAACCGGGATAGTAGTAGTACTTGGCGACCTTCTGGAAGCCGAGCTTCTCGTCGTCATAGGGTCCGACCCATTCGGCGGCGTCGATGGTGCCCTTTTCAAGCGCCGGGTAGATCTCGCCACCGGCGATTTGCTGGGGCACGACACCGACCTTTTGCAGCACCTGGCCG
>JBBQUA010000111.1:0-16747 GCA_038212905.1 Hyphomicrobiales bacterium
AGTTGGACTTGAAACTTTAAACCGGCTGATCACAACGTTTGACGAGGTCCCACCATATTTATCGCCTGCGATTCACATCGCGGACGACGATGGTGTAACCTATGTAAACGTGTTCCGCCGAAGTCTTTCGTCCAGCCTCAATACTCAAAAACCGAAGTTCTTAAGTAATCGAGACTCGCAAGGACTCCGCCGTCCACGTTTCTCTTTCTTCATCTTCACTTGTCAAACAGCCCGGGGTTCGAAAACCCCACTTCCATCTCTGGAAGGATCTCTTCGCTCTCACCCGACGACAAATAACAACCGATGACTATCGGCTGTTGATTCACTCATCTTAGTGAGGAGCATCACGGGCGCGGAAGGTTGCCGTGGCCAAGGGCCAAAGCACCGCCGCGCTCAGTGGTCGGGTTATAAGCCCCCCCGCTCGGGGTTGTCAACGCCCATTGTCAACAAATCGTCGCATCATGTGGAGAGAATCTCGCACCGCGAAGAAGCCCCCTATTTTTAAGGGCTTCACGCCGTACTTGAGCCACAATCCTGCGACGTTCTGACTATACATATGCGTTGAATCGCCTGAAGTCAGTGGGGGCTGCGGGCGATTATCTACTTGGGAACGGCGATCTTCCATGAACCCATCGCCTTTCTCTGACGGCCGAGAAACATCGAAAGATCTGCACACCATTGCCATTCGTGATCCCGGCCAGTCTTTTGGCCTCTGAATCCCGAAGAACGATGCGTGTGTGGTGCGCCATGCCCCTGAAGTCGCTCCGTAGAGGGCGAAGCCGGGGGCAGCGGATGCGCCAAGGTCTTGTCGCATGTTAACGAAATTCGGGGGGACACTGGGTTGAACCACAGGACGTCACGCGGAGGCGGCTACGGACGCGAGACCGGGATCATTGATCTTGGTCACGAGCCGCCGCTTTCCGTTGATGGCTCCGAGGCTGCGGTGATCGATCGCCGTCGCGTCTCCGTACAATGGTTTAGCGGCACCATTCTGACCGGTCTGTGCGGCGCGGCCCTGATCGGCGGCGCCGTTTTTGCGTCGCTCGACGGCGAAATGACCTTCGCCAAGGTACCGGAACGGGTCGAAGGCGCCCTGCGCGGCGCGTTCAGCGCCAACGACAAGAATGCCAGCCTGCACAAGAGCGACCGCCTGCCGCCACCCGGCGAAACCACCGCCGCCCGCAATGTGCTGCGGGTTTCCACCGTCACCCGGGTCGGCAACCGCGACGTGATGCGGGTGCGGCCATTCATCCGCATCTCCGGCAATCTGGCGATGGCGACAAGCGATCTCAGCGCCAAGATCCCGCCGTTCAACGCCCAGCGCATGCTGACCGATGTCGGCGCCGCCGTACCCGCGGCCGCCGAAGATCCGAACAATCCCGACGCGGTCGAGCCCGATGCCGAGGTCTCGTTCGTTACCAAGGACCTCGCGGCGATCCTGCCGAAGGCGAAGCTGGCCGCGGTGGTCGCGCTCGACGAAGTCATTATGCGGGTGCGCGATGCCTCGAGCTGGCGCGGCAACAGCGGGGTGCGTTACACCACTTTGGCCAGCGCCACCGCCGATGTCAGCGGCGTCAGGCCCGACATGAAGCTGGCCTACGCCACCGAGGGCAACGTCGCCAACGATCCCTATGCCGGCTTCGAAACCCGGGTGGTTCCCGAAAACGTCACGCTGCTGCCGAAGACCAAGGATCAAATTACCGGCGGCAACCCCACCGGCGAGCGCGTCCACGTGGTCAAGAAGAACGACACCGTCACGTCGATCCTGCGCGACCAGGGTGCGACCCCCGAAGAGGCGAAATCCATTGCCGCCACGCTCGGCCCCCGCGGCCGCGACGGCGGACTGAAGGAAGGCCAGAAGCTGCGCATCCTGATGGCGCCGGCCGGCCCCGCGCCCGGCCAGCGGCTGCAGCCCTACCGGGTGATCGTCGCCAACGAATCCACCATCGAAGCCGTCGCGGCGCTTTCCGATCTCGGCAAATACGTCGCCGTCGACGTCCAGAGCATGAACACCATCACGGCGACCGCCGCGGCCGACGACGATGATGATGATGATGACGGCACCGGCGTGCGGCTCTACCAAAGCATCTACGAGACCGCGCTGCGCAACAAGGTTCCGGCTACCGTCATCGAGGACATGGTCCGGATCTACTCCTATGACGTCGACTTCCAGCGCAAGGTGCAGCCCGGCGACTCGTTCGACGTGTTCTTCGCCGGCGAAGACGAAGGCGCCACCATTACCGAAAAGACCGAAGTGCTGTTCGCTTCCCTCACTGTCGGCGGCGAGACCAAGAAATACTATCGTTTCCAGACCCCCGACGACGCGGTGGTCGATTTCTACGACGAAACCGGCAAGAGCGCGAAGAAGTTCCTGGTGCGCAAGCCCGTCAACAACGCCATCATGCGCTCGGGCTTCGGCGGCCGCCGCCATCCCATCCTCGGCTACGTCAAGATGCACACCGGCGTCGACTGGTCGACGCCCTACGGCACGCCGATTTTCGCTTCCGGCAACGGCGTGGTCGAACGGGTCGGCTGGGAAGGCGGCTACGGCAAATATGTCCGCCTCAAGCACAATAACGGCTACGAAACCGCCTACGGCCACATGTCGGCCTATGCCAAGGGCATGGAGCCCGGCAAGCGGGTGCGGCAGGGCCAGGTGATCGGCTTCGTCGGATCGACGGGCATGTCGACCGGCGCCCATGTTCACTACGAAATCCTGGTTAACGGCCGCTTCGTCGATCCGATGCGCATCAAGCTGCCGCGCGGCCGCTCGCTCGACGGGCCGCTGATGGCGAGTTTCGAGAAAGAACGCGATCGCCTCGATGCCCAGATGAGCAATCGCGGCAACCCTGCGCGCGTCTCCGATGCCGGCGCTCCGGCGGCGGCGCAGGTGCGGCAGGTCAGCAACCGCTAAATTCCCGGATTTGAAGGCCGCATTATTGGGGCGCCGCCGCCGCGTGTCATTTTCATGGCAGCAACGTCCGCTCCGACGCGGTCAGGTTTCGTTTGCCAAACCAACGCCCCGGACGAATACTTCCCCAACATTAAACAGCGGGAGGTAGCGTCATGAAGAGCGGGCTTGCACTGGTTGCGACGGTCGCCGCGACCGTTCTTTTGGCCACCGGCGCCGGCGCATCGGCGCAGACATACGAAGTGACAAAACTCGTTCCCGGCTCGGCGTTCCATGGCGTGCACGGCCTCGGAATCGACAAGGCCGGCCGCATGTTCGCCGGCAGCGTGGCGGGCGCGGCACTGTACGAGGTCGACCTCGCCAGTGGCACCGCGAAGATCGCGATACCCGGACCCGAGGGCATGGCGGACGACATCGCGTTCGCGCCCGACGGCACCATGGCGTGGACCGGGTTTCTCACCGGCGACCTCTACTCCCGCAAGGGCGACGGCCCGGTCAAGAAGCTCGCCTCCGGCCTGCCCGGCATCAACTCGCTGGCGTTTCGCAAGGATGGGCGGCTCTACGCCACGCAGGTTTTCCTCGGCGACGCGCTCTATGAGATCGACGTCGAGGGCGTCAAGCCGCCGCGCCAGATCATGGAGAAGATGGGCGGCCTCAACGGTTTCGAATTCGGGCCCGACGGCATGCTGTACGGTCCGTTGTGGTTCAAGGGTCAGATCGCCAGGATCGACGTCGACAAGGCCGAGCTGACGGTGGTCGCCGACGGCTTCAAGATTCCGGCTGCGGTCAATTTCGATTCCAGGGGCAATCTGTGGGTGGTGGACACTGCACTCGGCCAATTGGTGCGGGTCGATCCGAAGACCGGCGCGAAGAAGATGGTCGCGCAGCTCAAGCCGTCGCTCGATAACCTCGCGATCGACGCCAAAGATCGCATCTTCGTCTCCAACATGGCCGACAATGGAATCCAGGAGGTCGACGCCGAGACCGGCGCGGCGAGGCAGGTGATATCGGGCAAACTGGCGCTGCCCGGCGGCATCGGCGTCGTCTCCGACAGCGGCAAAGACACCATCTATGTCGCCGACGTGTTCGCCTACCGCACCGTCGACGGCGTCACCGGCGAAGTCTCCGAGGTGGCCCGCATGCATGCCGACGGCGTGACGCTGGAATATCCGATGAGCGCCACCGCCAGCGGTGACGACGTGCTGCTGTCGAGCTGGTTCACCGGCACGGTTCAGGTGATCGACCGCAAGACCGGCAAAACCAGGGAGATGCTGCACGGCTTCAAGGCGCCGCATGACGCGGTCAAGCTCGGCGACGGCAGCATTCTCGTCAACGAACTCGGCACCAAATCGCTGGTCCGCGCCAGCGGCGAGCACGGCAAGGACCGCACGGTGCTGATCGGCGGCCTCGAAGGGCCGGTCGGAATGGTCGGCGGCGCCAAAGGGGACGTCTACGTCACCGAAGCCTTTGCCGGGCTGGTGTCGCTGATCGGAAGCAACGGCGAGAAAACCATTATCGCCAGGGACCTGAAAATGCCGGAAGGCATCGCGCGGTCGCCTGATGGCAGCCGGCTGATCGTGGCCGAGGTCGGCGCCAAACGCATTATCGAAATCAATCCGCAGAACGGATCCGTCACCGAAATCGCCGGCAACCTGCCGATCGGCCTCGCGGCGACACCCGGCGGGCTGCCGACCAACATTCCCACCGGCGTCGGCATCGGCGCCTCGGGCACCATCTATTTCTCGTCCGATATCGAGAACGCGATCTACAAGGTGACGAAGAAGTAGCCAGCGAGCTTATCCTTTTCTTCCCGCGAGAAACTGAAAGTCGAACACCCGGATCGGCGCTTGGCGCCCTCCGGGCATTGTTCGCTGCGCGGAACTGAGCCCGTTAAACATCAAACGTAGTCGGCGCACCTGTTCCGCGACGCGGAATGTTGCGATACGTCGTGCAGATTTCCGAGCGCGTTGCGTCGCGAAAAGGTCGCAGCGGTTCCTCTCGATAACGCTTGCGGCCGTTCCGGCTGCGGTCCAGTCTTGCCGTCAAAGACGAAGGGGGCGGGACGCGGCTCATGCAGGCATACCTTGCACGGCGACTCTTGGCGCTTATTCCGGCGTTGTTTTTCGCCAGCCTGATCGTCTTCGTCATCGTGCGGCTGGTGCCGGGCAACGTCATCGACATGATGCTGTCGCAGAACGACGTCGGCGCCGACAAGCTCTCGCGCGACCAGCTCATCGCGACGCTCGGTCTCGATCGCCCGATGTGGCAGCAATATTTTCACTGGATCAGCGGCATTCTCCTGCACGGCGATTTCGGCCGATCGCTTTGGCAGAATACCCCGGTTGCGGAGCTCTTGGGCGCGCGAATGCCGATCACGTTCCAGCTCGGCTTGATGGCGATGATCGTGGCGCTGACCATTGCGCTGCCGATCGGAATCTATTCGGCAATCCGGCAGGACACCGCCGGCGACTACCTCACCCGCTCGTTCTCGATCCTGATGCTCGCGGTGCCAAGTTTCTGGATGGGCACCATGGTGATGGTGTTTCCGTCGATCTGGTGGGGCTGGTCGCCGCAAATGAACTTCGTCCCCTTCACCGTTGATCCGGTGCAGAACCTGAAGCAGATGATCCTGCCGTCGCTTATTCTCGGCACCGCGCTTTCGGCCATCACCATGCGCCTGACCCGCACCATGATGCTGGAGGTGCTGCGGCAGGACTATATCCGCACCGCATGGGCGAAAGGCCTTTCGGAAAGGCTCGTCGTCGTCAGACACGCGCTGCGCAATGCGTTGATCCCCGTGGTGACGCTGATCGGCCTGCAGGCGCCCATCCTGATCGGCGGGGCTGTCATCGTCGAACAGATTTTCGTCATCCCGGGCATGGGGCTGTTGCTGCTCGAAGCCATCAGCCAGCGCGACTATCCGATCATCACCGGCGTCAGCCTGGTGATCGGTCTCTCCGTGATGCTGATCAATCTCGCCGTCGATCTGAGCTACGGCCTGCTCGATCCCAAGGTGAGATATCGCTGATGGCACTGGTGATCGATATCCCGACCCCCTCGGCCCGTGCGGAACGCAATGGCGTCATCCATTTTGTCGCGCGTCTGTTCCGCGAGAAGCCGCTGGGTGCCGCCGGCGGCGTGATCTTCATCCTGTTCCTGCTGTGCGGGATTTTCGCGGACGTGCTGGCGCCCTACGGCATGAACCAGATCAGCCCGCGCAATCGCCTGCTGGCGCCGTCATGGGCCTATCCGTTCGGGACCGACAATCTCGGCCGCGACATGCTCTCGCGCTGCCTGTACGGCGCCCAGATCTCGGTGATCATCGCGTTCGCCGCCGCATCGCTGGCAACCGTCATCTCCATCGTGATCGGCATTCTCACCGGATATCTCGGCGGCAAGATCGATCTTGTCGCGCAGCGCTTCGTCGATGCCTGGATGAGCTTCCCCGACCTGATCATCCTGCTGGTCGTGGTGTCCGTGCTCGGTCCCGGCCTGCCGCAGATCATCGGCACGCTCGGCCTGCTGCTCGGCATCGCCGGCTCGCGCATCATCCGCTCCGCCGTGGTTTCGGTGCGCGAGAACATGTATGTGCACGCTGCCCAGTCGATCGGCGCCTCGACCAGGCGCATCCTGTGGCGGCACATCCTGCCGAACATCATGCCGCCGATCATCGTGCTGTTCACGACGCGGGTCGGCACCGTGATCCTCGCGGAGTCGAGCCTGTCGTTTCTCGGCCTCGGCGTACCGCCCCCGACCCCGACCTGGGGTGGCATGCTGTCGGGCTCCGGCCGCACCTTCATGTTCCAGGGACCCTGGCTGGCGCTAGCGCCGGGCCTGTGCCTCACCGTCGTCGTTTACGCCACTAACGTGTTCGGAGACGCCTTGCGTGATCTGCTCGATCCACGCATGCGCGGATCGAGATAAGTCGCTGACATAAAATCAGGGAGAGAAGCATGAGTGTTCTTGGTACCGCATGGCGTCTGGCCGCTGGGTCCGCAGCGATCGCGCTGTCGCTGGCAATGCCGGCATCTGCGCAAACCGAGCAGAAGCCGCAGTATGGCGGCTCGCTCACGATCGGAACCGTCTACGTGACGCTGTCCGCCTTGTCGTTTGACCCGGCCGACTGGAACTGGAAGCTCAACCACGACACAGGCAATTATCTCGAGCAGCTATTCGCCGCCGACCTGTCGAAGTCGAAGCGGAAGGGCGGAAAGTATCCGTTCTATGCCGACGCCTATCTGCCTTCCGACGCGATCCGCGGCGAGTTGGCGGAAAGCTGGGAATGGAAGAAGGATCCGCTGCGCGTCGAGGTGCGGCTGCGCAAGGGCATCATGTTTCCGGAGAAGCCGGGCATCATGCAATCGCGTGAACTGACAGCGGAAGACGTCGTGTTCAGCTATAACCGCCTGGCCAAGAGCCCGAAGGCGCAGGCCGGCTATTTCTCCTATGTCGACAAGGTGGAAGCCACCGACCGCCACACCGTCGTCTTCAACTTTAACTCGTTCCACGCCGAATGGGACTACCGGTTCGGCTGGGGCTACTATTCTCCAATCTATCCCAAGGAAATGGCCGACGCCGGCGCCACCAACTGGAAGAACGGCAACGGTACCGGCCCGTTCATGCTGACCGACTTCGTGCAGGGCAACTCCAACACCTATTCGAAGAATCCGATCTACTGGGACAAGGAAAAGATCGGCGGCGTCGAATACAAGCTGCCCTTCGTCGACAAGGTCACCTACCGCACCATCAAGGACGAGGCGACCTATCTCACGGCGCTGCGAACCGGCAAGCTCGATATTCTCGAAACCATACGATGGTCGGCGGTCGATGAGCTGAAAAAGAACGCGCCGCAGCTGCAGTGGTCGAAATGGCTCAACATGAGCGGTACCTTCCTTGCGATGCGCGTCGACACCAAGCCGTTCGACGACATCCGCGTCCGCCGCGCGCTCAATCTCGCCGTCAACAAGCAGGAAATCGTCAAGGAATTCTACGGCGGCAACGCCGAGCTGTTCGCCTACCCGCAACACCCCGATTATCTCGGCTACTTCGAGCCGCTGTCGTCGATGCCGGATTCGGTCAAGGAGCTCTTTACCTACAATCCGGAGAAGGCAAAGAAGCTGCTCGCCGAAGCCGGCGTGCCGAAGGGATTTACCTTCAAGGTGCAGGTGTGCGCGTGCAATCCGGACCACATCGACCTGATACCGCTGCTGGCGGCCTATTTCGAACAGGTCGGCGTCAAGATCGAGATCCAGACGATGGAGTATGGCGCATTCCTTTCCGCCATGACCACCAAGACCAATGCGCCTGGCTATCTGATGAACAATGGCCACACCAACCCGACGCGCTCGCTGCACAAGAGCTTCTATACCAAGGAGGTGTGGAACCCGTCGCAATGGTCCGATCCGAAGCTGGACGCCAGGATCGACGAGATGTACCGCACGCCGGAGGAAGAAAAGCGCGTCGAGATGATCCGGGAGATCACCCGCGAGATCGTCGACAAGGCGCCCTATGTCTGGCTTCCAACGCCCTACATCTTCACCGCCTGGTGGCCGTGGGTGAAGAACTACGGCGGCGAGTTGCGCGCCGGCGCCGTCCGGCCCGGTCCGATCTATGCCCGCATCTGGGTAGATCAGGATCTCAAGAAGAAGATGGGACACTGAGGCAACGCTCGATGACGCGCCCGCTGCTGGAGGTCAAAAACCTGACGACACGGTTCCGCACCGAACGCGGAACCGTGACGGCCGTCGACGGCGTCTCGTTCCATGTCGATCCCGGCGAGACGCTTGCCATCGTCGGCGAGTCCGGGTCCGGGAAAAGCGTCACCGCGCTGTCGGTGCTGCGTCTGATCCCGAACCCGCCTGGCCGGATCGAGAGCGGCGAAATCCTGTTCGACGGCGTCGACCTCGTAAAGCTCGACGATCCCGGCATTCGCGCGGTTCGCGGCAACAAGATCGCGATGATCTTCCAGGAGCCGATGTCGTCGCTCAATCCGGCCCTCACCGTCGGTCTCCAGGTGGCGGAGCCGATCAACGTGCATCGAGGCACGCCGTGGGAGAAGGCGTACCAGGCCGCGACCGAGCTGATCGGCCGCGTCCGCATCGCCGATGCCGCCAGCCGGCTCAATTCCTATCCGCACCAGTATTCCGGCGGCATGCGCCAGCGCGTCATGATCGCGATGGCGCTGGCTTGCGCGCCCCGCCTGATCATCGCCGACGAGCCGACCACGGCGCTCGACGTCACCGTGCAGGCGCAGATTCTCGATCTGCTCAAGGAGGTCACGCGCGAGACCGGCTCGTCGCTGATCCTGATTACCCATGATCTCGGCGTAGTGGCGCGCTATGCCGACCGCGTCGCGGTGATGTATGGCGGGCGCATCGTCGAGGTGGCGTCGGCACGGGACCTCTACAAGCGGCCGCAGCACCCCTATACGCTGGGACTGATGGCCTCGGTGCCGCGGCTCGATGGCGGCGGCGGCCGACGGCTGATGCCGATCGAGGGCCAACCACCTGACCTTGCCAGCCTGCCCCCGGGCTGCTCGTTCGGCCCGCGCTGCCGGTCAATCCTGGAGCAATGCCGCACGGCGCGTCCGCCGCTGGTCGAGGTCGCCGATCGCCATTCCAAGGCATGTTTTGCCAATGTCTGACGCGCTGCCCCAAGCCACGCCGCATGAACCCATCCTCCGCGTCGAGGACTTAAAAGTTCATTTCCCGATCACCAAGGGCATCCTGATCCAGCGCAGGGTCGCCACCGTCAAGGCGGTCGACGGCGTTTCCTTCACCATCCGGCGCGGCGAGACGCTCGGCCTGGTCGGCGAGAGCGGTTCCGGCAAGTCGACCGCGGGGCTCGCGGTGCTGCGCATGCTGACGCCCACGGCCGGGCGGATCGTGTTCGAGGGCCAGGATATCGCCCCCCATAGGGGAGCCGAACTGCTGGCCGTGCGTCGCCGCATGCAGATGGTCTACCAGGATCCCTATGGCTCGCTGAACCCGCGCATGACCATCAGGAGCATCGTCGGGGAGCCGCTGGCCGTCCACGGCATGGACGGCGACAAAGCGGCGACGCGCGAGAAAGTGGCATCGCTGATCGCCTCCGTTGGCCTGTTGCCCGACATGGCCGACCGCTACCCGCACGAATTCTCCGGCGGCCAGCGCCAGCGCATCGGCATCGCGCGTTCGCTGGCGCTGGAGCCGAGCCTCCTGATCGCCGACGAGCCGGTATCCGCGCTCGACGTCTCGATCCAGGCCCAGGTCATCAACCTGTTCATGGACCTGCAGGAGCGTCTGGGGCTGACCTATCTGTTCATCGCGCACGATCTGGCTGTCGTGCGCCACATCTCGACTCGGATCGCGGTGATGTATCTCGGCCGCATCGTCGAGATCGCCGACCGCGACGATATCTATCGCGAGCCGCTGCATCCCTACACCGAAGCCTTGATGGCGGCGGTGCCGGTCGCCGATCCCGAAGTCGAGGCCCGCCGGCCCCGCGCCGTCATTTCAGGCGAAGTGCCGAGCGCGCTACGCCCGCCGCCGGGCTGCGGGTTTCATACCCGCTGCCCGCGCGCGATGGCGGTCTGCAAGGTCGACGAGCCGCTGCTGCGGCAGATCGGGGCTGACAGGGCGGTGGCGTGCCATTTGCACGCCACTTGATCCTGAAATTGTTCCCCTCCTCTCAGGGAACGAAATCAGTGCAGCTTTCGCTTCGGCTGCGGCGCATCGAACTGCGTGATCTCGGCGGTCTGCGGCGCCTTGCCGTTGAAGGTCAGCACGTTGCCTTCGACCGAGATGGCGACGCGGTCGCCGTCGACGATCTCGCCGGCGAGGATCATCTCCGCCAGCGGATCCTGCACATGGCGCTGGATCACCCGCTTCAGGGGGCGGGCGCCATAGGCGGGGTCCCAGCCCTTGGCGGCGAGCCAGTCGCGCGCGCCGTCATCGAGCGTGAGTACGACCTTGCGCTCCTCCAGCAGCTTCGTGAGCCGGGAGAACTGGATCTCGACGATCCGGCCCATCTCGCTCTTCTGCAAGCGGTGGAACAGGATGATCTCGTCGACCCGGTTGAGGAATTCGGGGCGGAAGTGCGCCCGTACCATACCCATGACCGGCTCGCGCACCGCTGAGGTGTCTTCGCCCTCCGGCTGGTTGACCAGGAACTCGGAACCGAGGTTCGAGGTCATGATGATCAGCGTGTTGCGGAAGTCGACGGTGCGGCCCTGGCCGTCAGTCAGGCGACCGTCGTCGAGCACCTGCAGCAGCACGTTGAAGACGTCGGGATGGGCTTTCTCGATCTCGTCGAACAGCACCACCTGGTACGGCCGCCGCCGCACCGCTTCGGTGAGCGCGCCGCCCTCGTCATAGCCGACATAGCCCGGAGGCGCGCCGATCAGCCGCGAGACCGAGTGCTTCTCCATGTATTCGGACATGTCGAGGCGGACCATCGCGGTCTCGTCGTTGAACAGATATTCGGCGAGCGCTTTGGTCAGTTCGGTCTTGCCGACGCCGGTGGGGCCCAGGAACATGAAAGAGCCCATCGGGCGGTTCGGGTCCTGCAGGCCCGCGCGCGAACGGCGCACGGCAGTCGCGACCGCATGCACCGCCTCGGCCTGGCCGACCACCCGGTTGCCCAGGCTGTCTTCCATCCGCAGCAGCTTGTCTTTCTCGCCTTCCAGCATCTTGTCGACGGGCACGCCGGTCCAGCGCGACACCACCTGCGCGATGTGGTTGGCGGTGACCGCCTCCTCCATCATATCGCCGGCGTTTTCGTTGGCTTCGATGTCAGCGAGCTTCTTCTCAAGCTCGGGAATCCGGCCATAGGAAAGTTCGCCGGCGCGCTGGTATTCGCCGCGGCGCTTGGCTTCGTCGAGTTCGAGCCGCAATCCTTCGAGCTCGCTCTTCAGCTTTTGCGCATTCGACAGCTTGTTCTTCTCCGAACTCCAGCGCGAGGTCAGGTCGGCCGATTTCGCCTCGAGATCGGCGAGTTCCGTTTCCAGCGTCTGCAGGCGGCTTTTCGAGCCGGCGTCGCTTTCCTTCTTCAGGGCTTCCTGCTCGATCTTGAGCCGGATGATTTCCCGGTCCATCGAATCCAGCTCTTCCGGCTTGGAATCGACCTGCATCTTCAGCCGCGCCGCGGCCTCGTCCATCAGGTCGATCGCCTTGTCGGGCAGGAACCGGTCGGTGATGTAGCGATTCGACAGCGTGGTGGCGGCCACCAGCGCGGAATCGGTGATGCGCACGCCGTGGTGCTGCTCGTATTTGTCCTTCAGGCCGCGCAGGATCGAGATGGTGTCCTCGACCGATGGCTCCGAGACGAAGATCGGCTGAAACCGGCGCGCCAGCGCGGCGTCCTTTTCGACATGCTTGCGGTACTCGTCGAGCGTGGTGGCGCCGATGCAATGCAATTCGCCCCGCGCCAGCGCGGGTTTCAGGAGATTGGACGCATCCATCGCGCCGTCGCCCTTGCCGGCGCCGATCAGGGTGTGCATCTCGTCGATGAACAGGATGATGCCGCCCTCGGCGGAGGTAACCTCCTGCAGCACGGCTTTGAGCCGTTCTTCGAACTCGCCGCGGTATTTGGCGCCCGCGATCAGCGAGCCGAGGTCGAGCGACAGCAGTTTCTTGTCCTTGAGGCTTTCCGGTACGTCGCCGTTGAGAATCCGCAGTGCCAGGCCTTCGGCGATCGCGGTCTTGCCGACGCCGGGTTCGCCGATCAGGACGGGATTGTTCTTGGTGCGGCGCGATAGCACCTGGATGGTGCGGCGGATCTCCTCGTCGCGACCGATCACGGGGTCGAGCTTGCCGTCGCGCGCCGCCTGGGTGAGGTCGCGGGAATACTTTTTCAGCGCGTCATAGGCGTTTTCCGCCGTGGCCGAATCGGCGGTGCGGCCCTTGCGCAGCGATTCGATCGCGGCGTTGAGGTTCTGCGGCGTGACGCCGCCCTTGCTGAGGATGCCTCCGGCGTCGCTGTTCTTCTCCAGCGTCAAGCCCAGCAACAATCGTTCGACCGTGACAAAACTGTCGCCGGCCTTTTCAGCGGCCTTTTCCGCGGCATCGAACGCGCGCGCCAGTTCGGGGGCGAGGTAAACCTGCCCGGCGCCGCTGCCGGAAACCTTCGGCAGCTTGTTGAGCGCGTCTTCGGTCGCATTGAGGATGGCGCGGGAATTGCCCCCGGCGCGGTCGATCAGACCACCGGCAAGGCCCTCGCTGTCGTCCAACAGCACTTTGAGCATATGCAGCGGCGAGAACTGCTGGTGGCCGTCGCGCATCGCCAGCGATTGGGCGGACTGAATGAAACCACGCGCACGCTCGGTGTATTTTTCGATATTCATAAGGTCATTCCCTCAGCCTGCCGCTCCGCCCTATCAGGCACGGAAACAGCATCTTCATTGGGTTTCCGCCCGGCCGTGTTGACATTCCTCAACCCGCCGACGGTCGTCACCGGCGTGCCCGCCAGCTTGATGCAAATGTGGGCATGGGTTCCGGAAACGGAAGAGGCAGTTTCACAAATTCGTGTGCGGTGGCGCCTGGCCTCGGAATCTCTTAAGAAGCCGCATGTCACGCACCCCGCTTGCCCAGATCGCCAGCCTTTACCGCTATCCCGTCAAAGGCCTCTCCCCGGAACCGCTGCCAAGCGTCGCGCTGGGCGTCGGCCAGACGCTGCCGGCCGACCGCCGTTATGCCATCGAAAACGGCCCCAGCGGCTTCGATCCCGCCGCCCCCAAATGGATGGTGAAGGCCTATTTCCTGATGCTGATGCGGGACGAATGGCTGGCGGCGCTGCGCAGCCATTTCGACGATGAAAGCGGTATCCTGACCATCCATCGGGATGGCGCGATCGCCGCCCAGGGCAATCTGGAAACCGTCAAAGGCCGCGCCGCCATCGAGCGGTTCTTCGCTGACAGCTACGCCGGATCGATCAAGGGGCCGCCTAAAATTCTCGCCAGCGAGGGCCACAGTTTTTCGGATGTCGCCCGGAAGGTCGTCTCCATCATCAATCTCGGCAGCCTGCAGGCGATCGAGAACATCGTCGGCCAGCCGGTTCACCCGCTCCGGTTCCGGGCCAACCTCTATGTCAGCGGCTGGCCGGCATGGCACGAGTTCGACCTGCTGGACCAGACGCTGGCGATCGGCGACGTCAGGTTGAAAGTCGTGAAGCGGATCACCCGCTGCGCCGCCGTCAACGTCGACCCGGACACCGCCGCGCGCGACCTCAGCATCCCGCAGGCGCTGACGCAGCAGCTCGGCCACAACGAGTGCGGCGTCTATGCGGAAGTGATCACCGGCGGCACCATTGGCGTCCGCGATGCGATCGCGGTGGAACAACCGAAGCTGCTCTGAATCGCGACGCGCTCTATCGCTCCCTCGCCCCGCTCTTCGCGGGGAGAGGGTTGGGGTGAGGGGCTCTTCGTTCCACGAATAGTGAACTGCAAGGTTAGCAGTGTGTCTCGCCCCTCACCCGCCGCGCCCAAGAGCGCGGCGACCTCTCCCCGTAAAGCACGGCTATCGGATTCACACATCCCGAAAACCGACTCTTCTTCAATGGGTTAGCCACACACCCGCTTTGGATCAGCAAGAGCTGCCACAATCCAAGCAAGTGACTCTGGTGACTCACATTTTTCGGCGATCTGGCCGAGAAGATCGAATCAGAAGTGTGCATCCGATAGGTAAAGCACGGGGAGAGGTGAAGAGGCCTCAGTTCGGCATCACATAGGCGTAAATCCGGCCGCGCGAGACCGGCGCTTCCCTGACGCGGTTGCCATTGTTGCCGGAGACGACGATCGGATTGCCCCGGGCGTCGATGCCGCTGACCACGCCGACATGGCCGCCGCGGCGCCCCCGGCTCATGACGGCGATGGCGCCGACCTGCGGGCCGGAGACGCGCGGGCCATAGCTCGCGAACGAACGCGCCATGTCCGAGCCGGTGCCGCGGAGGCCCGATCGCTCCAGAACCATGTTCATGAACCGCGCGCACCACAGCCGGCCGCGGCCGGTGGGGTTGCCGCCCACATAGCGGCGTGCCTCGGCGACGACGCCGGATGAACCGAAACTACCCGACGTCGCCGTGGCGGCCGGGCTGGCGCTGGGTGCGACGCTGGCCTGGGCGTCGGCAGTGCCGCGCGCCTTCATCTGCGCCACGCCGCGTTCCCAGCGCGACGCGCGCCATGCGCCGGGAACGGCACCTTTCGGTGACCTTGTGGGGTGAACCCAACTCGCCGTAGGTAGCCGTGTCGCCGGGGAGAGCATTCGGTACAAAGCCGGCTTGTGCATCGGCCAAACCCCGCGCCTGCGAAGCGCGCGTGACATGGCGATCATGACGAAGGCTGTGATGGTGCCGAGCATGATGCGCGTGAGCGTGCCGCCCTGCGCCGTGTTGCGGCTTCGCTGAAGCCGGAGAAGCGATAGCGAATAGCGCCATCGAACACGAAGCCAGCGCAACGAGACGAAGCGACCGGCGGAATGCAGCAACTGATTGAACCATACTCGACTTGATCCTCGATGACACACCCCCAATTCCCATCGGCCCGTGAAAGCCGATATCCGGGGGCCGTAATGCGGGGCGCGGTATGGCGAGAGCAAGATGCGATGCGGCGGTGCGGAAACGCTTTCGGGGTCATTCCGCGTACATTCCGTGACGAAAATGATGGGTTCCGCCTCATTGCGGACAACAGCATTAACTGCGATTTTCGCGGCCGGCCCAACGAGAGGAACAAGCAAATGCCCTATGCCGTCACCAGCGATAATGTCCGGCTCTATTTCGAGGAAGCAGGCAGCGGGACGCCGATTATCTTCCTGCATGAATTCGCCGCCGACCACACCAACTGGGAGCCGCAGATGCGCTACTTCGCGCGCGGCTACCGCTGCATCGCCTATTCCGCGCGCGGTTACACGCCGTCCGACGTGCCGGGTTCGAAGGATGTCTACACCTACAAGCATTTCTATACCGACGCGCTCGCGGTGCTCGATCACCTGAAAATCGCCAGGGCGCATTTCGTCGGGCTGTCGATGGGCGCCTATTCGTCGCTGCAGATCGGCCTCAACGCGCCCGAGCGCGCGCTGTCGCTGACGCTGGCCGGGGTCGGCTCGGGCTCAGACCTGGAAAACCTCGAGGCGTTCCGCCGGCAATGCCAGGCCAATGGCGAGCAATATGAGACGGTCGGTTCGGTGGAAGTGGCCAAGGCGACGCGCGAGGCGCCGAGCCGAATTCCGTTCCTGGTAAAGGATCCGCGTGGCCACGCCGACTTCTACGCGGCCCTGGCGCGGCACGATGCCAAGGGCTCAGCCAACACCATGCGCAGCTTCCAGGGCGGCCGGCCCTCGATCTACACCCTGACGGACGCCATCAAGAAGGTGCCGACGCCGACCCTGATCATCTGCGGCGACGAGGACGACAATTGCGTCGAGCCCAGCCTGTTCCTGAAGAAGCACCTGCCGGCGGCGGGACTGACGTTCTTCCCGAAGTCCGGCCACGTGCTCAATCTCGAGGAGCCGGCGCTGTTCAACGAAATGGTCGGGCGCTTTGTTGCGATGGCCGAGGCCGGGAGATGGCCGGTGCGGGATATCAGGTCGACAAGCTGATCGTCATTGCGAGCGCAGCGAAGCAATCCATCTTTTTTTCGCGCGGCAAGATGGATTGCTTCGTCGCAAGTGCTCCTCGCAATGACGGCCGTGCCTACCTCCCCTTCTCCGCGCGGCTGAGCAGGAACACGCCCTGCTCGCCGAACATGTTCCAGAACCACCAGGGCAGATTGACCCGCAGCGGCCGGCCGTACATGTCGAGCGCCACCGCGCGCTCCATCTTGACGTTGATCTCGTCGCACAGCTGCACGAAATCCTTGATGGTGCA
>JBBQUA010000112.1:0-16333 GCA_038212905.1 Hyphomicrobiales bacterium
CACCCGCCATCTTACTTCATCGCAGATCAATTCGGCGAGATGCCAAGCGCGCGCCATTGACTTCGCGCGCCCGATGCGGTGAAGTTCATGCAGTCGCATCCACTTTGTGCAAGACAGGAACGCCCCATGATCGACCTTTATTACTGGAGCACGCCGAACGGCCACAAGATCACGATGTTTCTCGAAGAGACCGGGCTGAAATACAAGATTTTCCCGATCAATATCGGCAAGGGCGAGCAGTTCAAGCCGGAGTTTCTGGCGGTGGCGCCGAACAACCGCATCCCAGCGATGGTCGACCACGAGCCGAAGGGCGGCGGCAAGCCGATCTCGATCTTCGAATCCGGCGCGATGCTGCTCTATCTCGCCGAGAAGACCGGCAAATTCCTGCCCGCCGACTTCTACGGCCGCTACGACGCGATCCAGTGGACATTCTGGCAGATGGGCGGGCTCGGGCCGATGGCCGGGCAGAACCACCATTTCCGCAACTACGCCGTGGAAAAAATCAAATACGCCATTGATCGTTATGTGAACGAGACCAACCGGCTCTATGGCGTACTCAACAAGCGGCTGGCCGATCGTGAATTCATCGCCGGCGAATACTCGATCGCGGACATGGCGAGCTATCCCTGGGTGGTCGGCTACAAGAACCAGGGCCAGGAAATTGACGACTTCCCGCATCTGAAGCGCTGGCTCGAAACCATCCGCGCCCGCCCGGCCACGATGCGCGCCTACGCCATGGCGAAGGAGATCAACCCGAATTTCGGCCAGCCGGCGATCCGCACCGAGGAAGAGCGCAAACTGTTGTTCGGACAGACCGCGGCGGTGGTGAGGTAGCGCGTCATCACCGGCCGCTGTAGACCGGCGGCCGGCGCGCGATCCAGGCGGCGAGACCTTCGCCGAGATCGTGGCTCGGCGCCATGCGGGCGAATTGCTCGGTCTCGACCTGCAGCCCCTCGGCAATGCCCATATTCAAACCGCGGGTCACGGCGGTGATGATGCCGCCGATCGCCAGCGACGAATGGCGGATGATGCGTGTGGCAAGATCGCGGGCGGCTGGCAACAACTCGTCGTGCGGCACGACCCTGTTGACCAGCCCGATTTCCAGCGCGCGCGACGGCGCAAACGGCTCGCCGGTGAGCAGCAGCTCGAGCGCACGTTTTCGGCCTGCCAGCCGCGGCAGCCGCTGGGTGCCGCCGAAGGTCGGCGGCATCGCCAGATTGATCTCCGGCTTGGCGAACGTCGCTCTGTCGCTGGCGATGGCCAGATGCACGGCCTCGGTGATTTCGCAGCCGCCGCCGAAAGCCAACCCGTTGATCGCGGCGATCACGGGTTTCCTGAAGGCTTCGAGCCGCGCGGTCATGGCCTGGCCGCGCCGGACGAAGTCGCGGACCGCCGTATCGGGGCCGCGGCGGACGCTCAGGGAAAATTCGGGGATGTCGGCGCCGGCGGAAAACGCACGATCGCCCGCGCCGGTCAGGATGACCGCGCGCGCAGCGGCATCGACCTCGATGCCGTCCAGCAAGGCCATCAGCCGGTCGATCAATTCGTAGTTCAGGGCGTTGAGCTTGTCAGGCCGGTTCAGCGTGACAAGGGCGATCCCGTCACTGATTTCGAGTCGTACTGTCTCGGACATGTTCTGTCTCCCAGCATCCACGGGAGCACCCTATGAGCCGCGGGCCGTTGAGTATATTCACTGGACGGTATACATACGGGCATGGCGCGACCTGTTACCGACACACGTGAACGCATCATCGCCGCGGCGAGCAAGCTGTTCTACAGCGACGGCATAAGGGGTGTGAGCGTCGATGCGGTGGCGGCCAAGGCCGGGCTCACCAAACGCACGCTCTATTATCATTTCCGGAGCAAGGACGACCTCGTGGCGGCCTATCTCGCCGCCCGCGATCAACCCAATCTCGCGCTGTTCCAGCGCTGGTTCGCCGAGACCGAAGGCGGATTGCCGGACAAGATCGAGGGCATCTTTCGCAACCTCGCCCGCTCGGCGCGGCATCCGAAATGGCAGGGCTGCGGGTTCCTGCGCACCTCGGCCGAACTCGCCAACATGCCCGGCCATCCCGCGATCAAAATCGGCGCGGCGCACAAGAAGAAATTCGAAAACTGGCTGCGCATGACTTTCGAATCCGGGGGGATCGGCGAAGGATCGCGGCTGGCGCGGCAGATCCTGCTGCTGCTGGACGGGTCATTCGCCGTGGTTCTGTTGCATCGCGATCCCTCCTATATGGAGACGGCCGGCGAAGCGGCCCGTTCGCTGACGGAGGCTGCGCTACCCACGCGACGAAAGCGCACCGTCGCCGGTCGATGATCATGCGCGCCGGCGCGAGACGCCGGCAAGACGGCAGGTAACGGTCAGCCCTCGGGAAAACCGACTGTCTGCGACAGCAACACCTGATGGTCGTGGTTGAGGCCGAGCGCGTTGGCGATCGCGTCGCGATCGATCCAGGCGCGGATGACGGTAGAAAGCCCGTTGCCGGCGGCGAACAAATAGACGTTTTGCGAGATCGCGCCGGCCGCGGCGGATGCAAAACTCTCGCGGCTTGCGACCGGCACCAGCGTCATGCGGCCGTGGTCGGCGACGTAGACGAGGTCGAGCGGCGCCTCGTCGACGAAGTCCTGATAGCCGGTCACCCGCCGCAGATCCGTGCCGGCAACCAGCTGCAATTCGTTGGCGGCGGCGTCGTACAGATACGCGCCGGAGGGCAGTGCGACATAGATGTCGATCTCCTGCGCGTGCATCGCTGTGGGCGCGGTGCGTCCGCCGTCCGGACGGTTGACGCCGTTGGCGGCCCACAACAGGCTGGAGAGCATCGGCATCGGCAATTCGGTGCGGGCGAACTCGCGGGCCGAGTGCCGTTTCGAAATAGCCTCCATCAGTGGCATGCCGCCGGTCTTGTCCGGGGCGGCCAGCGTGATCTTCGGCGTGGCACTGCCCTGCGCGGGCTTCGGACGCAATCGTCCCATCGCGCCGAGCGCCAGTTTTGTCAGGGTATTCATCGCGCCGATCTCCCGTCGCGCGTCGTCGGTGCGGTGGCTTGCGCCGGGGCGTTGGAGTCCAGATTGGAGTCGATCAGCATGGCCTTGCCCTGGTTGACCATCGCCACGGCGCCCTCGGCGTCAGTCGCCCTGGCCTCGAACAGCGCGCATCCTTCCAGCTCGCCGTCGATCATCAATTTTTGGGCGGTTCTGAATCGGGCAAGCGCAGCTTTCCCGGAGGCGAGCACCTTGAAATCGAAATCTTCATTGGGCCGTTTGAGGCGGACCACGAACATGATGACCTCCTGCGCGCGTCAATGAGTAAATTAAACGCGGAATTGAGCAGGGGCGGCTTGTTCCAGATCAAGACTGACCACCGGGGGTGATTGACAAATGTATGGCGAGCCAGCCGCAGAGCCGGGACCCATGAGGAGTTGTGTGTACTTCGCATGGACGCCGGATCAGCAGGGCACCACGCCGCAAGGCATAGCACGTCGAAGACGCGCGTGAACGCGCTGATGGCGCTGCCCTGCATCCGGGGAACGTCGAATTCATCAGGAAGACGTGGTGACAGGGCTCGCCGCCTTGTGCAGACAATCCCGGCACAGGCAATCGCCGCCGTCAACCGGCATCGGCAGGCGCACGGTTTCCTCGCTGCACCAGCACGGTCCCGACAGGCTGCACGAAAATTCCGTGCCGCAGCCGGCGCAGGTGAGGCGGCGTGACGTGGGGGCGGGTGTCTCCAGCCGGTTTGTCATCTATCCCTTCGTAATCCCGTCGATCTCCGCGATTTCCGCGGCGCTCAGCATCCAGCCGATCGCCTTGACGTTCTGCTCGACCTGCTCGACCCGCGTCGCGCCGGCGATGACGCTCGAAACCTGCGGCCGCGACGCCAGCCAGGAGAACGCCAGTTCGAGCAGGCTGTGGCCGCTTTTGTCGACGAACGCCTGCAGTTTCTCGACGATGTCCTCGTTGCGCGGCGTGACATAGCGCTCGCGGAGCGCCGGGGCTTTGGCGAAACGCGTGTCGGCGGGGGCCACGGCGCCGCGCTGGTACTTGCCGGTCAAAAGGCCACTGGCCAGCGGGAAGAACGGCAATAGCCCGAGCTTGTATTCCTGCGCCGCCGGCAGCAGATCCTTCTCGATGTCGCGCACCACCAGGCTGTATTCGTCCTGGCACGACACGAAGCGGTTGACGCCCATCTGTCGCGCCATCAGCTCGGCCTCGGCGATGCGCCAGGCCGGGAAATTGGAGTTGCCGAGGTAGCGCACCTTGCCCTGCCGCACCAGATCGTCGAGCGCCCGCAGGGTTTCCTCGATCGGCGTCAGCGGATCGTAATCGTGCTGCTGATAGAGATCGATGTAGTCGGTCTTCAGCCGCTTCAGGCTGGCCTCGACTGCGGACATGATGTAGCGCCGCGAGGCGCCCTGTTTGGTGCCGTCGTTGCTCATCGGCTTGGAATATTTGGTTGCCAGCACGATGTCCTTGCGGCGGTCGCCGAGCACTTCGCCCAATACGGTCTCGGAGCCGCCCATCCCGGCATAGATGTCGGCGGTGTCGAACAGCGTGATGCCGCGGTCGATCGCCTTGTGGATCACCTTGCGCGAGGTTTCGAGGTCGGTGCGCTGGCCGAAATTGTTGCAGCCGAGGCCGACGGCGGAGACACGCAGGCCGGAGCCGCCGAGATTACGAATTTGCATGGATCAATCCTGTGGAGTGGGCCGCAAGGCGAGATCGCATTGTGGCCTGCGGGCACTGGGCCGGCAAGATGCGCCGATGCTGCGCCGCGAAGGGCCGCCGCGGTCATGCGCCGCACCGTCTGTTCGGCGCCGCGGGTGATCGCCTTGCGATCCGCGCTGATATCGCAGGCGACAGCCTGGCCCCAGCTCACGGTGACGTCGACGGCGCCCGACGCCAGCACGGCCAGCAGATGCGGGATCAGTTCGGCGTCGCCATACCACGCCACCCGCTGGCGCAGGCCGCGCCCCAGTGGCACGCCGCCGAGGCTGCGATAGGCCAGCGACATCGGTTGCACGGTGACATGGCTATGCTGCGAATTGCCGAGCGCGTGATGCACCGCGCCGACCAGCGACGAGCGAAACGGCAGCACGCGGATGCCGTCGCCCGAGGTGCCCTCGGCGAACAGTACCACGGCGTCGCCGCCGAGCAGCCGGCCGGCGATTTCAAGGCTCGCCGCGCCGGTCTGATGCCGGGCCTGACGGTTGATGAAGATGGTTCGCTGCAATCTGGCCAGCCAGCCGAACACCGGCCACCCCGCCACCTCGCGTTTGGCGACGAACACCACGGGCGACAGCGCCGAAATCACGCAGATGTCGAGCCAGGAGACATGGTTCGACAGGATCAGCGCGGGGCTTTCGGCCGACCGCATGCCGACCTCGCGAATTCGCACTCCGATCAGCGTGCAGAGAATGCGATGATACCAATGCGGGAGGGTTCGCTGCAGCCGCAGGCCGAATGCGATGCCGGCGAGCTGGAACGGCAGCAGCACCAGCGTGAGGGCGGCGAAGGCCAGCAGGATCGATATGGCGCGGATCATGATGTCAGTTGATTGAGTCCGGACCGGCACCGCGATCGCGCCGCGCGGGCATGCGCCGCGCGACAGCTGACAGCACAAAAACATGCGGCCCCGGTCAGACGCGGCGACTGACGGGGACCGCTGGGGGCGCATGATCCGTGACGGGGGGCCCTGATCAAACGCAGGTGAAACCTAGTCCTGCTTTGTTACGCGGGCATGACACCAGGACTTATCCACAGGCCGGTTCGGCCGCGGCCATGCCGGTCAAAACAGCTTGCGGTACACCACAAATCCGGAGTGCTCGGCGACCTTGTCGTAGAGCTGCATCGCGGTAACGTTGGTCTGGTGCGTTTGCCAATAGACCCGCGGCGCCCCCGCGATTTCAGCCCGTTCATAGACGCCATGGATGAGGGCCCGGCCCACGCCTTTGCCGCGCGCGGCCTCGACCGTGAACAGATCCTGCAGATAGCAGTTCGGCCCGATCGCCGTGGTGCTGCGGTGAAACAGATAATGCGTGAGGCCGAGCAATTGCCCGCCGCTCTCGGCGACAAGGCCATGCACCGGCTCATAGGCGTCGAAGAAGCGCGCCCAGGTCATCGCCGTAATTTCAGGGGCGAGCGCGGTCGCGCCGGATCGCCCGTAGAATGCATTGTAGCCGTTCCACAGGGGAAGCCAGCGCTCGTAGTCCTGCCGGGCCACGGCGCGGACGATCAGTTCGTCGGACATTTTTGATTTTGCACCCGTGATCGGAGCCGGCACGCCAGGCGCGCGCTCCAGCGATGATACCCGGCCTTTCATTAGAGACAGCGCGGGAAAGGATCAATCCCGTTCGCCAATCGAGGCTGCGCCGCCGCTATTCCGCGGCGTGCAGGTGTCGAGCGAGGTCGCGATCACCGCCGCCGCGCAGCGAGCGATAGTAGTCGGCGCCGGCAGGATCGTCGGTATGGCGGACCAGGTCGGTCACGGGTGTGTAGCTCAGCATACGTCCGCCGTCGGGCAATGCGGTGCAGCTGAAGCGCAGCACCTGGCCGTCCCTGAGATTGATGTTGATCGGCGTCGAATCGCCCGACCGCATCATCTCGGTGCGTCCGGCGATGAAGTGGCTCAACTCGTCCTCCGGCAGTTCGAAAGCGCCGGTATCGCGGCCGTGATACATCAGCGCGATGAAGGGCGGCCTGGAGTCGGCCTTTTCGTCGGGAAGTGAAAAATAATGGCGAAAGGCGCGGTTGATGAATTCGGCGCGGGTGTTGGCATCGAGCAGCACGATGCCGATGTCGACCTGGTCGAGCGCCGCCTTCAGCCGCTCCGCGGTGGCGTGATGCCGGCGCTGCGAGGCGAAAGCATCGATCCATTTTTGGCGCAGGTGGCCGGTGATGACGGCGGTACCGGTGGCGGTGATCGCCAGCAGCAGCATGCGGGCCAGATCCGACATGTCGTAGCCGGGCGTGGCGCGGTGATTGAGGAAGAACAGCGCCGACGAGACCACGGCAATGACGGCGCTGGTCAATCCGGATGCAGTGCCGGAGATCGAGGCCGCGAAAGCCACGATGCAGACGAACAGCGGCGCGGGGTTGGGAACGGCAACCAGGGTGCGGTCGATCAGGAAAGCGATCAACGCCGTCGCCGCCGTCAGAACCGGACCGGAAAGTGCGCGCCAGTCGAACTGCATGCTCACTCGCTCTCGTTGCCACGGAGGATAAGGGCCGCAGCATGACGTATGGTTGCAACAGCGGTGGAATTTCCCGCGCCATGCCTAAAAAGCGGTTGATCCGGTCAAGGCGGATTTCCGCACGCTTGAATCAAATGATATTCGATTTTCAAGGTAACCGGCTTGCGGCCGGATGAATTGGGCCGCGGACATTTCGAGAGGACATTCATGCCCACCATTTCGCCAGCCGTTTTGCCGATCCTGATGCTGTTTGCCTCCAATGTCTTCATGACCTTCGCCTGGTACGGAGCCGCTGGGTTGGAACCACGGATTGGGTTTCGCGCTGATCGCCGCGGGAGCGTTTTTCATTTTTCACAAGTGGTGAAGGGGCGGGCGTTGCGAGATCTTACGTCGTCCCTGCGAACGCAGGGACCCATAACCCCGGTCGTTAGTTGGTGCAGAAGGTGTTTAACATCGACACCTCATCGCAAGGCCGCGGCGTATGGGTCCCTGCGTTCGCAGGGACGACGCGAGCTCACACCACCTCGCGCGCGCGCAGGTCGGCGATATCATCGGCGTCATAGCCGAGTGAGGCCAGCACTTCGTCGGTGTGGGCGCTGAGTTCGGGCGCCATGGTATCGAGCCGGCCGCCGCCATGGGCAAGCTGGAAGCCGCTGCCGGCGAAGCGCAGCCGGCCGTAGGGCGTATCGATCTCCTGAATGGCGCCACGCGCCGCGATCTGCGGGTGATCGATCACCTCTTCGATCTTCCAGATGCTGGCGCAGGGCGCGCCGGCCGCCTCCAGGATTTTTTCCCACTCGCGCGGGTCCTTCTTCGCGAGCGCCTCTTCGATGATGGCGCGCAGCGCCGGTTCGTTTTCCTGCCGTGCGAACCAGTCGGCGAAGCGCGGGTCTTCCAGCGCGTCGGCGCGGCCGAGCGCTATCATCAGCGCGCGGTATTGCTTCTCGCTGTTGACGGCGAGCAGCAGATAGCCGTCGCCCGCCTTGAACAGATTGGCGGTCGACCTGCGGCTGACGGCCTGGTTGCCTGAGAGTTGCTGGCGATGGCCGGCGACGGTGTAATCCGCCACCTGTCCCGACAAAAACGCCAGCGACGCCTCCAGCATGGAGACGTCGACCAATTGTCCCTTGCCGGTATGGGTGCGCTGGAACAGCGCGCTGGAGACGCCGAACGCGGCGGTCGCTCCTGACAGCACGTCGCAGACGGCAAAACCGGCGCGCGTTGGTCCGGACTCCTCGTGGCCGGTGATCGCCATGATGCCCGACAGCGCCTGGATCTTGCCGTCGTAGCCGGCGCCCAACCGTTCCGGACCGGTCTGCCCAAAACCCGAGACGGCGCAGTAGATCAGTTTCGGGTTGATCTCGGAGAGCGCGGCGTAGCCGATGCCGAGCCGGTCCATCACGCCGGGACGAAAATTCTCCATCACCACGTCGGCCACAGCTGCGAGCTGTTTGACGATGGCGATGGCCTCCGGCTTCGAAAGGTCGAGCGTCAGGCTGCGCTTGTTGCCGTTGATCGCCTGCCAGCCCGGGGCGAGGCCGCGATCGGCCCATTCGCGGCTGAGCGGGGTGCGGCGCATGTCCTCGCCTTCGCGGCGCTCCACCTTGATGACGTCGGCGCCGAGCAGCGCGAGCTGGTAGCTCGCATAGGGACCAGCCAGCACCTGCGTGAAGTCGAGAATCTTCACGCCTTCGAACGGTCGGGTCATCTGGGTTTGCTCCCTGTTCTTTTCTTCTTCCTTCCCTCTCCCCTTGTGGGAGAGGGTGGATCGAATGCGCGTAGCGCATTCGAGACGGGTGAGGGGTCTGTCTCCGCGAACGCGATGCCGTTGTGGGACACCCCTCATCCGGCGCTTCGCGCCACCTTCTCCCACAAGGGGAGAAGGGAAGTGGCCGCGATCAGGCCGCCCGGTTGCCGCGCGCGATTTCTTTTTGCTTGTCGAACTCGGCGCGGCGCCGCGCCAGTTCTTCCGGGCTCATCTGCGCGATGTTGTTGTAATCGAGCTTCCAGGAGGCATCCTCGCTCCAGCGCAGCGGCGACTGCATCGTGGTCTGCGCGCCGGGGGCGGTTTCCAGCAGGCGCAGCGCCAGTTCGAGCGTCTCTGCCTGCGAGGCGACGTCGTGCGGCCTGCCGGCGGAGTTGCCGAGCGGAAAATCGGAGAACAGAAAGCGCGGCACCGCGGCGTGCTCGATAATGTCCTTGGCGCATCCCATCACCACGGTCGCGACGCCGTTGGCTTCGAGGTGGCGGGCCACCAGCGCGGAAGTCTGGTGGCAGACCGGGCAGTTCGGCACCAGCACGGCGACGTCGACCTTGTCGGCGAGGCAGCGGGCGAGGATTTCAGGCGCGTCAACCTCGATGGTGACCCGGTGGCTGCGGTTGGTCGGCGCGCCGAAGAAGCGCGGCGCGACCTCGCCGATCCGCCCCGAGGCCCTGGCCTCCAGCAGCTGCGGCAGCGGAAACCAGCTGCCGCTGTCGGTCGCCGTGGTGTGCTTGCGGTCGTAGCCGATATGCGAGATGCGCAAATCATGCGGCTGCGAAGTGTCGCCGTCATAGACCTGATAGAACTTGGCGCCACCATTGTAGGCGGCACCCGGGCCCTGGTCGCCCTTGGCGGGATCATAGGGGGCGGCGGTGGTGATAAGCGTGACGCGTGACTGCGCCAGCGGCTTCTTTAAGGGCTGAAACGGCGCCTCGACATGATGCGCCCAGCGATAGGGTGTGGTGTAGCCGATCGCAGTGTAGTAGTCGCGGGTCCGCTGCATATAGGGGATCGCCGAATCGTGGTCGGGCGCAAAGCCAAGTTGGTCCTCAAGTGAGCCCGGCATGGTCTGTCCTTCCGCGTTTCCGCCGTTAGATTATCAATCGATCTTCGGGCAGACTAGAGATAGCCCGGCTCCGGTCAAGAAGCGATCTTAAGGGAGAACGGGATGCGCGCCGATTTCGAGACCATTCATGTGGTCCGCCAGGACGATCACATCCTCCTCGTCACGCTAAACCGGCCCGAGGTGTCCAACGCGTTGAATACCAGGATGGGCCTCGATCTGCTGGAATTGTTCGAAACATTCTCGGTCGATCTGCACGGCCTGCGCGCGATTGTTATCACCGGCAGCGGCGACAAGGCGTTTTGCGCCGGCGGCGATTTGAAAGAGCGCAACGGCATGACCGATGCCAGCTGGCAGTCGCAGCACCTGATCTTCGAGCGCATGGCGCGGGCGCTGATGGCATGTCCGATCCCGCTGATCGCGGCCGTCAATGGCGCGGCCTATGGCGGCGGCTGCGAGATCGCGGCGGCGTCGGATTTTGTCTATGCCGCCATCCATGCCCGCTTTGCCCTGACCGAGGTGACGCTCGGCATCATGCCGGGCGCCGGCGGCACCCAGAACCTCGCCCGCGCCGTCGGCGAGCGGCGAGCAAAGGAGCTGATCCTGTCCGGCCTGCCCTTCACCGCTGCCGAGGCGGAAGCGTGGGGCCTGGTCAATCGCGTGGTCGCGCCTGCCGACCTGCTGGAGGCCACGATGGCTATCGCCCGGCGCATCGCCGCCAACGGCCCGATCGCGGTACGGCAAGCCAAGCAGGCGATTCACCGCGGCCTGCAGATGTCGGTGTCGGATGGCATGGCGTTCGAGATCGAGGCCTATCATCGCCTGGTCCCCACTGCGGACCGCCGCGAAGGCGTGCTGGCGTTCAACGAAAAGCGCAAGCCGGTGTTTCGGGGGGAGTGAGCCGCAGCGTTTCGCCGCCCGGTATGGGTGTGGACGGGGCTGGATCGGCTCTTCAAACAATCAAACTCGACCGGGAACAAGTGGTAATGTCCCGCATTGTTGGCCGTGTGCAGGGCTTGCACGCAAACACAAGGCGGCCTCGGCAGTTCCTCCCCGAGAGCCGAGGCCGTCTTGGCTCTGCCCGGAGAACGACGACCAATGGATGGCTCTAGAGTTCAGGTGAGATTTGATGTCCCCGCCGTCGTTCGCAAATGGCCCTCCCTCAACAACGCTCGTCTGACCGATGGCACGGGTCCGTACATGGTGGCCGAGGGTTCGCTTGATGAATGCATCAGGGAGTTCATGGCCAGACCTGAATCCGTTCGTCATCTCTACGAAATCCAGACAGCGCCGCAGGCTCCATTGATAACCGACACATTGTCGGCGGAGCACGTCGTCGAGCTGGCACGCTTGCGTGAGTTCCTCTGAAGTTGAAGTCTGTCCATGACCGGCAAACCACCCCGACCAGACCGCGACATCGAAGCCGAAGCTGACGGCGCTCTCGACGCCGCTCGATCGATGGCGCCGGGCCCGGATAAGACCGAAGCCCTGAAAAAAGCAGGCCTCCTGCGCAGGGCAGCCGATGCGAGCGGTGTTTCCTTCGCCAGGCGCGGAAGACCACCGAAGTAGGCCCGCCACTCTCAGGGCAGGGGCCTTCATTTCGCCGACGGCGACACCCGCAGGATTCGTCCGGCAGAACTGTCGGTCAGCAGCCATAGCGCGCCGTCCGGGCCCTGTCGCACGTCGCGGATGCGTTCGTTGAGGTTTGGCAGCAGGCGTTCCTCCGACGTCACGGTGTGGCCTTTGAGCTGCAGCCGCACCAGCACCTTGCCCGCCAGCGCGCCGGTGAACAGGCTGCCGGTCCATTTCGGAAACAGTTTTGCGCTATAGAAGGTCAGGCCGGACGGGGCGATCGACGGCACCCAGTATTTCAGCGGCTGTTCCATGCCGTCTTTGGCGGTGCTGTCGTGAATCTTCCCGCCGCTGTAATCGATGCCGTAGCCGATCACCGGCCAGCCGTAATTCTTGCCCTTGCCGACGAGGTTGATCTCGTCGCCGCCGCGCGGGCCGTGTTCGCTTTCCCAGAGGTCGCCGGTTAAGGGATTGATCGCGAGGCCCTGCTCGTTGCGATGGCCAAAACTCCAGATTTCCGGCTTTGCGCCGTCGCGGCCGACGAATGGATTGTCCGCCGGCGCCGAGCCGTCGGGTGCGATCCGGATCAGCTTGCCGATATGATTGCCGAGATTCTGCGCCTCGTCGCGGGCGCTGTAATGATCGCCCAGCGTGACGAACAGGTTGCCGTCGCTGGCTTGCGCGATGCGGCAGCCGTAATGATTGCCCGACGACAGCGGCCCCTCCTGCCGGAATATGACTTTGACTTCGTCGAGCCGGCCGCTGCCGTCGTTCAGTTTGGCGCGCGCCACCGCGGTGCGGCCGCCACCGGCGGTGCGTTCGGCGTAGCAGAAATAGATGGTCTTGTTCTGCGCGAAACTTTTGTCGGTGACGACGTCGAGCAATCCGCCCTGGCCAGAGGCCCAGACCTCGGGCACGCCCTTCAGCGGCGGCGAAACCTGTCCTTCCGGCGTGACGATGCGCATGCGGCCGGCGCGCTCGGTCACCAGCATCCGGCCGTCGGTAAGGAATGCCAGCGCCCATGGATTGACCAGGCCGCCGGCGACGGTCTGGACATCGAGTTCTCCTGCCGACGACGCAAACGAGGTGTTTTCGCCGCGGGTGGAGGTGACGATCAGGAACGTCGTCGTCAAGACGATCGCAACCGTCAACGCCGTCGTCACAAGCACCATAGGTGTCTTATTCATGATGGCCCGATCGCGATGACATGATCGCTGGCAATTGGAGGTGCTGGCAGCCCCTAGTCCGCACCGGGTAATTAGCGCTACGCCGGAAGGGGCATCGCCGAGGCGATTTCGATCGACAGCACCGTGAGGGCGACGATCAGGCACAGCGACAGCCCGCCGAGTGCCAGCCAGCCGGCGACGACGTGGGTCAGTCTGGACAAAGCGACGGGCGTGGAGTGGCTGTTTGAGCCCTCGGCGCCGGGCGACCGGATCATGGTCGAAATCCTTGAATACGCGGGCGAATCAGCTCGCACTGTTCGAAAGCTCGCAGCAACCGCTGGCAATATTGCGGCGGCTCTGCCTCCAAACATGGCAAAACGACGGCGAAAAACCGGGTTATGACCGCTATTCGCGCCTTTTCACGCCTCGGCGGCGATGCCGGGCGCGTCAATCCCGGTATCGCGAGCACCCGGCTGCCAGTCCATCGGCACGAATCCGCTGGTCTGCTCCACCCGCCGCAGCCAGCTGCGGATCGCGGGGAAGGTCGCGAGGTCGTAGTCGCAGCGGTCGGCGACGTGGGTGTAGCCGTACATTGCGATGTCGGCGACGGTCAGCTGTCCCGCGACGAAATACGCATGGGTTTTGAGGTGATTTTCCATCACCTGCAACGCGGCATAGCCGCGTTCCATCCAGTCTTCCAGCGCGTGGGTCTGCAGATCGCGGCCGCCCCTGACCAGCGCCAGCCAGAAATAGGCTGCGCCAATGTTCGGCTCCAGCGCGTGCTGCTCGAAGAACATCCACTGCAGCGCCTCGGCGCGTTCGATCCGCGATTCCGGCGCCAGCGGAGTGCCGCCGGCGACATACCAGAGGATGGCGTTGGATTCGGCGAGATAGCGTCCCTCCGCGACTTCCAGCAGCGGCACCTGTCCGCTCGGATTCATGGCGAGAAAGTCCGGCGTGCGGCTCTCGCCGCGCAGGATGTCGACTTCGATGGCGCGATAGGGCGCGTTCAGCAGCGCCAGCGCAAGGCGGACCTTGTAGCTGTTGCCGGAGCGTTGCATCGAATAGAGCTTGTACATCTTCAAATCAATTCGATCGGAGAAACGCGGCCGTGCGACCGTCGTGCGAGGCTTTTGCCTTATCGCGCCGCAACACGGCTAAACAATGATGCCGTTGCGGTTGTGTCGCAAGGCTCGCGCACCGGAAAAAGTCGAAAACCTCTATTGCACTGCAACCGCGCGGAAAATTCCGCCGGCAGGCGTTAACAATTCAGATCACGCTGGCGCCATCTTGTCGGCGTTCGCATTCAGCACCTCCAGAATCCCGGAGCGCTCGCCGCAGCGTGCAAGCGAAAATCATCAGCAGCACCACGAGGCCAAGCGGTATCCCGCTCACTCCCGCCACGCTGCGCGACAGCAGCGGCACCAGCCACGCCGCGGCCAGCAGGCTGATTTCGAAGGGTGCAAAGCCGCGGCGGAGTCCGTGGCGCGCGAACCAGGCGATCGCGACCGCAAGCACCACCAGATCGTAGTCGAGCACGTAAGGGGTCGCGAGCAGGCTGCCGCTCGCCAGCGCCGACGCCTTGAGTTCGAAGGCGGCGTCGCTCCGCCACAGCCAGGCCAGACATGCTGCGAGCGCCAGTGCCAGCGCGATCTGCGCGGCATAGGCCAAGGGTACGCCGGCGCCCCACATCCGCGCCGCCGAGAATATCGATTGAATCTTTTCCCAGCCGGTGCCGCCCTGTTCGAGCACCACGACTTGCGTGAAGTTCATGGAGTCCGCGAAAGCGTGCCAGACGCTGCCGCCGAGCGTTGCAAAACTGACGGCGACCAGCGCCGCGACCGTGGCCGCCGCGGCGGCGATGGTGCTCCAGCGACCACCGGCCAAAAGGGCCACCGGAATCAACACGCCGAATTGCGGCTTGTAGGCGAGGCAGCCGATCAGCACGCCCGCGAGCCAGGGCCGGCGATCGAGCACATGCAGGGCGCCGCCGAGCAGCGCCGCGGTGAGAAATCCGTTCTGGCCATGGCCGACATTGACGAACACGGCGGGAAAGGCCGCCGCGATCAGCCACGTCTCCGGACGCGGCAGGATCGCGCGCATGGCCGCCAGATAGGCGGCGAAACTCGCCGCCAGCCAGATCGCAAGGCCGAAAGCATAGGGAACCGCGGCCACCAGAACCGCGACCGCGAAGAAGAACGGCGGGTAGTGCCAGCCATAAAACGGCACCTCGCGACCGCCGAATACGGCCTTTTCGGCGGCGTGCTGCAGCGCCGGCACATAGGCGTCCGCCGGCCGGCCCTGCCAGGTCAGGGAGCCGGCGGCATAGACATTGGAAAAGTCAGTGCCAACAGGCTTGCCGTTGCGGTCGATCAGGCCGTCCGACAGCGCGATCCAGCCCGCTATCGCCACGGCGCAGACCGCAAGCAGGATCAGGCTGTAGCCGCGCGCACGCGCGGAAGTCAGCCACGCGCCTGAACGCAACCCGTGCCAGATCCGTTGCCAGGCGCCTTGCCAAAAATGAGTCATTTCGCCGCGGAATTTTATGAATATTGCGCTGTTCTAGCCGGGCGGTTTTAACGTTCCCTAAAGTTTGGCCGTAACGGCGCAAGCTTCTTGCGATGCGGCTTTCAGCGCTTTAGGGTGCCTCGATCCCAACAAGACGAGTCGTGGATCGGTGTGACCTCACCCGTGGATTCACCACGCCTGCAAGGAGACGATGATGCCTTTCCTGTCCGCTGCGCTCGACCGTGTGAAGCCGTCCGCGACCATCGCGGTCACGGATAAAGCACGCGCGCTGAAAGCGGCCGGCCGCAACGTCATCGGCCTCGGCGCCGGCGAACCCGACTTCGACACGCCCGCCAACATCAAGCTGGCGGCAATCCACGCCATCGAGGCCGGCAAGACCAAATATACCGACGTCGGCGGCATTCCCGAGCTGAAGGAGGCGATATCAGCCAAGTTCCAGCGCGAGAACGGCCTCACCTACAAGCCGAACCAGATCATCGTCGGCACCGGCGGTAAGCAGGTGCTCTACAACGCCCTGATGGCCACCATCAATCCGGGCGACGAGGTCATCATTCCAGCACCCTATTGGGTGAGCTATCCGGAAATGGTGGCACTGGCCGGCGGTGAATCGGTGCCGGTGGTATGCACGGCGGCGCAGGGCTTCAAGCTGCAGCCGGATGCGCTGGAAAAGGCGATCACGCCGAAGACCAAATGGATCATCCTGTGCTCGCCGTCGAACCCGACCGGCGCGGCCTATTCGCGCGCCGAATTGAAGGCGCTCACCGATGTGTTGGTGAAGCATCCGCATGTCTGGGTCATGACCGACGATATGTACGAACATCTGGTCTATGACGATTTCGTATTCACCACGCCCGCGCAGGTCGAGCCGAAACTGTTCGACCGCACGCTGACGGTGAATGGTGTGTCGAAAGCCTATTGCATGACCGGCTGGCGCATCGGTTATGCTGGCGGTCCGGTCGAGCTCATCAAGGCGATGACCACGATCCAGTCGCAAGCCACGCATGCGCCATCGTCAGTCTCGCAATGGGCTGCGGTCGAGGCGCTGAAC
>JBBQUA010000113.1:0-16271 GCA_038212905.1 Hyphomicrobiales bacterium
CTCGATCACGATCGGCTGACGCAAGTCTTCCGCGAGCAACGGCTGCAGCGCGCGGATCACGATGTCGGCGCTGCCACCGGGCGGGAACGTGACGATGATCTTGATCGGCTGATCGGGGTATGCGAATGCCAAACCGGGCGCCAGCAACGGCAGGCTCAACAACGAAGCAAGACTCCACAGGGCTATTTGCCGGACCGCCTGAAGCATCTATCCTCTTTCCGCCATTCCTGAAAATATTGCACAGGCGAGCGCCGATTATGCACGATCATCCCGCAGCGACAAGCCAGTCGGTCAAGACCAGCGTGCTGATCGTCGGCGCCGGTCCGGTCGGCCTCACGCTGGCGATGGATCTGGCGCGTCGCGGCATCGCCGCTGTTGTCGTCGAAGTCAGGAGCGCCGGAGAGCCGCCAAGCGTGAAATGCAATCACGTCTCGTCACGCTCGATGGAAGTATTCCGCCGGCTCGGCGTGGCGCCGATGCTGCGCGACGCCGGCCTGCCGGCGGACTACCCGAACGACTGCGCCTACCGCACCACGACAACCGGCATCGAATTGTCGCGCATCCCGATTCCGTGCCGGCGCGACCGCTATACCGCCACGGATGGACCGGATACCGATTGGCCGACCGCGGAACCACCGCACCGGATCAACCAAATTTACATGGAGCCGGTGCTGTTCGCGCATGCGAACGGCATCGACGGCCTGACCATTTTGAACCGGACGTCATTCGAGGATTTCCATGAAACGGCCGACGGCATCGTCGCGACGGCGCGCGATCGCGACAGCGACACGAGCTTTCGGATCGATGCCGAGTTCATCGTCGGTTGCGATGGCGCGCGCTCCATCGTCCGCAAGACGATCGATGCGACGCTTCAGGGCACGCCGGTGATCCAGCGTGTCCAGTCGACCTACGTCCGCGCCCCCACGCTGCTCGCCCTGATGGACCAACCCGCCTGGATGACGCTCTCGCTCAATCCGCGACGTTGCGGGACCGTGGTGGCCATTGACGGCCGTGAAACCTGGCTGATTCACAATCACCTCAATCGCGAGGACGAGACCTTCGAGTCGGTCGACCGCGACCTGTCGATCCGCGCGATCCTCGGCGTCGGAGCCGATTTCGAATACGAAATCCTGAGCAGGGAAGACTGGGTCGGCCGCCGGCTCGTCGCCGACCGGTTTCGCAGGGGACGCGCCTTCATTTGCGGCGATGCCGCGCATCTGTGGATGCCCTATGCCGGGTACGGCATGAATGCCGGTATCGCCGACGCGACCAACCTGGCGTGGCTGCTGGCCGCTTGCCTGCAGCAATGGGCGGACCCGGCCATCCTGGACGCCTACGAGGCCGAACGGCTGCCGATCACCGAGCAGGTGTCGCGCTTCGCTATGGACATGGCAGGCAAGGTACTGGGCCAGCGCCGGGCGGTGCCCGACGAAATCGAGCATCCCGGCGCCGCTGGCGATGCGGTTCGCAACCAGGTGGGACAGGCAGCCTACGATTTGAACGTCCAGCAGTACTGCTGTGGCGGGCTCAACTTCGGCTATTTCTACGATCGGTCGCCGATCATCGCCTATGATGGCGCCGAGCCGCCGGCCTATACGATGGCCGACTTCACGCCATCGACCGTACCCGGTTGCCGGGTGCCGTTTTCGACCTTGCCGGACGGCCGCCCGGTCTACGACGCCCTCGGACCGGGCTACACCCTGCTGCGGCTCGATTCGGAAATCGAGATTGCACCGCTGGTCGAAGCGATGCGCGACGGCGGGGTCCCCCTCGAAATCGTCGACGTGCCAACCGCCGACTCAAGGCAGTTCTACGATCGCAAGCTGATTCTGGTCCGAACCGACCAGCACGTCGCCTGGCGCGGCGATGCCGTTCCCGACAGCCTGCCATATCTGGTCGACACCTTGCGCGGCCGAACGAACACTCGTCCGGCCGTCACGCCATAGGCCCCCCGCCTTACCGCACCGCGAACGGCGCCTGATAGGGCCTGCCGAACGGCACGCCGTTGATCACGGTCTGCACCGGTTTGAGCAGCGCCTTGCCCTCGCGCTTGTTGTTGCGGGTATCGACGAACGATGTCGGCCCCTCCACCAGTTCCATGACCGCGACGTCGGCGGGCGCGCCGATCTGCAGCGTGCCGAGCTTGGGCACGCGGTTGATGATTTTGGCGGGCGCCGAGGTCGCCATCGCCACCACCTGCTCCAGCGAAAAGCCCAGCGCCATGAACTTGCTCATCACGTTCGGCAAGTACGGCATGCCCGGCGAATTGGCCGAATAGACGTGGATATCGGAGGAGATGACGTCAGGCCCCGCGCCGCCGGGAATCGCCACTTCGGCGACGGTGAAATCAAAGCTGCCGCCGCCATGGCCGACATCGAACACCACGCCGCGCTGCTTGGCGGCGAGCGCCGCCGGCAGCAGTTTGCCGTCCTGCACGATGTTGGTGAAGACGCCGGCGATGTTCGGCGCGCCGGAATAGGCATGGGTCAGCACGTCGCCGGGCCGCAGCAAATCGAGGATCCCCGACATCAACTCTTTGGTTTCGACGCCGCCGATATGCACCATCATCCTGGCCGGCCAGCCGCACATCTCGCAGGCCTGGATCGCGCGCTTCAGCGGCTCCAGGCCGTGTTTGGCGATCACATTCTCGGACATCCGCACCTTGACCCCAAGCAGGAAATCCGGATTTTCCGCCAGCGCCATGGCGCAGGCTTCCATCTGGGCGTGATCGATGTTGTAGAGTTCGGCGACCGGGAATCCCGATAGTCCGTGATTGGCGATGTGGACGAAGGCATAGATCCGCGTGCGCGATTGCGCCACGATGTATCGGCGCAGCGCCGCGAGGTTGTTGACGCCGGCATCGCCGGCCGAAACCATCGTGGTCGTGCATTGAAACTGCGCCAGTTCGTCGGCGGGAATCCCGATCGCCGAGCCATAGGGAAAAACGTGGCTGTGCAGGTCGATCAGGCCCGGCGTCACCAGTTTACCCGAGGCGTCGATGGTCTTCGACGCGCGCGCGGCCGGAATGTCCGCCTCGATCGCCTCGATCACGCCCCAGCGAATGCCGATATCGCGTTTTCCCCGCAACGACTGGCTGGGATCGAGCACGTCGCCGCCCTTGATGACGAGGTCGAACTTGTCGTTCGGACCCATCGCCGCATAGGCCGATGTTGTGAAGCGCGGGGACAGCGCCGCGGCGGCCACCCCCGTTAACGCAAGGAAATTCCGGCGTGACAATGCGGTCATGGCAACGCTCCCCCTGATATTGTTCTTGTCGCCGGATGATGCGCCGGACACGGGTATTGTGCAAGCCGCTACGGACAGCCGCGCCGATGATGGGCATTGGCCCACCAGAGACACCCCACTGCGATCGTCAACGGCCCCTCAACACATCGACCGGCGAGCCGCTGCGCGCCGGCCGATTCGCCGGCGCGATCACCAGAGGATAGACGCGATGATGTAGCAGGCGATTATGGATCAGCGCACGTCGCAACGGATGCGCGCGTCGCACGTTAATCCTGCTGAATAACCGTTCAGAATTCTCTTCGGGCTCTTCGGGAACGTTCTGCCGCATGCGCTGTTACATCCCCGCTCAACCGGAGAACAGCATGAAGAAGTTTGCACTCATGATCGCGGCGCTCGCCACGATCTTCATGGCGGCACCGTCGTCGAACGCCGACGCACAAACCGTCGTCATCAAGCGCGGCGGCCATCATTACGGTGCTCACCAGCGGCACGGCGCCCGTGCCCAGATGCATCCCCGTCATCGCGGCTATCACCGCGGCCGGGGCCACGGCAACAAGGTCATCGTGATCAAGAAGCGCCATCATCGCTATTGAGGCGAGACGACAATGGCCCCGCGAGGGGCCATTTTTCGTTGGTTAAACGAGCGACGAACTCTTCCCTTCTCCCTTTGTGGGAGAAGGTGGCGCGGACACAGTCCGCGCCGGATGAGGGGTATCTATCCGCGGAGACAGACCCCTCACCCGTCCGCGATGCTTCGCATCGCGGCCACCCTCTCCCACAAGGGGAGAGGGGAAAAAATCAATCCCATGCCGGGGCGAAGCCGGGATTGACGCAGCGTCTGTCTTTCGGCAGCGCGGCGATGGCTTTCATGTCCTCGTCATCAAGCCCGATATTCTGCGCGTCGAGATTGGCCTGCTGGCTTTCCGCGCGCGACGCTTTCGGGATCGCGGCGACGCCGTCCTGGTCGAGCAGCCATTTCAGCGCCACCTGGGCGGCGCTGGCGCCATGCTTGCGGCCGATCGCCATCAGCGTCGGGTCCGACGCCACCCTGCCCTGCGCCAGCGGGCAATAGGCCACCAGCGGGATCGCCTTGGCGGCGAGATATCGGCGCAGCGGCGTCTGGTCGAGCATCACATGATATTCGACCTGGTTGCAGGCGATCGGCGCCTTGATCTCTTCGACCACGGTCTTGAGCAGCGCGATGTTGAAATTGGCAACCCCGATGGCGCGGGTGCGGCCCTCCTGTTTCAGCTTCATCAGGGCCTCGAACATCGCGGGCAAGTTCATGTTCTTCGCCGGCCAGTGCACCAGGTAGAGATCGGAATAGTCGAGCCTGAGTTTCTTCAGGCTGGCGTCGAACGCCCGGCGGATCGCGTCCGGCGCCAGGTTCTCGTTCCAGACTTTTGTGGTGACGTGCAGGTCCTTGCGGGCGACGCCGGATGCGGCGATGGCGTCGCCAATGGCTTCCTCATTGCCGTACATTTCCGCGGTATCGATGTGGCGGTAGCCGAGGCCGAGCGCGCCTTCGACCGCCACGCGGCAGGCATCGCCCTGCAGGCGAAAGGTGCCGAGCCCAAGTCGCGGCAGGCTGATGCCCTGGGTTTGCAGATATTCCATGGAGTGCTCCTGACGACTTGAAACCGCGGCAAGCCGCGATGCCGCTTGATTGAGGGGCCGTTGAGGGAAATTCGGCTGAGGGATAATCTTAGGACAGCGGGGCCGCTGTTTGATAGCCTGCGCGCCAGCCAAACTGCAAATCGGGATCGGGTCGCACAGCAATGAGAATGGGCAACGCACTACAACGATGGCTGGATTCCCACGGACTGCTTGCGATCGCCGCCGGTGTACTCGGCGTGATCACGGCGCTGTCCGTGTTGCTCGTGCTCGCCGGCTATCTGTTCGTGGCGCCCTGACGCGCATGCGCCTGACCGCGGCCGTGCCGCGTCATCTCCAGTTGCAGATGCCGCCGGACTTGCACGGCCAGGCTTGAACCCGTGTATCGGACGCCTGCGCGTCGAGCGGATTGCCGCGCGGGCGCGCCAATTTCGTCCTGTTGGCGCCGCGCGGCTTTTTCGCGCGCTGATGCGCGACATGGGTTTTGCCGGAGGTGACGCGTGCGGATGGCGCCGGGTTGGCGCGGTCGGCGCGCGCCTCGATCCTGACAGGCGCGAATTGCGTGGCCGGTCCGAGCGGTTTTGGCGAAAGCACCGCTTTGGTGAGGTCGAGACGGAGGAACTCGCCCGGACGGTATTCATCCGCGACGGACATGCCGCTCCACGCCACCAGCGTGGCGCCGAGAACAATGGCGAAAGTCTTGTTCAGGCCCATGCGAGCCTCCTGAATGGCCATACCTACACCTCATACTTAAGAAGTGAGGCGGGCAAGTCCAGCCGTTATTGGCCGGCAAGGTTACCGGGCCGGCTTCTTTTATAGGGAACAATTCGCCGGTTACTGGACCGAGAACTGGATCGGCACGCTGCCGTCTCCGCTGAAAACGCAAGCCTGCCAAATCGTCGTGAAACCTGCGAAGCCAGTGCGGGAAAAGCCGCAGCCGGTTCGGAGAACGATGACCTGATCCGAACGGTATTCGAGATCGAGGCCAGGGTGCAGCGACACAAAATATCATGCGGGCGAGCGCCGCCGCATGCTATCTGATGCATGAACTCGATAGGGAATCGGCTGTGCGGCTGTTGGGACGTTATCAGGGCAGAAGCGGCGAGATCGAGATCGTCGAGTGCCCGTGGGATGGAACCCGGATCTATTTCGAGGAAGGCGTGCGGCAGAGCCAGGCGACGCCCGACGGCAAAAGCGTGTTCACCTATCTCAAGCTGATGGATGAACTGCTGCACCGGGCGGCCAACATCCTGGTGCTGGGATGCGGCGGCGGCAACCTCGCCACCCGGCTGGCCGGACTCGGCAAGCAGCTCACCATCGTCGACAATAATCCACTCAGCTTCGAGATCGCGCAGAAGTTTTTCGGGCTGCCCGCCGATCTCTCCTGCATGGTCGCGGATTTCCGCCAATTCATCTATCAGGATGAGGCGCTTTACGACGGCATCGCCATCGATATCGGCGGCCCGGGTTTTCACTTCAACGACGAATTCGACGTCGAGACCTGCGAGGCGATCCGCGCCCGGCTGGCGCCGGGCGGCCGCATCGTCATGAACGTATCGGTCATGAATGATATTGATCCGCTGCCCGACCGCATCGCGGCGCGGCTCGCCGGCGACAGTCTCAAGGTCTGGATCGTCGATGAGCAGGGCATCGAGGACCGTAACGCCATCATCGCCTGCCTGCCGGAACGGCAATTGAACCCGCGTTCGGTGCTCAACGAGGTGCTGCGCCACAATCAGGAGCGGTGGTCGATCCGGCGCGGCCGGCTGCGCAGCCGCGATCCGGCGTTTGGATCACACCACGGGTGACGGCCCAAGGAGTGCCGCCTCGCCTGCCGCCGGCACCGCAAGGAACGCCCTGAGCGCGTCGATCACTTCGGCCGGCTTGTCATGCTGCACCCAGTGCCCGGCGCCCTCGATCTTCACCAGCTCAGCTTGCTTGAAATGCCCGAGCACCCCTGCGGTTTCGGGATCCGGCAAAAAGCTCTCGCTGCCGGCCACCAGCAGCGTCGGACAGGCGATGCGCGCCCACAGCGCGATGTTGTCTTCCAGCGACAGCCGGTATGGCGCGCGGGCGCGCAGATAAGGATCGAACTTCCAGCTGAATCCGCCGTCGGCATTCTGCTTCAGGGCATGGGTGGCGAGGTGCATCGCCTGCTCGCGGTCCAGCCGCGCATTGCGCCCGAGCATCCGATCGGCGCCATCGGCTACCGACGTATAGCGCTGGGTTTTCCGCTGCGCCGTCTTGTCGAGATCGCCGACCCAATCCGCGATCCTGATCTCGATCGGCTTCACCCGTCGCGCCGGAAAGTTGGTCACGCCATCGAGCACGACAAGCCGCGATAGCTTTTCCGGAAACGCCCCGGCAAAGGTCAGACTGACCATGCCGCCCATCGAGTGGCCGACAACGGCGAGGTTTTCCAGGCCTTCGGACTTCACCAGGCAGGCCAGATCGTAGACGTGATCGGCCAGGCTGTAGCTGCTGCCCTTGGCCCACTCGGAATCGCCGTGGCCGCGCAGATCGGGCGCGATGACGTGAAAATTCGTCCGCAACGCCCGCGCCACATGGTCCCAGCTGCGGGAGTGATCGAGGCCGCCATGGACCAGCAACAGCGGCGGCGCCGATGCGTTGCCCCAGTCGGTGTAGTGCAGCCGAAGTCCGTGGGATTGATAGAAACGCGCCTCCGGCGCATCCGATAAAGGGTTCATGACGGTTTAGATAGAGGCTGGCGGCGCGCAGGTCCAGCATTCCGGAATGCGGAATTCGGCGCCGGGCTTGCCGATCCCGCCCATCGAAGCCCGAGCAATGAGCGGCATGGCGGTGTCTTGTTCAATCCGCCAGTTCGATCAGCACGGGCTGATGGTCGGAGGCATCGGTCTTGGTGTCGACTTCGACGCGGCGGATCCGGCCGGTCAGATCTTCCGTCGTGAAAATGAAGTCGCGACAATCCGGTCCTTCCGTCCATTGCGCGTGGTCGTACAGTCCGCAGGTCAACGACCGCGGCTGGTCGGGGTTGCAGCTGTTCCACGCGTCGCGGTAGTTCAGTCCGGGCCGCGCCGATTGGTGAATTCGGCCGTGCTGCGGATCCGATATGTCGAAATTGAAATCACCGCACAGCAGGCTCGACGCCGCCAGGATCTGGCTCCTGTAGGGCTCGTCGTGCCGCGAAGCCGGTGCTGTGGGGCTGGTCGACGCGTCCTGCTGCAGCTCCAGCAACCGGTCAATCTGCGCCTCGCGCTGGGCGACAGAGTGATACTCGAGATGCGTGTTAACGGTCCGCAGCGGTCCGAACGCGGTCTCAACCGTAACCTCCAGCGCGTGGCGGCGCATGCTGCGCACGGCGCCTGCGCCCGGCCACGGCAGCAAGTGATTGGCAATCTGCAGCACCGGCAGGCGCGACAGCGTCATGTTCCCGAACCGGTGCAATCCGCCCTCCCCGTCGATCGTCTCGATCGCCGGGCGAAACACAGCGAGATGATCGGGCAGCAGTTTTGCCAATTGCGCGCTCTGATCGGTGCCGCCATCGAGTTTGGAAAAACCGGAAGATACTTCCTGAAAACAGAACACGTCGGCATCGGCGATTTCTTTCGCCACGGCGACGATCCGCGCCAGGTCGGTCACGCCGTCGCACCCCTTTCCGCACTGGATATTCCACGTGATCAATCGCATCAGCGGATACCCGCACGCATAAAGGATTGCACGAACTGGCGCTGGAACAGCAGGAAGGCGAACAGCAGCGGCCCCATCGTCATCACGGTCGCCGCTGTAATGATCGACCAGTCCACGCCGGTCTCCGGAGCGCCGAACACGGCCAGCCCCACGGTCAGCGGCCGCGCCTCCACCGAATTGGTGACGATCAGCGGCCACAGAAAATTGTTCCAGTGATAGCTGACCGAGACGAGGCCGAACGCAACATAGGTTGGCCGCGCCAGCGGAACATAGACCTTCCAGAGAATCTGCAGCGGCCCTGCGCCCTCGACCCGGGCGGCGTCGACCAGTTCCTGCGGAACGCCCTTGAAGGTCTGGCGCAGCAGGAAGATGCCGAACGCGCTGGCGAGATACGGCAACGCTATCGCCGGGATGGTATCGAGCAATCCAAGATTTCCGATCATGCGGTAATTCTCGACGATCAGCACATCGGGCATGATCATCAATTGCAGCAGCACCAGCGCAAACGCGATTCCGCTGCCTTTGAACTTGAAGCGCGCGAAGGCGTAGGCCGCCAGGGTCGACAGCACGAGCTGCCCGACCAGGATCAGAACGACCAGAACGACCGTGTTGAAATAATAACGACCGAACGGCGCCTGATTCCAAGCCCGCGAAAAGTTTTCCAGCGTCCATGGCGCCGACAGGCTGAACGATGTCGCGTAGGCGGCCGGATGCAGCGCGCTCCAGAAGGCATAAGCCAGCGGCGCCAGCCAAAGCAGCGCCAGCAGCCACGCGGCGATCACTTCAAGGGGATGCGTCCGCCCGTTCATTGGTAATGGATCCTGCGGTCGAGATACCCAAATTTTATCAATGCAACCGCGCTGAGCAGGACCAGCAGCACGACGGTCAGCGTTGCCGCATAGGCCGAATCCTGGAACACGAAGGCGACTTCGTAGATGTAGTAAAGCAGCAACGTGCTGGCGTTGTTGGGACCGCCCTTGGTCATGATGACGAGGTGATCCACCAGTTTGAACGAATTGATCACCGCGTTGACCGTCACGAACAGGGTGGTCGGCATCAACAGCGGAAAAGTAATCCGCCGAAACGTGTACCAGCGGCTGGCGCCCTCAACCGCCGCCGCCTCTTCCAGATCGGGCGACAGCTGCTGAAGGGCGGCGAGATAGAAAATCATGAAGAAGCCGGCTTCCTTCCAGACCACCATGACGATCAGGCAGCCCATCACAGTGCCGGGATCGCCGAGCCAGTTCCAGCCGGCGAGGCCAAACAGTCCGCGCAACTGGTCGAGCGCGCCGTAATCCGGCGTGTAGAAAAACAGCCAGATGTTGGCGACCGCAATCATCGGCAGCACGGTGGGCGTGAAGAAGGCAAGCCGCAGGAAGCCGCGCCCGCGCATGTTGCGGTTGACCCAGATCGCCATCAGCAGCGCCAGCGCGATCGAGGTCGGAATGGTGCCGAGCGCGAACCAGAAATTGTTGACCAGCGCCCGCCAGAAAATCGGATCGGCGGCCATCGCATGGTAGCTGTCGAGCCCGACGAAGACCTCGGCGCCGTTGCGGCGGGTGATGAAGAAGGAATTCCGGATCGTCGCCAAAATCGGAAAATGCGTGAACGCGATCAGCAGCACGGCCGCCGGCAACAGCAGCAGCCAGGCATTGACGGCGTTCCACCACGCATGCGACCTCGGCCGGCGAGGTACGGGTGACATGACGGGTTGATCGGACATCGGATGATCGGGCCGGATAGCGGCGAACCGCCACCCGGCCCTTTATCTCTATTTATACGCGCGGAGTACGCGGTCGGCCTGCTGCTGGGCGACGGCAAGCGCCTCCTGCGGCTTCTGCGTTCCGGTGATCGCCGCCTGCACGGCATCGCCGACGAACTTGTAGATGCGGCCGTTCTCGTGAACCGACAGTTCCGGCACCGCATGCTCGAGCTGATCCCGGGCAACGGTCGCTGCCGGAAACCCCTTGGCATAGGCTTCCATCGCCGGGGTCTTGTAGGCCGCAGGCGAAACCGCGACGTAACCGGTCTTCATGCTCCACTCCGCCGCACGCTCGGGCGCCGTCATCCACTGGATGAATTTCACGGCCGCTTTCTGTTGCTCGGGGGATGCGCTCTTGAAGATGTAGAAGCTGCCGCCACCGGTCGGCGAACCGCGGCGTTCCCTGGCCGGCAGCATGGCAACGCCGAAGTTGAACTTGGCGGCGTCCTTGACCGCCGTCAGGTTGCCCGTGGTGTGCCACATCATCGCGGTCTTGCCTTCGAGGAAATCGGTACGCAGCGTCGCCCAGTCGATGCTGCCCATCGGCATGACATTGTGCTTGCGCGACAGGTCGACCCAGTACTCCAGCGCGGCCACCGTCTTCGGCGCGGTGAGATTGACCTCGTTGCCCGCGTCGTTCATCAGCTTCTGGCCGTTCTCGATGGCGAGTGCCTGCAGCATCCAGTAGGCGTAGCCGGTGGTCGGAATTTCGATGCCCCAGCGCGCGGTGTTGCCGGACGCATCCTTCTTGACCAGCTTTTTGGACATCTCGACCATTTCGTCCCAGCTCGCGGGCGCCTTTTCCGGATCGAGGCCAGCTTCCTTGAAGGCGTCCTTGTTCCAGTACAGCACGATCGTCGAGCGCTGAAACGGAATGCTCCAGGTCTTGCCGCCGACCTGACCGTTGGCCATGAACGCCGGATAGAATTCCTTGAACCACGACTTGTCCGCGACCAGATCATCCATCGGCACGATGGCTTTCTCGTCCATCAGCGTGAAAACGTCGGTCGACAGCAGCACCGACAATTGCGGCGGTTGACCGCCTTTCATGGCCGTCATCGCCTTGGTCATCGTATCGGTGTAATTGCCGGCATAGACCGCGGTCACCTTGATGTCCGCATTCTCCTTCTCGAACCGGGAGACCATGTCGTCGATGATCTTCGTCACCGGACCGCCCACCGCGACCGGATAATACATGGTCAAATCCACCGCGGCGGCTGGACGCGGACCCAGCAACAGCACCGCAAGTGCCCCCAGCATCATTTGTCGAAAAGCCATAATGTCATCCTCCCTTGTTAACTTTCTTGCCGCGCCAAGACCGTCGTTACGGTGTCAGCCCGATGCAACTCGCCTTGTCTCATCGACGGCCGAATCCAGCCGTCGCCCGGATGTCTGATCGAACTGATGCTCGTGAACTGCATCCCAGGCGAGCCTGACGTCGTCACCTGGATGTGCCCCGCTGAAACCGTCCTGCCGCACGGAAACCGGCTGGCCCTGAACCTCGCACAGAATGATGCTGTCGGCGCCGAGGTGTTCGACGGTCTTTACGCGCGCCGCATGACCGTCCTGCGACACGATGCGGATATGCTCCGGCCGGATACCGATCAGCCGGTCGCCTTGCGGGATCAAATTCATCGGCGGCGTACCGATGAACCGCGCCGTGAAGGCGGTGGCCGGCCGGTTGTACAATTCTTCCGGCGACCCGTGCTGCTCGACGCGCCCGTCGCGCATCAACACGACGCGATCGGCCATCGTCATGGCTTCGGTCTGGTCGTGCGTCACATAGACCATGGTGATCCCGAGGCGCTGCTGCAGCGCCCGGATTTCGGTCCGCATCTCGTGGCGCAGCTTGGCATCGAGATTGGAAAGCGGTTCATCCATCAGGCAGACGCGCGCCTCCGCGATGATGGCCCGCCCGAGCGCCACGCGCTGGCGCTGTCCGCCTGACAATTGCGACGGCTTGCGCTCCAGCAGCTTTTCGAGACCGACAATCTCCGCCACGCGCTGAAGCCGCTGATCGCGCTCGGCGCGGGATACGCGACGCACGCGCAGGCCGAAGACGATGTTTTCGGCGACGCTCAGATGCGGAAACAGGGCGTAGGACTGGAACACCATCGAGATCTTGCGCTGGGCCGGCGTCAGATGGGTGACATCAGTACCGCCGATGGTAATCGTGCCACCGTCGAGTTGTTCGAGGCCCGCGATCAGGCGAAGCGTGGTGGATTTGCCGCAGCCGGATGGACCAAGCAGCACCAGCAGCGAGCCTTGCTCCGCCGTGAGACTCACGTCGTCGACGGCCCGCATCGGGCCCCAATTTTTGGAAACGTGATCCAGCGTAATCGCCGACATGATCTACCCGGTTCGGCATGGCCGCGACGTGCCATTGGCACATTCGCAGCCGCGTCGAAACATCCCCGTTCGTTGCTTCCCTGAGTTCATATGAACATAAAGGATGCACATATGAAACAAGAATTGCGTCCATACCATTCGAATGATACGTTTTGGTGACAACGGGGTGCCAATGCTGAAGGTCGCCACAGAACGCCAGGGCCGTATTCTGGAGATCGTGCGCGAGGAAGGCTTTGCCTCGATCGAGCATCTCGCTGGGCATTTCGACGTCACGCAGCAGACCATCCGCCGTGTCGTGAACCAGTTGTGCGATCAGGGGCTGCTGCGACGGATCCACGGCGGCGTCGGCCTTCCCGTGCAGAACCAGAATCTGGCCTATGGCAGCCGGCAGGGATTGAACGCCGATGCCAAGCGACGCATCGCCCATGCCGTTTCCAGTTACATTCCCGACGGCGCCTCGCTCATGATCGGTCTCGGCACGACGCCCGAATACGTCGCGCAGGCACTGTCCAGCCGGCAGGATTTACGGGTCATCACCAACAATTTGAACGTGGCAGCGGCGTTTGCACAAAATCCCGACATCGAGATCACGATCGCAGGCGGGACACTGCGTCCCCTCGACCGCGACATCATCGGCGACGCGGCCGTACGTTTTTTCTCCGGCTTCAGGGCCGACTTCGGCATCTTCGGCGTCGGAGGCATCGATCAGGACGGCACGCTGCTGGATTTTCATTCGGACGAAGTCCAGGCACGGCAAGCCATCGTCGCCAATTGCCGGGCCGCCCTGCTGGTTGCCGACGCCAGCAAATTCGGCCGCAACGCCACAGTCCGCGGCGGGCATTTTGGCGACTGCCACCGCTTCTTCACCGACCGTCCGTTGCCGGCGGGTTTTCGCCCAATAGCCGAGCTATTCGCGGATCGAATTCACACCGCGAGCAATGGCCGCGTCGACGCTGCGTGAACATCGCTCGGCCATCAAGCCTGACCGCCGCCGGTGGCCGTCGCTCCAGTTGATCTCCCCTTCCGGATCAGGAAGCAGCCGAAACTGATCTCACGCTGCGCCGCGCTGTCCCTCGTCTTCCGGCGAGGGGAACGAAAGCCCCGAGGTTGCGTCAAACAAATAGAGATGATCGTGAACCAGCTTGACGCCGGCGACATTTTCGGCTGCCACGATCGCGGCCTGACGAAATCGCTCATCGGTGATCATGCCGTTGAGATGCACAATTCCGTCCCGCACCGCGACCCCGAGCTGCATAGGGCGCCATTCATTCTGTTCGATCGATGAAATCACGCGGTTGCGGATGTGGTCGTCATCGGCGGTTGGGTCCGGAACGTCCCGAGCGAGACTTGCGACGGCACGCAGAAGATCGGAACGAGCCACAATTCCGACCAGCGCATCGCCGCGGAGGACGGGTAAGCGTTTGACGTTGCCACGCTCCATCATCCGCACCAGTTCCTCAAGCGGCATGTCCTCTGTCGCGGTGACCAGACCGTCCCGCGTCATGATCTCGCCGACCTTGCGGCCGTAGGCCTGCACGAAATCGTCAGCGGATTTTCCAGCCCCCATCAGGAAGTCCAGCCATCGAATACGCGGCCCCTGTGTCCCGATCTCGCCGCGGCGCATGAAGTCGCCTTCAGAGACGATGCCCAGCAGTTTGCCGGTAACGTCGACCACCGGAAGGCCACTGATATGATGCTGCAGCATCAGGTCTGCAGCTTCCCGAATCGATGTATCGGCTTTCACCGTGATCACCTTGCGGGTCATGATCTGATGCGCGCGCATTTCCGCCTCCGGTTTCAGGCAAAGGCTATTTCAACCCGGCCGTCGCTCGATTGATGCAAGTCAACGATTTTCGACGGCGACCGGTCGGGGCTGCGGCGCCGGCTTGACCTTGCTCAAATGGTCATCCCCCAAAACTGATCGATTGCAATCCAGCTTCGCAGTGAGGGGGAATCTCATGGCCACCATCGACTCAGTTTCCGGTCCCTCGGGGGCCAAGGTGCCGTCTCCGGCGAAGCCCAGCTGGTTGCGGTCCAACTGGGGCGTTTTGCTCGCGGTCGCAGCCCTTGTCGCCGTGATATGGCTGCCGACCCCGGAGGGGCTTTCCATCGCCGGCCAGCGCATGCTCGCGGTGCTTGCCTTTGCCGTCATCGTCTGGATGACCGAAGCCCTCGACTATGCCGTCTCGGCCGTGGTGATCGCCGCGCTGATGGCGTTTCTGCTCGGGCTGGCGCCGAATCCAGCCAATCCCAAGGTGCTGCTCGGCACCAGCGCCGGCCTCGGCCTCGCCTTCAGCGGCTTCGCCAATACCGCGCTGGCGCTGGTTGCGTCGGCGCTGTTCATCGCCGCCGCGATGTCCGCGACCGGCCTCGACAAGCGCATCGCGCTGACGATCCTCTCCCGCGTCGGCGGCGAGGTCCATCACGTCGTGGTGGGCGCGATCCTGGTCGGCTTCGTGATGGCGTTCCTGGTGCCCTCCACCACCGCGCGTGTCGCCTGCCTGGTCCCGATCATGCTCGGCATCATCTCGGCCTTCGGCGTCGACAGAAAGGGCGCCTTTGCCGGCATGCTGATGATCACCACGGTGCAGACCGCCAGCATCTGGAACGTCGGCATCAAGACCGCCGCGGCGCAGAACATGGTCGCGGTCGGCTTCATCGAAAAGACCCTGCAGAAATCCATCACCTGGCTGGAATGGTTCATCGCCGCGGCGCCCTTCGCCATCCTGATGTCGATCGCGCTCTACTTTGTGATGACGTGGATGATGCCGGCCGAAGTGAAGGAAATTCCCGGCGGCCGCGAACAGATCCGCCAATCGCTGGCCGAACTCGGGCCGATGAAGACCGCGGAGAAGAAGCTGCTGGCGATCTCGCTGACGCTGCTGCTGCTCTGGTCCACCGAGGGCGTGCTGCACAAGTTCGATACCTCGTCGACCACGCTGGCGGCGGTGGCGCTGATGTTCCTGCCGGGCATCGGAATCATGACCTGGAAAGACGCCCAGCCGCGGATCCCGTGGGGGACCATCGTTTTGTTCGGCATCGGCATCAGCGTCGGCACAGCGCTGCTGCAGACCAGGGGCGCGGCATGGCTCGCCGACCTCGCGGTCGCGCAGTTCGGCCTCAAATATGCGACCGCGCTGTTCATCCTCGGCACACTCAGCCTGTTTCTCACCTTGATCCATCTCGGCTTTGCCAGTGCCACGGCGCTGGCTTCTGCCATGATCCCGATCGTCATCGCGGTGCTGCAGGGCGTCGCCACGCCCGGCATCAACATCGTCGGCATGACGATGCTGCTGCAATTCGTGGTCTCCTTCGGCTTCATCCTGGTGGTCAATGCCCCCCAGAACATGGTGGCCTACGGCACCGAGACCTTCGAAGCCCGGGATTTCGTGCGCACCGGTCTGGTGCTGACCGTGATCGCGCTGGCACTGGTGATGCTGCTGGGCGCCACCTGGTGGCGGTGGCTCGGCTACATCTGAGCCCGGGCTGGAAGAGGCGCAGTGCGCCCGGGATTTCAAAGCACCGGAGTTCGGCGGTGAGCCTTGAAAGCGCCCGGGAAAGGAGGCAAAAAGCCTCATAAAATCTTGGTCGGAGTGGCAGGATTTGAACCTGCGACCCCTGCGTCCCGAAC
>JBBQUA010000114.1:0-16041 GCA_038212905.1 Hyphomicrobiales bacterium
CTACAAGGATTCCAAGCTGCTGATGCGTTACGTTTCCGAGCGCGGCAAGATCGTGCCGAGCCGCATCACCGCCGTCTCCGCCAAGAAGCAGCGTGAACTCGCCCGCGCCATCAAGCGCTCGCGGTTCCTCGGCCTGCTGCCCTACGTGATCAGGTAACAAACGTTTCGATCCGCGGCGTCCGCGCCGCGGATCGAAATCTTCATAAGGCTTCCGGGTCGTCCGGTCGCCGATGGTTGGGGTTCTCGAAGGAAACCTCTAACCGCTCGAAGGGAGCGGGACAGCTGATGACCATGATTCTCATCGCCATTGCGGCCGGCTGCGCGTCGGCGCTGATGTTCGCCTCGATCATCTCGGGCGCGCTGATCTCGCTATTGCTGCTGTACTTCGCCCCGTTGCCGTTGATGGTGGCGGCGCTTGGATGGGGACCGCTTGCCGCCACCATCGGCGGTATCGGCGCGGCCACCGGCCTCGGTGCGATGTTCGGCCTGCCCATCAGCATTCCCTTTGTCATCATGATGGCGCTGCCTGCCTGGTGGCTCGGGCACCTCGCCTTGCTGGGACGGCCGGTTGCCGATGCCGGACCAAATGAAGGCGCGACGCCGGCCCCGCCGGCGATGGAATGGTATCCGATCGGCCGCATCCTGCTCTGGATCGCCGGTTTTGGCACGCTGTCCACCATGGCTACCCTGTTTACGCTGGGTACCGACGCTGCCACCATCACTGAGACTCTGCGAGCGGCCTTGTTGCGCGTTCTCGGTCCCCGCGTCGAGGGTTCGGGCGACCAGATCCAGCAACGCATCGAAGTCGCATTGATGATCTTGCCGGCCGCCGCCGCCACCAGCGCCATGACCATGCTGATGCTCAACTTCTGGCTGGCTGCCCGGATCACGGCAATGTCGGGACGATTGCGGCGCTCGTGGCCCGACCTGAAAAGCACCGAGTTGCCACCGATGACGCTGGCGGCATTGTCGGCCGCCATCGCTTTCTGCTTTACCGGCGGGCTGCTTGCGATGCTGGGCCAAACCGTCACGGCGGCGCTGCTGATGATTTACGCGGTGATCGGCTTCGCGGTGCTGCACACGCTGACGCTTGGTCTGAAGGGCCGCGGGCTCTGGCTGGCCTGCAGCTACACCATGGTGGTGGTGTCCGGCGGCTGGCTCATTCTGGCGATGACGGCTCTCGGCATGGCCGACGCCATCTTCAAATTTCGCCAGCGCTTTCTGCACCGGAGGCCGCCGCCGCTGCCCGCGTCCTGAAATCCAAAACCCACGTCAACTTCACAATCCCCCATCACTAACAAGGAGAACGAAAATGGAAGTCATTTTGCTGGAGCGCGTCACCAAGCTTGGCCAGATGGGCGAAGTCGTCCGCGTCAGGGACGGCTATGCGCGCAATTTTCTCTTGAAGCGCAACAAGGCGCTGCGCGCCACGCCGGATAACCGCGCCAAGTTCGACGGCATGAAGGCCGAGCTCGAAGTTCGCAACCTGCAGGCCAAGGGCGAGGCCACCAAGGTCGCCGAAAAGATCGACGGCCGTAACGTCGTCGTGCTGCGCAAGGCTTCCGAGACCGGCCAGCTGTTCGGATCGGTCACGGTTCGTGACATCATCGCGTCGTTCGAAGCGGATGGTGTCGCCATCAGCCGCAGCCAGGTGATGCTGGACGCGCCGATCAAGACCATCGGCAAGCACAACATCGCCATCGCCGTGCATCCGGAAGTCGAAGTCGCCGTCAGCGTGACGGTCGCGCGCAGCGCCGACGAGGCCGAGCGTATCAACCGCGGCGAAGACATCTCCACCCGTCAGGAAGATCAGGACGCGGCTGCCGAAGCCCTCGCCGCCGCCGGCGAATTCTTCGATCCGGAAGCCCACCGGGACGACGAACCGCAGGAAGAAGCTGCTTCCGACAAGTAACGCCGTCGCGCTTTACTTCACGCTGCACCAGGCCCGGCCTCAGGCCGGGCTTGGGATTCGGGCCGTCACCTGGTCCGGCAGCATCGCGATCGACGCCAATGCGGTAGCCGTGTGTTTCTCTATTCCGTCGATGACACAAAACACATCGGCGGCAACCACAGCCACCTGCCGTCCCGGCTTGATAACGCGGGCGCGGCAGATCAGGCGCTCGCCGGATGCCGGCGACAACAGATTCAATTTGTATTCCGCCGTCAGCGCCGGCTGGCCGCGCGATGTCGCCGCCGCGATCGTGGTCGCGTTGTCGACCAGGAAGGCGGTGACGCCGCCATGGAACAGGCCATGCTGCTGCAACAGCTCCGGCCGCCGGTCGACGGCGAGCGTGCAGGATCCGCGCGCCAGTTCGCAGAGTTCGGCACCGACATGGCCCATAAAACCCTGCCGGCCGACGCTGTCGCGGATTCGCTGTGCGATCGGCGCGAAGTCCAGATCGGGGTTCACGTCGGGATCCTGCGTGATGGCTTGCTGCGTCAAGGTCTGCCTCCGGTGTCTGCAAAGGGTTGCGGCGCCACCAGCGCGCGAATCGCGCAAGCGATCAGGATGTCGGCCTGAAGTCTCGGATCGGTGCGGTCGCGGCCCGACAGCCAGGCTCGGCAAAAGATCTGCGCGGGGCCGATGATCTGGCTGAAGAACAGCGTCGGTGTCATCGGCAGCAATTCGCCGCTGACGATCAGCGGTGCGCGCCAGCGCTCGACGCCCTCGCCGAGGCGCGAATTCTGCGCACGCTGCGCGTCCCTCACCGCTTCGGTCCATTCGCTGCGGGAAATCTCGAACAGATAGCGGGCCTCGCGCCGGTTGTTCACCACCCAATCCAGATGCGCGCGAATCAGGCGATCGATGCCCTCCCGCGCGCCGCAGGGCGTATCGATCGCCGCCAGCACCGCGGCGTGATAATGCCGCAGCACCTGCAGAAACAGCGCGCCCGCCAGTTCTTTCTTCGATCGGAAAAAATGGAAGAAGCTGCCGTTGGAAGTCCGCGCGCGGGTGCGAATGGCCGCAACCGTCGCGCCCTCGAAGCCGTCGCGGTCGAACACCGCCAATCCCGCGGCCATCAGATCCTCTCGCGCGCCAGCGACCATCGTTGCTCCATCGGAAAGCTTGCCTGGATCATTACTCTAGAGCAATGCTCTAGAGTTGATCAAGCCCGGCCGCGGGACAAACTGCGGTGCGACGAAAAACTATTGCGAGATCGGGGGTACAGGGGGTCCCGCGGGGGGGACCGGCGGCAATGGCGGACCGGAAGTCGCGGCCGGGGGCGGCGCTAACAGCATCACCGGCGCTGGCGTGGCTGACGGCTCCGATGCGCCGCTGGAGATGGCGGCCGATACCGCTGGCGGCGCCGGCGTAACCGGCGGAACCGGATCGGACCGCAGCGCCGGGGTTTCGCCGTTCTCCTTCGGCACAGCTATGTGGGCCGACTGAGAATTAGCCTCGCCACGCGGCTTGGCGGCGTTGTCCTTGGCGGCTTCCTTGACACTTTCCTTGGTGGTTTCGCTCTTCGCCGTATCGTCTTTCTCCGCCTCGCTTTTGGCCGGCTCATCCTTGGTGGCATCGACCTTGGGCGGCTCTTCAGGCTTGCCGCGCTTGCTCAGCTTGTGCTTGGCAGACGATTTGCGGCCGTCAGGACCGGGAGCGACGCCATCCTGTTTCGTGGCGTGCTGTGGCTCGCCGTCGGGCTTGGCGGCCTCCTGCGTCGGTGCCGGACGGTTCGGTCGGCCGACGCGGTCGGGCTGCTCGGGGGCTGCCGGTTTGGTATCCTTGGCCTGCTGGGTCGGCTTGGAACCACGGCTATCGGTCGCACCGTTGGCAATCAAGAAGGCGCTGAGCTGCGAGGCCATCTCGCTGGAGGTGGTATAATGCTGGCGCAGGAAGCCCGACAATGATCCGGCCGGCACGGTTTTCAAAAGCCCCCGCGGCGCCTTGTGGCAGGCGGTGCAGGTGCCCGAAAAAATCTGGGAAGGGCTCTTGCCGGCCTCAAGATTTTGCGCCCGCACCGGGATCGCCGCGAGACAGCCGATCAGAAGCGTCACCGTCGCTAAACTGAGCGCTCGGCTCAACATTCTCATAGTTCTCCAGATGCGGAATTGGCTTCCCAGCGTCCCAAATCCGGCACGGGTGGCAGCGGTCACCTTTTAGCCGATTATGACGCGAATGGAAGCGCACATATAACGCATCTGCGTGAACGCCAAAATTCCGAATATCCGCTTTGTGTCCAACGCACTAGCGCCATAGCACCTTGGCTATTATGTTTCGGAAGCGGCGTGCGGGGACCGGCCGTCCCCGTTATTTCGCGGGCTGTGGCGGCGCTAGCCAGCCTCGTTGGGATCGCTCAGTTTGGTGGTTTCGATGGACCGTTTGTTTCGTTACTTCCTGCAGCAGTTCATTCGCCGCGGTGCGATGACCTTCACGACCGCGAGCGGAGCCAAATTCAGCTGCGGCGACGGGACCGGGAAGCCGGTCGCGGCCCGATTCCTGACGGCCGAGGCCGAACGCCGGGTTCTCCTCAACCCCGAGCTTGCGCTGGGCGAAGTCTATATGGACGGAACCTTCGTCGTCGAGAACGGCAGGATTGCCGATGCGCTGGCGATCCTGATGGATCAGCCCGAAATCGTGCCGCGCTGGGCCAGGCTGCAATGGTTTCTGCGCTATCTCGCAAGGCATGCCCGGCAGTTCAATCCGCGGCGCCGATCCCTGAACAACGTCGCGCATCATTATGATCTGGATGGCCGGCTCTATTCCCTCTTCCTCGATGCCGACAAGCAATACAGCTGCGGCTATTTCGAAACGCCTGACGCGACGCTCGACGACGCCCAGCTTGCCAAGAAGCGCCATCTCGCCGCCAAGCTGTTGATACGGCCCGGCGGCCGCGTGCTCGACATCGGCTCAGGCTGGGGCGGCCTTGGGCTCTATCTGGCTGATATGACCGGCGCCAATCTCACCGGCGTCACGCTGTCGACCGAGCAATTGCAGGTGTCGAACGCCCGCGCCGCCGAGCTGAACCTGGCGCCAACGGCCAAGTTCTTCCTCGAGGATTATCGCGACATTCCCGGCCCGTTCGAGCGTATCGTGTCGGTCGGCATGTTCGAGCATGTCGGCGTCGACTTCTACGAGACCTATTTCAGGCGCTGTGCCGAGCTGCTGACCGACGATGGCGTGATGGTGCTGCATTCGATCGGCCGTTCGGAAGGGCCCGACGTCACCAATCCCTGGATCACCAAGTACATTTTCCCCGGTGGCTATATCCCCGCACTATCCGAAGTCACGCGCGCGATCGAGCGCGCCGGCCTGCTGGTGTGCGACATCGAGATCCTGCGGCTGCACTATGCGGAAACGCTGAAAACGTGGCGCGAACGGTTCCTGGCGCGGCGGGAAGAAGCGGTGCGGCTCTACGACGAGCGCTTTGCGCGGATGTGGGAATTTTACCTGGCCTGCTCGGAAATGTCGTTCCGCAAACAGAATATGATGAACTTCCAGATCCAGCTCACCAAGCGCCAAGGCGTCGTGCCGATGACCCGGGACTACATCAGCAACGAAGAAGCCAGGCTTCGCGGCGCAGAGCGTGGCCAGCAACCGCGGCTGCAGATCGCGGGCGAGTAGGCCGCTGCGATCCAGCCGCGGTCGAAGTTCTAGTGACGCAGGCTGAAACAGGATCCCTGAGGGACACAAGGCGCTGCCGGACGCAAAAGTTGCGCGTATAGCGCCGCCCGCAATAACCGGTCGCAGGGCTGGCTGCGCAGTTCCGAACGGGAAACCTGTTCCATGGTGTCGATCAGCATCGACAACCACTGTTTTTCGCCGCCTGCCGAACGCCACTGTTGAAGCTGCTGGCCCATGGCCTATTCCTAGTCCGCCCCTGTTACCAATCCTGCCGCCGCCAACCCGTTCCTTGCGACTATGACCTAAGAGAAAATTAACCGAATGTGATCTGCTTCACATACGGTTGGGCCGGGCTGTCCTAAACGACCGAAATGGCCCAGAAAACCTACCCATCACAGTTCGATCCGCAGGCCGACATCGGCACCGACTACGCCCTGATCGCCACCGGCGTTGGCGCTGCCCTGGCCGCGCTGATCTATCTCCTCCTGATCTGATCAGCCGGGGGTAACGGTTTGGAACCTTTGCCGCCCTTGGCATGAGTGTGCCCGCGGAGGAACAAGGTTCAGACCGCGCGAAGATTTTCCAGACTTCTCCAATGCAGGACGCGGCGCACCGGAGCGCCCGGTTTGCCAAAACGCGTCAAGCATCACGCCTGACACCGTCGGGATTCATCCACTCATTTAATGATCGGTGCATAAGCGGCGATGTTTCGCTTTCGCTTTTGTCGCGGCGGGCGCTTTATCGCCGCCCGCCCCCGAATCCAAAATAACAACCCAATCCGAAGCATAAATCGACCATGGCCCTTACTGATTCGAACGTCCTCAAGCTCGCGCCCGATCCGGGAACTCCGGCCTATCGGAGCGCACCGCACAATATCGAGGCCGAACAGAGCCTGCTGGGCGCGATCCTGGTCAACAACGATGCGTTCTATCGGGTTTCGGACTTTCTGGAACCGAAACACTTTCTCGAGCCGATCCATCAGACCATCTACGAGACCGCCGGCAGCCTGATCCGGATGGGCAAGGTCGCCACCCCCGTCACGCTGAAGACCTTCGTCCCGGCCGAGACCGATCTCGGCGGCATGACGGTCGGCCAGTACCTCGCCCGCCTCGCCGCCGAAGCCACCACCATCATCAACGCCCAGGATTACGGGCGGACGATCTACGAACTGGCGCTGCGCCGCGACCTGATCCACCTCGGCGAGGACATGGTCAATGTCGCCTACGATGCGCCGGTGGATTTTGCGCCGCGCGCGCAGATCGAGGACGCCGAGCGCAGGCTGTACGAACTCGCCGAATCCGGCCGTTACGACGGCGGCTTCCAGGGTTTCGCGCAGGCGATGAAGGTCGCACTGGATATGGCGGCGAACGCCTATCAGCGCGACGGAAAGCTGTCGGGCACGGCAACGGGCCTGCGCGACCTCGACGCCAAGATGGGCGGGTTGCAACGTTCCGACTTGATCATCGTCGCCGGCCGTCCCGGCATGGGCAAGACCGCGCTCGCCACCAATATCGCCTACAATATAGCGAAGGCACATGAATCCCAGGTGCAGGCCGACGGCACCATGAAATCCGTCAATGGCGGCATCGTCGGCTTCTTCTCCTGCGAAATGTCGGCCGAACAGCTCGCCACCCGTATTCTCGCCGAACAGACCGGCATTTCGTCGAGCCTGATCCGACGCGGCGGGATCAGCCAAAGCGAGTTTGACACGATCCGCGATTATACCATCGAACTGCAACATCTCCCGCTCTTCGTCGACGAAACCGGCGGCCTCTCGATTTCGCAACTGACCGCGCGGGCGCGCCGGCTGAAGCGGCAGAAGGGCCTCGATCTGATCGTGGTCGACTACATTCAGCTGCTGCAGGGCTCCGGCAAACGCGGCAATGACAACCGGGTGCAGGAAGTCACCGAGATCACCACGAGCCTGAAAGCGCTGGCCAAGGAACTCAATATTCCGGTCATCGCCCTGTCGCAGCTGTCGCGCCAGGTCGAAAGCCGCGATGACAAGCACCCGCAATTGTCCGACCTTCGCGAGTCCGGCTCGATCGAGCAGGACGCCGACGTCGTGCTGTTCGTCTACCGCGAGGAATATTATCTGCAGAACAAGGAGCCAAAGCCCGGCACGGAAGAACATGGCAAGTGGCAGATTGAAATGGATAATGCTCATGGAAGGGCAGAAGTCATTATCGCCAAGCAGCGCCATGGGCCGACGGGCACCGTTCCATTGCAGTTCGAGGGCCAATTCACCCGATTCAGCAATTTGGCGGACGACGGCCAATTGACCGCACAGAGCTACTGACGCGCCTTCTGACGAATCTTGCCCGGTTGAACGGCGGCGGGCCTGCGCGTAAAGTGTGGCATGAACATTGTCACCGACCCGAAACTGGCCCCGCCCGGCTCCATCCTCTCGGCTGAGTCCAACCAGGCGGCGGCGCTGGCGACCGCCACCGCTGTCCTCACCGTCGATCTCGACGCCATCATTGCCAACTGGCGCAAGCTCGAGAAGTCGGCGGTGCCGGCCGAATGCGCCGGCGTGGTCAAGGCCAACGCCTATGGCTGCGGCGCCGATCAGGTCGCGCGCGCGCTTGCGGGCGCCGGCTGCAAGACGTTTTTCGTGGCAACCCTCGACGAAGCCCGCGTGGCCCGCGCGGTGGTGCCGGCGACGGCGGCGATCTATGTGCTCGACGGCTTCTTCCAGAACAGCGGCGAGGCCTATGCCAGGATCGACGCCAAGCCTGTGATCGGCGACCTCAACGAACTCGCCGAATGGGATGTGTTCTGCCGCCGCACCGGCTGGGCCGGCGGCGCCGCGATTCACGTCGATACCGGCATGAACCGGCTCGGCCTGACCATCGTGGAAGCGCAGGGCATTATTCCCCGGATCAACGCCGGCGATCACGGCATCACCCTGGTGATGAGCCACCTCGCCTGCGCCGAGACCCTCAATCATCCGCTCAACGCCAAACAACTCGCCACCTTCCGCGAGATCGCCAGCCTGTTCTCCGGCGTGCCGGCGTCGCTGTCGAATTCGTCCGGATGTTTCCTCGGCGCCGCGTTCCAGTTCGACCTGGTGCGGCCGGGTTGCGCCCTCTACGGCATCAATCCGACGCCGGAGGCCGACAATCCGATGGCGCCGGTGATCGAGGTCAAGGCCCGCATCGTGCAGATCCGCAATATCGAGAAGGGCGACAGCGTCGGTTATGGCGGCACCTGGAGCGCGCGGCGGCCGACCCGGCTCGCCATCGTTTCCACGGGCTATGCCGACGGCTATTTCCGCGCCGGCAGCAGCAATGACGGCACCCGCGGCGCCGAGGTCATCGTCGCCGGCAAGCGCTGCCCGGTCGCGGGCCGCATCTCGATGGACCTGATGGCGATCGACGTCACCGACCTCGACAAGAAAGACGTGCGGCGCGGCCACATGGTGACGCTGATCGGCGAAGGCATCACCGTCGACGAACTCGCGCACCATTTCGGCACCATCGGCTACGAAGTGCTGACCAGCCTCGGCCCGCGTTATGCGCGGATCTACAAGGGCGGCGCCGCGACGGAAGATGCAACCGCCACCGCGCCTGAACCGGCTCCCGCGATACCGGCCTGACCATTTCGTCGGGCCATGAAAATCGCCACCTTCAACATCAACAATATCAATCGCCGCCTGCCGAACCTGCTGCGCTGGCTGCATCAGGCCAAACCCGATGCCGTCGCACTGCAGGAACTGAAGTCCACCGACGCCGACTTTCCCGTCGATGCGGTCGGCAAGGCCGGCTATGGCGCGGTGTGGCGCGGCCAGAAAACCTGGAACGGCGTCGCCATCCTGGCGCGCAAGGCCGATCCGGTGCTGATCCGCACCGCCCTGCCCGGCGATCCCGACGACCACGACGCGCGCTACATCGAAGCCGCTATCAACGGCATCGTCGTCACCAGCCTCTATTTGCCGAACGGCAATCCGCAGCCGGGGCCGAAATTCGACTATAAGCTCGACTGGTTCAGGCGGCTCAGGCGGCACGCCGCGAAATTCATCAAGCAGGATATCCCGGTCGTGCTGGCGGGCGACTACAACGTCGCGCCCACGCCGCTCGATATCTACCCGACCAGATCCTGGGACAACGACGCGCTGATCCAACCGAAGAGCCGCGCCGCGTTCCAGCAGCTCTTGAAACAAGGCTGGCGCGACGCGATCCGCGAACTGCATCCGGACAAGCCGATGTTCAGCTTCTGGGACTACAAGCGACAGCGATGGCCGCGCGATGCCGGCTTGCGCCTTGACCACCTGCTGCTCAGTCCCGCGGTCGCGCCGCGCTTGATAAAGGCCGGCGTCGACCGCAAGCTGCGCGGTGAGGAAGGCGCCAGCGACCATGCGCCGGCGTGGATCATATTGCGGTAGTCGGTTGGATTCGACACCGCGCATGATTGTATCCGAGATTGTCATCCCCGCGCAGGCGGGGATCCAGTACGCCGCGACTTCTCGTTCTATCGCTGGCGTCTCTGGAATACTGGATCGTCCGGTCAAGCCGGACGATGACGACCGAGGGTGTGTCGCGATCGCGCGCAACGCCCGCCAACGCACATTTACAGGAAAGGAAACACGCCATGGTGATCTATGAGTTGCGCACCTACACCCTCTACGTCGGCAAGATGTCCGAAGCCGTGAAACTGTACCAGGAGCAGGGATTCCCGGCGCTGCAGAAAGGCGAGTACGACAAGAAGCTGGTCGGCTACTTTCAAAGTGACGTCGGCACCATCAACCAGATCATCCATCTCTGGAAATTCGACGACGACGCCGATCGTCGCAACTTCTGGCAATCGCTGTTCGCCAATGCGGAATTCATGAGCTTCGCCGGCAAATTCCGACCGCTGGTCATGACCCAGGAGGTAAAACTCTTGCTCGCGGCCCCCTGGGGACCGCATCCGTAGACGCCCGTAGCCAAAATCGCGCCTTCGGCCGCGCGAAGCCGCTCCCGAAGCCGCCCCTCGGATATTTTTATTATATTTCAATTGCTTATGACAAATTCATCAGCGCCCTGCCGGCAGTCGTGGTCTACTGTACATGGGGTTGTTTTCGATATTTTTGTTATCCGGTCACGGAAGCCCCACCCCGGACCGGACGCACATGCGCTCACCCGGCGACGTGGCCTCCGCAGGAGAAACCTTTCTTGAACTTCCTCTTCGTCCTCATGGTCGGGCTCGCCGCCGGCACCATTTCGGGCATCGTCGGCACGGGGTCGTCGATCATGCTGATGCCGGTGCTGGTCTATCAATACGGGCCGCAGCAGGCGGTGCCGATCATGGCGGTGGCCGCCGTGATGGCCAATTTTTCGCGCATCCTGGCCTGGTGGCGCGAGGTCGACTGGCGTGCCTGCGCCGCCTACTCGGTGACCGGCATCCCGGCGGCGGCGCTGGGCGCACGCACGCTGCTGGTGCTGCCGCCGCACGCGGTGGATATTTCGATCGGGCTGTTCCTGATCGCGATGGTGCCGGTGCGGCACTGGCTCGCCCGCTACGATCTGAAAGTATCGCTCTGGCACCTCGCGATCGGCGGCGCCGTGATCGGCTACATCACCGGCATCGTGGTGTCGACCGGGCCCCTGAGCGTGCCGCTGTTCCTGTTCTACGGGCTGACAAAAGGCGCGTTTCTCGCCACCGAAGCCGCGAGCTCGCTCGGATTGTATGTCAGCAAATCCGTGACCTTCCAGCAATTCGGCGCGCTGACGGGCGATGTCGCGCTGCAGGGACTGATCGCCGGTTCATCGCTGATGGCGGGCGCCTTCATCGCCAAGCGTTTTGTGTTGCGGCTCGACCCTGACGTGTTCAGGCTCGTTATGGACGGAATCATGCTGGCGGCCGGCGGCGCGATGCTGTTCAACGCCTTCATCGGCGCATGATTCCGGTGCGGGCCGACATCTGGACGCGGGCGAATAACGCATAGGCCTTTCTGGCAAGTTCGCCCGGCAATCCCCATTTGGATGAATGTTGCCCGGCCGCATGGCAAGGCGGAACCCGTGGGATCAATCGGTTCACGACGATCCCGGTCAAGAAGGCGCAAGCGTGCTCTATCTGGAACTCGGGATCGTCGCGATTCTGATCGTCGTCAATGGCCTGCTCTCGATGTCGGAGCTGGCGATCGTTTCGTCACGGCCGGCGCGGCTGGCCGGTCTTGTCGCCAAGGGCGTTCCCGGCTCTCGCCGCGCGCTCGCGCTGGCGTCCGATCCCGGCAAGTTTCTCTCCACCGTGCAGATCGGCATTACCCTGATCGGCGTGCTCTCGGGCGCCCTGTCCGGCGCGACACTGGGGCAGCGTCTCGCCGCATGGCTGACGGAAAGCGGGCTGTCGCAGGGCCTCGCGGATGCGATCGGCGTCGGCGTTGTGGTCGGGGCGATCACCTATTGTTCGCTGATCGTCGGCGAGTTGGTGCCGAAGCAGATCGCGCTGCGCGATCCCGAGGCGGTGGCCGTCAGGGTGGCGCCGGCGATGACGCTGCTGGCGACGGTGTCGCTGCCGCTGGTGTGGCTGCTCGATCGCTCGGGCAAGACGCTGCTCTGGCTGCTCGGTCACCGCGGCGAAGCCGAGGAAAAGATCAGCGAAGAGGAAATTCGCACCCTCGTCGTCGAGGCCGAAAATGCCGGCGTGCTGGAGCCCGGCGAAAAGGAAATGATCGCAGGCGTGATGCGGCTTGGCGACCTGCCTGTCGGCGCGGTGATGACGCCGCGGCATGAAGTGAGCATGATCGACGTGAGCGATCCGATTGCCGGGATAGCAACCACCATCGCCGGCAGCAATCATTCCCGCTTTCCGGTGTTCGACGGCAACCGCGACCACGCGCTCGGAATCGTCAACGCCAAGGATATGCTCGACGCATGCTTGTCGGGACTGACGCCCGATATCCGCAAACTGATCCGTCAGGCGCCCATCATCCCGGAGACCGTCGATGCACGGGACGTCGTCGCAATCCTGCGCGACTCGCCTGTTCATATGGGCCTCATCCATGACGAATACGGCATCTTCCAGGGCGTTGTGACCAATGCGGATATTCTGGAAGCGATCGTCGGCGCATTCCACACCGAAGAAGGGCCGCCGGAGTCCGCCTTCGTGAAGCGCGACGACGGCTCCTATCTGATCTCGGGCTGGATGCCGGCACTCCGGTTTGCCGATCTGCTCGGCATCGCGCTGCCGGCATCGCGTTCCTACCAGACCTTCGCCGGCTTCCTGCTGCAGGCGTTCGGCGCCATTCCCGGCGCCGGCGACAAGGTCGAAGCCCACGGCTGGCGGTTCGAGATTGTCGATCTCGATGGACGGCGCATCGACAAGGTGCTGGCGACCCGGTTGAACAAGGCCTAAGCGACCGGAATTCGCGCCCTTCTGATTGTCACACATCGCAACAGAAATTGTTCGCCTGATCAGGGAATGCGAAGTCCGTTTCCATGCCGGATCGCGTAACAAGCGTTTGGGCTTCATAATCCCCAGGGGTTGAAACATGGGCGCACTGATCTTCGACTTCGACGGCGTCATCGCCGACAGCGAAGCGATCGCCAATACCGTGCTGGCGGAAACCGTTACCGGGCTGGGTCATCCAACCACGCTCGACCAGTCGCTCTCCCGCTATGCGCACCGCAGGTGGGTTGACGTCATGGCCGAAATCGAGGCCGTGACCGGCAACCCGCTGCCATCGGATTTTTCCTACGACCTGAAGCGTACGACGCTCGAGCGTTTCCGGACCGATTTGAAGGAAGTCAGCGGCGCCGCCGATTTCATCAAGCGCTTCGCCCACCTCCCCCGCGCCATCGCCTCATCCAGCTCGATCGATCGCCTGCAGCTCTGCCTGTCGGTACTGGGTATGGAAGCGCAATTCGGCGACCACGTCTTCAGCGCCGACATGGTCGCACGCGGAAAACCTCACCCCGACATTTTTCTGTTTGCAGCCAGCAAGCTTGGCGTCAGCCCGGAGCGATGCCTTGTCATCGAAGACAGCACCGGCGGCATTAAGGCCGCGGTCGCAGCAGGAATGACGGCCGTCGGCCTATGTGCCGCCAGCCACGTTCGCGAGGGCCACGATGTAAAGCTGCGGGATGCCGGGGCGGTGCATCTGGCGCAGTCGTGGGCGGAGGTCGAGGAGATCGCGACGGGGTTTTTCTCGCTACTTCCGTTGGCAATACAGCTCTAAACGTTCGGTCTTGACAACGCGTTCGATTGAACGTCCGGCCTCCTTACAAGTGTCAATTGATTGGAATTCCTGCATTGAAACATTCCAGCCACCGCTGACGAACGTCATGACAATCAGCACGTACATTGAATAAATCTCCTAGGTTGAGTAATGCGAAAAATCCTATCAAAAGCTGAGTCGTCGCGGAAATGCTCTCTTGAAGTTTTCTGTCGCAAACCGATTATTTACGTATTATAGAACAAACTAAGAACATCCGAACCTGGCGCACCTCACCCCATGGCCAAGAACACCCTCTCCTTTGTCTGCCAGAACTGCGGCGCGGCGTTCAATCGCTGGCAGGGCAAGTGCGAGTCCTGCGGCGAGTGGAACACGCTGGCGGAGGAGGATACCACCGGCGCGACCTCGATGCCGGTCTCGATCCGCTCAAAGCGGCGGGGCCGGCTGTTCCAGCTGGAAACTCTCACCGGCAAGAGCCAGGAGGCCCCTCGCCTGTCCTCGGGCATGGCCGAGCTCGATCGCGTCACCGGCGGCGGTTTTGTGCGTGGCTCGGTGCTGCTGGTCGGCGGCGATCCCGGCATCGGCACGTCGACCCTGCTGACGCAGGCAACCTCCCTGATGGCGCGAGCCGGCCATCGGGTGGTGTACATTTCGGGTGAAGAAGCCGTGGAGCAGGTGCGGCTGCGGGCCGAGCGGCTCGGGCTGGCGGATGCGCCGGTGCAGCTGGCTGCCGAAACCTCGGTCGAGGATATCGTCTCCACGCTGTCCGAGGGCACGGTGCCGCGCCTGATCGTGATCGATTCGATCCAGACCATGTGGACCGACACCGTGGAGTCGGCGCCGGGCACCGTCACGCAGGTGCGCGCCTCGGCGCAGGCGCTGATACGCTTTGCCAAGAAATCCGGCGCCACCATCATCCTGGTTGGCCATGTGACAAAAGACGGCCAGATCGCCGGCCCGCGTGTGGTCGAACACATGGTGGATGCGGTGCTGTCATTCGAGGGCGAAGGCTCGCAGCAATTCCGGATTCTTCGCGCGGCCAAAAATCGCTTCGGCCCGACCGACGAGATCGGCGTGTTCGAGATGACCGGCCTTGGCCTGCGCGAAGTCTCCAATCCGTCCGAGCTGTTCCTGTCCGAGCGCGATCTGGGCAGTCCGGGCACGGCGGTATTTGCCGGCATCGAGGGCACCCGCCCGGTGCTGGTGGAATTGCAGGCGCTGGTGGCGCCGACCACGCTGGGCACGCCGCGGCGCGCGGTGGTGGGCTGGGATCCGAGCCGGCTGTCGATGGTGCTGGCGGTGCTGGAGGCCCATTGCGGCGTCAAGCTGTCCGGCTACGACGTCTATCTCAACGTCGCCGGCGGATTGCGGATCCAGGAGCCCGCCGCCGACCTCGCCGCCGCCGCCGCTCTGGTGTCGTCCTTGGTCAATGCGCCGCTGCCGACCGATGCAGTCTATTTCGGCGAGGTTTCGCTGTCCGGCGCGGTCCGGCCGGTGGCGCAGACCTCGGCCAGGCTCAAGGAAGCCGCCAAACTCGGGTTCGGCCGGGCCGTGCTGCCCGAATCGGCGCGCGGCGACGTCGGCGGCGATGCCGGGCTGGTGCTCAATACCGTCGGCGGCTTGACCAGCCTGGTGGCGGATATCGCCGCCCGCGGCACGCCCAGAGGCAATCAGGAACGAAATCGCGAGGGCCGGGAGGGCGCGGCAGTGGAGAAAAATGCCACACCGGCGAGATTCCGGCGTCAGGAAGGCTAGTCGGGCGTGACGTCACCTGCCCCCGCCGCTATACAACCCGCGCACGGGGTGGGAATAGCGATTTCCGGCCTTGCGGGGCGCCCGGTATGACCGTCATTTAGGGTGGCACCGACGTTGCCGATTCGCAGTTTTGACTTACGAGCGGACCTGACCAGCCGATGCCGATAACGATACTCGATCTTATCCTGCTCGCGGTGATGCTGATCTCCGGCCTGCTCGCGCTGGTGCGCGGTTTCATGCGGGAGATTCTCTCGATCGCGGCATGGGGCGCCGCGGCGCTGGTCACGCTCTATGCGTTCGGCAAGCTGCTGCCGACCGCGAAAACCTATATCCAGAACGAGACCATCGCCAGCATAGCCGTGGTCGGCGGCGTGTTCGTCGGCACCCTGATCGTCGTTTCCATCGTCACGGTGCGGATCTCCGACATGATCCTGGATTCCCGGATCGGGGCGCTGGATCGCACGCTCGGATTCCTGTTCGGGCTGGCCCGGGGGCTTCTGATCCTGGTCGTCGCGTATCAGTTCTTTATCTGGCTGGTTCCGGACAAGCAGCGGCCGGACTGGGT
>JBBQUA010000115.1:0-15966 GCA_038212905.1 Hyphomicrobiales bacterium
CGATGATCGCGGTTCGCATGAAGGCTGCAATCTGGACGGCGATTCCGAACAGCACGACGGTACGGGTAGATCCGAGCATTGCCTGTCCTCGCTTGCCGAGCTGCGGTCTGGCGACCGGCGCCGACAAGAAGCAAGAGATACAAGACGGAAACGGGAGCGGTAACAGGGGCGCGAGCCACAGGTCAATCCATCCGGCCTGCGCCGGAATCGCATGACGTCGGCGCGGCAGGGTAGCCGTCGCAACGGCCTGCCGCCAGCACATTGAGGTTTCATGCCGGCGCTCAAAGCGTTCCCTTGCAAATGAGCCTTTGAACTCCTAGGGGTAGGCTAAAATCCCTTGCACGCCGATCCAGGGGCTCTCCGCAGCCGCTTGTCGGCATTCGTCTGGAAATTTCCATGGCCTTGATGAGCATCAATGATGTCAGGATCGCCGTCGTCGGGCTTGGCTACGTCGGCTTGCCGCTGGCGGTCTATATGGCTCGCCACTTTCCTGTCCTCGGGTTTGACGTCAATGCCGGGCGTATATCGGAACTGCAGGCCGGGCACGATCGTACCCGCGAGGTGACCGACGCGGAATTCGCGGCTGCCAGCAACATCAGCTTCTCCGCGGATCCGGAAGATCTCAAGCAGGCCAATTTTTTTATTGTCACTGTTCCGACGCCGATCAATCAGGCGCTGCAACCGGACTTGAGTATGCTCGAGCGGGCGTCCGCGACGGTTGGCAGCGCGCTCGGCAAGGGCGATATCGTCGTGTACGAATCGACCGTGTATCCCGGCGTCACCGAAGACACCTGCGTCCCGATTCTGTCGCGTGTTTCCGGGCTGGTCTTCAACCAGGATTTCTTCGCAGGCTATTCTCCCGAACGCATCAATCCCGGCGATCACGGTCATCGCCTGTCCGAGATCACCAAGGTCACTTCGGGCTCGACGCCTGATGTCGCCGAACTGGTCGATCAGGTCTATTCCCGCGTCGTCACCGCCGGAACCCACAAGGCCAGTTCGATCCGGGTCGCGGAGGCTTCGAAGGTCATCGAGAACATCCAGCGCGACGTCAATATCGCGCTCATCAACGAACTTGCGCAGCTGTTCCGGATGATGGGGCTCGAGACTCGCGAAATTCTCGCGGCGGCCGGGACTAAGTGGAATTTCCATGGCTACGTGCCCGGACTGGTCGGTGGGCACTGCATCGGTGTCGATCCCTATTATCTCACGCACAAGGCGCAATCGATCGGGTTCCATCCGGAAATGATTCTGGCCGGCCGCCGCATCAACGACGGCATGGCGCAATGGGTCGCGCTCGACCTCGTCAAATTGATGCTTCGCCACAAGCTCGAGATCGGACGCGCGCGCATTCTGGTGATGGGGCTGACGTTCAAGGAAAACTGCCCCGATATACGCAACAGCAAGGTGGTCGATCTCGTCAAGGAGCTCGGCTCGCTCGCCGGGGAGGTCGTGGTCTACGACCCTCTCGCCAATCCCGCCGAAGTTCACCGGGAGTATGACATCGAGTCCGTCGCCACCATGCCCGAAGGACGCTTCGAATCCATCATCCTCGCGGTGCGTCACGACCAGATCACGGGGCTTGGAGTCGACCGCCTGCGCGCCATGCTTGTTCCAGGCGGCGTTCTCTACGATCTCAAGCAGGTATTGCCGATCGCGGCGAGCGATGCACGGCTTTGAGTGCTGCAAGCAGAGCATTGCTGCATCGGCGGCAGGCGTCGGGAGTTTGAAAATATGAAAGTTCTGGTCACCGGCGTCGCTGGTTTCATCGGCTCGCAAACCGCGAGGACCCTGATTGCCCGCGGCGATGACGTCATCGGCCTCGACAACCTCAATGACTATTATGACGTCAATCTCAAGCTTGCCCGCCTGGCACGGCTGCAGGGACAGAACCATTTTCAGTTCGTGAAGGCCGATCTGGCCGACCGCGCGGAAATCGAGCGCGTGTTCGAGGAACACAAGCCGGATCGCGTCGTCAATCTTGCCGCGCAGGCGGGGGTACGCTACGCGTTCCAGAATCCGCATTCCTACGTCGATTCAAACCTCGTCGGCTTCCTGCATATCCTGGAAGGATGCCGCCACCACGATATCAAGCATCTGGTCTATGCTTCCTCGAGTTCGGTTTACGGCGCCAATACGCGGATGCCGTTCAGCATCCACGACAATGTCGATCATCCCCTGAACCTGTATGCCGCCAGCAAAAAGGCCAATGAGTTGATGGCTCATTCCTATTCCCATCTGTACGGTCTGCCGGTCACCGGCCTGCGATTCTTTACGGTCTATGGTCCGTGGGGACGTCCGGACATGTCGCTTTTTCTGTTTACAAAAAAGATCATCGCCGGCGAACCGATCGACGTCTTCAATTTCGGCAAGCATGCGCGTGATTTTACCTTCATCGACGATATCGTCGAAGGAGTCGTCAGGACGCTGGACAAGGTCGCGGCACCGAATCCGGACTGGAATGGCGCTGAGCCGGATCCGGGTACGTCGGCGGCGCCCTACCGCCTCTACAATATCGGCAACAACCAGCCGGTCGAACTGATGTATTTTATCGAATGTATCGAGAAGGCCGTGGGCAAGAAAGCGGTCAAGAACATGCTGCCGCTGCAGCCCGGCGACGTACCGCGCACATTTGCGGATGTCGGCGCACTGGTGGCTGATATCGGCTTTCAACCGAGGACGCCGATCGAAGAGGGCGTTCAGCGGTTCGTCGACTGGTATAAGGATTTTTATCGCGCCGCTTGAGCCGCTCAACGGCGATTCCCTCAAGGGCTGGCAGTCGATAACATAGGGCGCACCGTGACCTTGGCCTCAGGCAGCGGACAAAATCCCGGAGGGGTCGGCGGCGTTGCCCGGCGGCCAAAGCTGCTGTTTGTCGTGACGGAAGACTGGTACTTCGTTTCGCACCGGCTCCAGCTTGCCATTGCCGCGCGTCAGGCCGGCTACGATGTCGCCGTGGCGACACGTGTCGATCGCCACGCCCGTCACATCACCGAAGCCGGTCTCACGCTTTACCCGGTGGCCTTCAACCGCGGCGGGCTCAATCCCTGGGAAGAGTTTCGTACGTTGATTGGTCTGGCCCGGATTTATCGCCGCGAGCTTCCCGATGTCGTCCATCACGTCGCGCTGAAGCCGGTGCTGTACGGATCGCTTGCGGCGCGAATGGCCGGAGTCCGGGGGATCGTCAACGCGCTCGCCGGACTGGGCTACGTGTTTTCATCGACCGGCCTGCGTGCGAAAATCCTGCGACGGATCGTGAAGCCGATCCTCAAATTCGCGCTTGGCCGGAAAAATTCCATTCTGATCGTCCAGAATAGCGACGACTGGAACAGGATCATCGTCGACGGATTGGCCCATGCCGACAGCCTCAGGCTGATCCGTGGCGCGGGCGTCGATCCCGGCGCCTATCGGCAGGTCAAGGTTGCCAGCGATACGCCGCTGGTCATTTTGCCCGCCCGACTGCTGCGGGATAAGGGTGTCGGCGAATTCGTGGAAGCGGCACGGTTGTTGCGCGACAAGGGCGTCGAGGCGCGTTTTGTCCTGGTCGGCAAGCCGGATCCGGCAAATCCAGCCAGCGTGAGCCAAGCCGAAATCGATGCCTGGGTCAGCGAGGGGGCCGTCGAATGCTGGGGCTGGCAGGAGGACATGCCGGCGATATTTGCGCAGGCGCAGATCGTCTGCCTGCCGACCTATCATGAGGGGTTCCCGAAATCCCTGCTCGAGGCAGCCGCGTGCGGGTGCGCGATCGTAACAACCGACATTGCCGGTTGTCGGGAGATCGTTCGGCATGGCGTCACGGGCTGGCTGGTTCCGACGCGGAACGCCCAGGCTCTGGCCAGCGCCTTGCAACAGGCGATCGAACAACCCGGTCTGCGCGAACGGTATGGCGCCGCCGCGCGTGCACTGGTTGAGTCCGACTTTTCGACAGACCGTGTAGCGGGTGAGACGATCGCGGTGTACCACGAACTCACGGCGCGCACCCGGTGAGCCGCGCCACGCCGGCGGTTGAACCCGGCCGTTCGGTTCGTGTAATGCCTGAATTGCCGGTCAATCAAGGGAATATGATGAGCAAACCAGGCCGTGGCCGTGTCCTCTTCGTGCTGGGTTCACTGGCGGTCGGCGGCACCGAAACCCAACTTGCGCTGCTCGCCGAGGGTCTCACAAAGCGGGGCTGGACCGTCGAAATCTTCCTGCTGGAAAAATCCGGTGCGCTGATCGAACGGCTGGAGCGGGCCGGCGTCCTGATCAGCGACGGAGGTTACGCTACCGGACCCGGACCAAGAATCGGCAAACTGGCGTCGGTGATCGGATGCGAGTTACGCCTTTTCTGGCGCGCGCTACGGTCGAGGCCGGACGTCATGCATGGTTTTCTGCCGCTGGCTAATTTCATGAGCGCGCTGGCCGCGCGGATCACGTTTATTCCGCTGCAGGTGACGTCCAAGCGCGCGCTCGGCAATCATCAGGATCGCCTGACGGTCTGGCGGCGGCTCGACCGGATAGCCAACACGTTGTCGGATGTGGTCACCGCAAATTCGCAGGCCGTCGCCAGCGACACCGAGGCGCGCGACGGCTATGATGCATCGCGCATTGTCGTCATTCCCAATGGGCTGGATTTCAGCCGCCTCGACAAGGCGGCCGGCCACCGCAATGAAGCGCGCAGCGAGCTCGGACTTTCGCGGTCGGATGTTGCTATCGTGATGGTGGCCAATCTCATTCCCTACAAGGGGCACCTCGACCTGATCGATGCGTTTGCCCGCGTCGCGTCAGGCAATCCCCGCCTCAAATTGTTCCTGATCGGACAGGACCGGGGGGTGGCCAAGGATTTGATCAGCCGTGCGGCCCAACTCGGCGTCACCGACAGGATCAACCTGCTGGGCTCGAGGGATGACGTGCCGAGGCTGCTGTCAGCAATGGATCTCGGCGTCCTGTCTTCGCACGAAGAGGGTTTCTCCAATGCGCTGCTCGAGAAACTGGCGGCGGGACTGCCAGTCGTCGCCACCGATGCCGGCGGAAATCGGGAAGCCCTCGCAGGCATGCCGGATTGCGTGCTGGTCCAGCCGCACGATGCAGATGATCTGGCGCGCGGCCTCGAGGAAGTGATCGTCAGCCTCGGAGCGGACGATCGAAACCGGAAGATTCGACAACGCGGCATCCATGAGCGTTATTCGGTCGATGCCATGGTCGACGCCTACGAGCGCATTTATTTGCGTGCCCGGTAACCTGCATTGCAATCGGTCGGTGCGATGAAAGCCCGCTTAGCAGCATACGCGGCCAGTAACCTGCTCTCCGGCGTTGCCAGCCTGCTGTCGGTCCTCGTGCTGGCGCGGCTGCTGCCGCCGGAGCAGTACGGAGAGTATGTGACGGTGCTGGTCGTGGCGGCACTATGCCAGACCGCGGGCTTCAGCTGGCTGCATTCCAGCCTGATCCGGCTTCATGCCGAAGAAACCGACGAAAACGGTCGTGCGCGATTTGCCGCCGCCGTGCTGATCGGTTTCATCTTGTCGGCCGTCGTCGTTGTCGTGGTATGGACGATCGGTCTTGTCGTGCTGCTGCGGCCGTGGTCGGTCCATCTGATATGGCTGGGCGTTGCCGGTTTGTCGGTGCTGCTATCCACCTCATGGGCGGCGATCGGTCTGGGCTGGAACAGGGTGGCGCTACGTCACCGGCGTTTCGTTGCAGCCCAGGCGGTGCAGGCGCTCGGAGGCCTCGCGCTCGCGATTGCTGGCCTGGCCTGGCGGCCGGGAGACCCGCTGGTGGCGCTGGCGGCTCTTGTCGTCGCGTCTTTGCTGGCGTCCGCCATCGCGCGGTTTCCGGTTCGCACCGCGCTGCGGGAACGGCATCAGGTCCAGCGGCGCCTGCGCGAAATCTGGGCCTACGGCGGGCCGGTTACGGGGGTTTCGCTGGGGTATATGATCCTGGCTTCGTCGGACCGGCTGCTGATCGCGGGCAGCCTCGGCCCCGCCGCAGCCGGGGCTTATGCGGCCGCCTCCGGTATCGCCGGCCGTGCGCTCGGTCTGCTGCTGCCGCCGATCGCGTTGGCGATCAGGCCGCAGGTCTTCCTGGAGTTCAGTCGGGGCGAAGCGGAGCCCGCGCGACAATTGATGTACCGGATGTCCGGCTGGCTGATCGCGGTCGGATTACCCGTCACGGTTCTGTTCGTTTGCGCGCCGGGCCCGCTGGCATCGGTGATCCTTGGCAACGAACTGGGCGCCGCCGCGGCGGAGGTGCTGCCCTGGACCGTGATCGGCGCATTCATGTCGGTGTTTCTGACGATGCATTTTGCCATGGCATTTCAGATCGCCCGCCGCACCAAATGGATGCTTCTGGCGGTCGCGCCGGCAGCCGTCCTTAACATCCTGTCCAATGTGGTGCTGCTGCCGAACTTCGGCATCGTGGCCGCCGGATGGGCGATCGTTGCAAGTCATGCCGTCGCGCTGGTGCTGGCGATTGGTTTCGGCAGCCGCCACTTTCGCGTGCCGTTTGCCCTTTCCGACGCGTGGCGCACGGCGGCCGCCTGCGTGCCGCTCGCGGCCTTCCTGCAACTGCAGTTTCCGGCGACGATTTCGGGGGTCAGTCTGATGCTGAGCGGTGGCGCGCTGCTCTATGCGGCCGCCGCCTTCGCGCTCAACGTCGTCGATGCCAGGCGCGAGGCGATCGCGCTGGTTTGGAAATTCAGGCGCGGTGCGCAACTCGAACCAAAGGCAGATTGAACGGTCTAGCCTCGCGTCCCCGCGTCGTTCCGTGTCTTTATCAAGTCGCCCACTTTCCAGACATAGGGAATGTCCGGAGTATCATACGGAAGCCGGTAGTGATCCGGATCCTTGTAATTGTAGGCCTCGGTCGGGAAGTTCAAAATCAGCGCATCGCCGCCGCCGAGGCTTTGCAGGCCGTGCCAGATCCCCGGGGGCACCACGACCAGGCACGGCCTGACGTCGCCGGCGATGATTTCCATGAGGCGGCCTTTGGTCTTGCTGCTGTCGCGGTCGTCATATAGCACGACCTTGACATGGCCCTGACTGACGAACAGGCGGTCGGTCGACCGCTGGTGGCAACTCCAGGCGCCAAATGCGCCGGCAAAAAGCCGGGATTGATAGGCGTGCACCACCGGCATGCCGGTGGGGTCCCATTCGGGTCGAAAAATTTCCGTGATGACCCCGTGGTCGCGCGGGACGTGGCGCACCTCGCGCACCGTGACGCCCTCGAGCGGCTCGACCAGCTTCTGCCAGTCCTCGCTGATTTGCTGGCTGTCTTTTTGTGCACCCGGCAGCATCATGTTCTCCTGAGTGTGTTCGGCGGCCTACAGTCCTTTGAACTTCTTATGACGATCGATTGCAGCGCCATGGACGGGCCAGAACATCGCCCTGACACCGGACCTTGCCGATAATCGCAAGATAAATCGTTTGACCAATTCGCCGGCCAGTATCCGAATCAATTTTCGAGCGGGCATGGCGCGCGCAACCTCACCCGTCATCATCATTTTCACCAATTGCACGGCCTCGAAATGTTGATCAGATCGTATCCGATCCCACCATGCGGATTGCTCGTGGCAGGGCCTGTCGCGGTATACGTTCCTGCGCTGGGCCGCCGGAAATTTAATCACCGTCAGCCGCGGCACAAAGACGACGCCAAACCCCGCCTTTTGCGCGCGGCGCAGCAGGTCGGTTTCCGGCGCCAACTTCAGTTCATGGTAGTCTTTCCAGTTGCCGATTTTCTCCGTCAACGTCTTCCGGTGTACCGTGCATGACGGTGGCCCGCCGAAACCGTACTCGATCAGTGGCATGATCGGCGAGACGACTTCCCCGCCCGGCCGAATTTGGACGGGGAGCGAAAAGGCGAGGTCGGCACCGGTTTCATTGAGCTGGTCGGTGGTGCATTGCAGGTGGTGGCTTAGCCACAGATCGTCATGTCCCAGATAAGCGATGAATTCGCCTCGCGCCTCCTGCAATCCCCGATTATTCGGGCCGCTTTGGTGACCGGTATTTTTCGGAAGATTGATCCATTTGACACGCGGATCCTCGATCGCCGCAACCACCTGTTCTGAGCCGTCCGTGCATCCGTCGCCGACCACGAGCAACTCGAAGTCCCGCATGGTCTGACCCAGCACGCTGTCGATGGCGTAGCGCAGAACGCTGCTCCAGTTGTACGTCGCAATGATCACGGTAACGCGGGGGGAGGGCATCGCCGGGTACTTTAGGTCAAATCCGCCAGATCAGCCATAGCGCGTAACGCCGCGCCGCCCCCGGCATTTCCGGGCTCCAAAACCGGATTTTATCCGTACTCAGCCAAATACCGCAACGGGAACCGGCGAGAAAACGGCCGGGGGCGGTGTCAGCTTGATCTGGCATGCGACCGTCGGTAGTAATCGGCTGCTATTCAAATCCTCTGGAAGATCGCGCCACATGTGCGGAATCGTCGGCTTTCTCGGCAGCACCGGATCGGCAGCGCCCGACGCTGTCGTCGTGCGGCGAATGGCCGACCTGATCAGGCATCGCGGGCCTGACGATGACGGCGTCTGGGCGGATGCCGAGGCCGGCATCGCGCTGGCGCAGCGTCGTTTGGCCATCATCGACCTCACGCCGGCGGGACATCAGCCGATGCACTCGTCGTGCCAGCGTTATGTCGTCGTGTTCAACGGCGAGATCTACAATTACGAAGAGGTTCGCCGTCAACTCGACGGAGAGGCGGCGCATTCGTGGCGTGGCCATTCCGATACCGAAGTCCTGGTCGAGGCCATCTCGCGCTGGGGACTGAAACGCGCTTTGCAGGCTTGCGTGGGCATGTTCGCCCTCGCTTTGTGGGACCGCCGCGAGCGCACCCTGGTCCTTGCCCGCGACCGTCTCGGCGAAAAGCCGCTGTATTACGGCCGCATCGGCAGGAGCTTTGCCTTCGCTTCCGAACTCAAGGCTTTTCGGGCGCATCCGGCGTGGAATCCCGAGGTGGACCGCAGCGCCGTGGCGTTGTTGATGCGCCACAACTACGTGCCGGCGCCGTATTCGATTTACAAGGGGTTTCACAAGCTGCGGCCGGGTCATTTCCTGGTGCTGGCCGACGGCGACCGCGAGCCGCGCATTGAATCCTGGTGGAGCGCGCGCGATGCCGCGGAGCGGGGACGCGCGCACGCCTTTGAGGGCAGTCCTGACGAAGCCGTCACCGCGCTCGAGGCGTTGCTGAAGCAATCGATCAAGGGGCAGATGATGGCGGACGTGCCGCTCGGCGCGTTTCTCTCGGGCGGCATCGATTCATCCGCGGTCGTGGCCATCATGCAGTCGATGAGCAGCCGGCCGATCCGGACCTTCACCATCGGCTTTCATCAGGCGGAGTACAATGAAGCCGAGCGGGCCAAGGCGGTCGCGCGGCACCTCGGCACCGACCACACGGAGCTTTACGTCTCGGAGCGGGAGGCGATGGATGTGATCCCAAGCCTGCCGGAGATCTACTGCGAACCATTCTCGGATTCATCGCAGATCCCGACCTATCTGGTTTCGAAACTGGCGCGCCAGAGCGTCACGGTCTCGCTGTCAGGCGACGGCGGCGATGAACTTTTTTCCGGCTACACGCGTTACGCGCTTGCCGACGAATTTTGGAAAAAACTCGCGCGCGTTCCCCGCTCGCTGCGCCGCGCCACGGCGGGCCTCGCGACCTTTCCCTCACCGGCATTCTATGACCGGATGGCCGGCCCGTTGATGACGCTGATGCCGGAACATCGCCGTCAGGGGCGGGTGGGCGACAAGGTTCACAAGGTAGCCGGGCTGTTGTCGATGCGGACCGTCGATGAAGTCTACCTCCATCTTTGCTCGCACTGGAGCAATCCGGCGGACATCGTCGTCGGCGGTCGTGAACTGCCGACCATGCTGACCGGGCTCGACAGGCTGCCGGACCTGCCCGGCAACGTCGAGCGGATGATGTATGTCGACCTGATGAGCTATCTGCCCGACGACATCCTCGCGAAGGTCGATCGGGCGGCGATGGCGGTAAGCCTCGAGACGCGCGTGCCGATGCTGGATCATCGCGTCGTCGAGTTTGCGATGTCGCTGCCGCTTGCCATGCTGCGAGCCGAGAACAAGACCAAGTGGCCGCTGCGGCAGTTGCTCTACAAACATGTCCCGAGGGAACTGGTTGAACGGCCCAAGATGGGTTTCGGCGTGCCGATTGACAGCTGGCTGCGTGGCGCGTTGCGCGACTGGGCGGAGGATTTGTTGAGCGAGGCACGGCTCAGGGCCGATGATTTCTTCGATCCCGCGCCCATCAGGCTGGCCTGGCAGGAGCATCTGTCGGGACGACGGAATCACCAATATCTTCTTTGGGATGTTTTGATGTTCCAGGCCTGGCGCGCGGCGCAGAACAGCTACCAGCCGGCGCTGGCGGCATGACGAACAGGTGACTCCGGGCGCTCGTTGAGCGGGGCGCTCGTTGAGCGGAATCCGCCCATGTGGCGCTTGCCCTCACACAAGCGATGTAGTTTCATGCTCCGCAATGCCGGGTTGCGATGTCGATTCGCATGGGGCTGGAACCGGCGAGTGTCGGCGGCGTTAAAATTGTGGCGCATATACCGGAATTTTCCACCAACCGGGCAGGCGCTTGTCGAGCCAGTCGTGCTGGCTGGTAAAGTGCCCGAAAGGCAAGTCTTAGTTGGCGCGGTGCTGGCGGTTTGGCCACACCGCGACGGGATCAAAATGATACTCGTAACAGGCGCGGGCGGTTTTGTCGGGACGGCACTCGTTGCTGAACTGACCAACCGAGGGATGTCGTATCGCGCGGTCACGCGTGCGCCACGCGATGGCTTTTTCTGCATTGGAGATATCGATCCCCGGACTGATTGGAGCGCCGCGCTCGACGGCGTCGATGCCATCATTCATCTGGCGTCCCGCGCTCACGTCATGAACGAGACGGTTGCCGATCCCGCGGCCCATCTTCGTTCCGTCAACGTCGAATCGACGCTGAACCTGGCGTCGCAGGCCATCAAGGCTGGCGTGAAGCGCTTCGTGTTCATCAGTTCGATCAAGGTGAACGGCGAAGCGACCACGCCTGGTCGTCCGTTCACGGCCGATGACACGCCCTGTCCCCAGAATCCCTACGCGCAATCCAAGCATGACGCCGAACGGGGCCTATTCGCGCTGGCGCGAGACTCCGGCTCCGATTTCGAGGTGACGGTGATTCGTCCGCCGCTGGTTTATGGCCCCGGGGTGAAGGCAAATTTCGCGACGATGATGGACTGGGTCAATCGCGGAATTCCGTTGCCGCTCGGCTCCGTCAACAACAAGCGCTCGTTTGTTTTCGTCGGCAATCTGGCCGATCTCATCGTCCTGAGTGCCATCCATCCCAAAGCGGCGGGTCAGGTTTTCGTTGTCAGTGACGGCGAGGATATTTCGACGACCGAGCTATTCAGAAAGATGGCGCAAGCGCTTGACCGTCCGTCATGGATGATGCCGCTGCCGACGCCGCTCCTTAACTTCGGAGCCGCGATCATCGGGCAACGCGCGATCATCAGCCGCCTGACCGACTCGTTGCAGGTGGATGTGACCAAGACCCGCGAGCTGCTCGGCTGGAGGCCTCGCAAGAGCGTCAGCGAAGGTCTGCGGCAGACCGCGCGTTCTTTTCAAAGACTCGACCTTGACCCGGTAGCGCAATCGGCTTAGGCGGCTCGAACACCGTGTCCGTCAGTGGACCGCTGTATGGTTGACCGACTGGTCTAACCATCACCGACGGGCCTGCCATGAAAAGAACCTTCGACTTCCTCGTTTCCGCATGCGGGCTGATCTTCCTGATGCCCGTCATGCTGATCGTTGCATGGTTGGTGGCAAGATCCTCGCCGGGCGGTGCCCTGTTCGTGCAAACCCGGGTCGGCAAATCGGAAAAGCCATTCCGGTGCTACAAGTTCCGGACCATGGCGCACGGCGCTCCCGTCGCCGGTTCGCACGAGGTTGCCGACAGCTGGATTACGCCGACCGGGCGGCGCCTGCGATCGTCAAAGCTTGACGAGTTGCCGCAACTTTTCAACGTGCTGCGAGGCGACATGAGTCTGGTCGGCCCGCGGCCCTGTCTTCCCAACCAGGACGCCGTGATCGCGGCGCGCCGTGCCCGTAACGTGTTCAGTATCCGTCCCGGAATCACCGGGACGGCCCAGTTGGCGGCCATCGACATGTCGACGCCCGAGAAGCTCGCCGAGGCCGATAGCCGCTATGTCGAGAACCAGACATTGTCAGGCGATTTGCGCATCATCGCGGCAACCGTGCTTGGCGGCGGCTCCGGAGATGCGGCAAGCCGCTGAAGACGCCGTGATCGGGCAAGCGAGAAGCCGACCTCCGATGCCCAACGCCCGGATGCCAAATGTGCCCCGCGGGTATATAAGCCGGATCGGGGGAATTCGCCGGCTGCCAAAAATGCCCCGCAAGCAGGCCTGGTTCGTAACGGAATGCAGCAAATTGTGTATTCCTGTGCGGGAGAGGGCCTGTTAATCGACCATGCGGCAGACCGTCGATTCCAGCCGCGCCTTCCAGAATTTGCAAGCTTTTGGAATGGCTTAAGACGACAAGGCTTGGGGTAATAAGGGGAATTTGATGCGAGTAGGCGTGATCGGCGCAGGTGTCATGGGCACCAACCACGCGCGTGTTCTGGCCGGGCTGCCGGACACCACGCTGGTCGGGATCGTCGATCCCCTGGCCGAGCATCGTGCCCGCGCCACTGAACTGGCCGGCTGCCGCGCTTTCGCCACCCTGGATGAGTTGATCGCCGAAGGTGTCGATGCGGTGACCATTGCCGCGCCGACGCATCTTCATCACGAAGTCGCGCTCGCCTGCATCAACAATGGCATTCACATCCTGGTCGAAAAGCCGATCGCCTCCACGGTCGAGGAGGGACGCGAGATCGTCGACGCCGCCGGCCGCGCCGGCGTGACACTGATGGTGGGGCATGTCGAACGCTTCAATCCGGCGGTCGCCGCCATCAAGCAGGCCTTGGCGGGCGAGGATATTTTGTCGATCGCGATCACCCGCGTCGGTCCGTTTCCGCCGCGGATGTCGAATGTCGGTGTGGTGATCGACCTTGCCGTGCACGACATCGATCTGATCCGCTGGTTCACCGAGTCCGATATCGTCGAAGTGCAGCCGCAACTCTCCAGCGCCATCGCCGAGCGCGAGGATATCGCGCTGTTGCAGTTCCGCACCGCCTCCGGCGTGCTCGCCCATATCAACACCAACTGGCTGACGCCGTTCAAGGCGCGCAGCGTCACGGTCGCGACCCGCGGCAAATATGTGATGGGCGATCTCTTGACCCGTCAGGTCACCGAGTGTTTCGGCTTCAAGCCGGACGGCAGCTATTCGATGCGCCATCTGCCGGTCGGTCATGACGAGCCGCTGCGCGCCGAACTGATTTCGTTTCTCGGCGCTGTGAACTCCGGCGGGGTGCCCGCGGTCACCGGCGCCGAAGGCGTCGCCAGCCTCGAAATTGCAATCCGCTGCCTGGAAACGCCCGCCAGGCCCGCTGCGTCATCCGCCCGCAAGGGGCCGCGCCGCGTCGTCGGCTAGCGATCCTGCAAAGATCCCTGCATGACCCCATCGCAATCTCCCCAAGGCTCCAGAGACTCCATGAACCAGCACCTGCGTCCTGAACCCGTCCCGTTCATCGACATCGCCGCGCAGCGTCGCCGGCTCGGCACATCGATCGATCAGGCGGTTACCCGCGTGCTCACGCATTGCCAGTTCATCAACGGTCCGGAAGTGACCGCGCTCGAGGCCGCGCTCGCCGAATACAGCGGCGCCAGGCATGTCGTGACCTGCGCCAGCGGAACAGACGCGCTGCTGATGGTGCTGATGGCCAAGGGTGTCGGCCCTGGCGACGCGGTGTTCTGTCCGTCGTTTACGTTCTGCGCGACCGGCGAGGCGGTGGCGCTGACCGGCGCCGTGCCGGTTTTCGTCGACGTCGATGAAGCGACCTTCAACATGGACGTCAATTCGCTGAAGCGCGGCATCGCGACCGCGCGCAAGCGCGGCCTGGTGCCGAAGGCGGTGATGCCGGTTGACCTGTTCGGGCAAAGTGCCGACCATGACGCCATCGCGGCCGTGGCGGAGGCCGAGGGTCTGTTCGTGCTCGACGACGCGGCGCAGGCCTTCGGCGCGAGCTACAAGGGCCGTCGCCTCGGTACCATGGGCCTTGCCACCGCAACCAGCTTTTTCCCCGCCAAGCCGCTCGGCTGCTATGGCGACGGCGGCGCGATCTTCACTGACGATGCCGAGCTGGCCGAAACCCTGCGCAGCATCCGCGTCCATGGCCAGGGCTCCGACAAATACGACAATGTCCGGCTCGGGCTCACCGGGCGGCTCGACACCATGCAGGCGGCGGTCCTGCTCGAGAAACTGAAGATCTTTGATGACGAGATCGCCGCGCGCAACGCGGTCGCGGAGCGCTATGCGCGCGGCCTCGGCAATGTGGTGTCGGTGCCGCGCCTCGCCAGCGGCTGCACCTCGATATGGGCGCAATATACCATCCGGCTGCCGCAAGGCTGCGACCGCGACGGCTTTGCCGCCGCCCTCAAGGCGCAGGGCATCCCGACCGCGATCTATTATGTGAAGTCGATGCATCAGCAGACCGCCTATCGGAATTTCCCGGTCGCCGACGGCGGCTTGCCGGCATGCGAAAAGCTTTCGGACGACGTCATCAGCCTGCCGATGCATGCCTATCTCGATGAGCCGACGCAGGAGCGGATCATCGCGGCTGTGCGCAGCGCAGTTTCAGCCTGATTTCGCCATTTTGCGGCGCCGCCGCATGCTGTAGAAGCGGCTGATGCTCAGACGTATCTTCACGGTCGGCGGCTTTACGCTCCTTTCGCGGATGACCGGTTTTGCGCGCGATATCATGCTCGCGGCTATCCTCGGCGCGGGCCCGGTGGCCGACGCATTTTTCGTTGCGTTGCGGCTGCCCAATCACTTCCGGGCGATTTTCGCCGAGGGCGCCTTCAATGCGGCGTTCGTGCCGGCTTACACGCATGTCCACGGCGAGCGCGGGGCGGCCTCCGCCAGCCTGTTCGCCAACCGCATCTTTACGCTGCTGTTTCTGACGCAACTGGTGTTGCTGGCGGTCGCATGGCTGTTCATGCCGCAGGTGATCGCCATTCTGGCGCCGGGATTTTCCGCGGACCCGCTGCGCGGCGAGCTCGCGGTCGAGCTGACCCGGATCACGTTCCCCTATCTGCTGCTGGTCACGCTGGTGACGCTGTATGGCGGCATGCTCAACGTGATGCATCGTTTCGCCAGCTACGCGGCGGCGCCGATCTTCCTCAATCTGTCGATGATGGCGACACTGGCGCTGGCGGCGTTCTTTCCCGGTGTCGGGCAAGCCGCCGCATGGGGCGTCCTGATCGCGGGCTTCCTCGAATTCTTCCTGCTGGCGGGGGACGCCGCCAAGAGCGGTATCCTGCCGAAATTCGCTCCCCTCAAGCTCGATGAAGATGTCCGCGCCTTCTTTCGCGCGCTGGGGCCTGCGACGCTGGGCTCGATGGGCACGCAGGTCGCACTGTTCGCCGACACCATCATCGCAACCTTTCTGCCGGCGGGCGCGCTCTCGGCGCTGTATTATGCCGACCGGCTCAACCAGCTTCCGATCGGCGTGATCGGCATCGCCATCGGCACTGTGCTGCTGCCGGAGATGTCGCGGCGCCTGACGGCGGACGATCAGGCCGGCGCGATGGCGTCGCAGCGGCGGGCGTTCGACTTTACGCTGCTGTTCTCGGTGCCGTTCGTCGCCGCGTTCCTGACCGTGCCCGACTTCATCATGCGCGCGTTGTTCGCGCGCGGCGCCTTCTCGAAAGCCGATGCGGCGGCGGCCGGCGCCACGCTCGCCGCTTACGCGATCGGATTGATCCCCTTCGTGCTGATCCGCAGCGCGGTGGCGACCTTCTATGCCCGCCAGGATACCGCGACGCCGGTCAAGGCGGCGCTGACCGGGATCGCCGTCAATGTCGCGCTGAAGATC
>JBBQUA010000116.1:0-15826 GCA_038212905.1 Hyphomicrobiales bacterium
CCGCTACGAGGACTGGATCGTCTTCCATTCCTCCTTACGCGTCATGGAGGCGATCGCGTTCGGCGACTTCGAGTTTCTCGCCATGATCCATCGCGCCGGCACGCTCGGCATGGACCGCCCGCTGCCGGCGGTGGCCAAATACGCGTTGCAATATCTGTTCGTGCAGGCCGAGTTCGGGCTGATGTGCCCGATCAGCGTCACCGACACCTCGATCCATTTGATCCGCAAATTCGCCAGCGCCGAGTTAAGGGATTACCTGCTGCCGAAGATGCTGTCCGGTGACCTCGCCACGATGTGGAAGGGCACGCAGTTCATGACCGAGCGCGCCGGCGGCTCCGACGTCGGCAGCATCGAAACATCAGCCCGCAAGGTCGACGGCAAGTGGCGGCTCACCGGCGACAAATGGTTCTGCTCGCATGCCGACGCCGATGTCGCCCTGCTGCTGGCGCGGCCCGGGGGCGCCCCCGCCGGCACCCGGGGGCTCGCGCTGTTCGCGATGCCGCGACGGCTGAAGGACGGAAGCCGCAACGCCTACCGCATCGTCCGCCTCAAGGACAAGCTCGGCACCCGCTCGATGGCGTCAGGTGAAATCCTGCTGGAGGGCGCCGAGGCCTGGATGGTCGGCGAGGCCGATCGCGGCCTCAAGCAAATGATGGAGCAGGTCAACCTGTCGCGGCTGTCGCATGGCGTTCGCGCGGCGGCGATGATGCGGCGCTGCGTCAACGAGGCGATGATTTGCGCGCGCCACCGCGCGGCGTTCGGCAAAACCATCATCGAATATCCGCTGCTGCGCCGCCAGTTGCTCAAGATCATCGTGCCGGCCGAACAGTCGCTGTCGATGTTCCTGTTTGCCGCCAGCGCCATGGACCGCGCCAATGCCGGCTCCAGGCCCGCCGAAGACTGCCTGCGCATCCTCACGCCACTGCTCAAATTCCGCGCCTGCCGCGACAATATTCCGGTGGCGACAGGCGCCATGGAAATCCGCGGCGGCAACGGCTACATTGAAGAATGGGTGCACGCAAGGCTGATCCGCGACGCCCATGTCGGCGTGCTCTGGGAAGGCACCAGCAACATCAACGCGCTCGATATCATCACCCGCGCCGTCGGGAAAAGCGGCACGCACCGCACGCTCGCGCTCGCGCTGACGAACCTGCTCAATCATGCCAGACTTATCCCTGCCGCCTTCCGGGACCGCCTGCGCATCGCGCTGGCGCGGACGCTTGCCTTGGTCGAACGCGTCGCGGCCGAGCCGGCACTGGAAGCGGATGCGCGGCAAGCGGCGAGCGCGCTCTATCACGTCACCAGCGCCATCCTGATGACATGGGAAGCCGCACAGCCGGGCGCCGATGCCCGCCGCGCGCTCTATGCACGGCTGGTTCTCGACCATCGCCTCAGCGCGCAGGATCCACTGGCGCCGGGCGAAGACGAACACGGAGCCGCAATCGAGGAGCTGATGTTCTCGCAACAGACTGTGACGCTGGCGGAGGTTACGGGGTTGCTGAACTAACCAAAGCCGCACGCAAGGCGCCTGTCGACTGATTTACGCTCTCGCGTTGTCCCCGCGACGCGAACAGTCCCTCAGTTGTCATCACCCGCGAAAGCGGGTGATCCAGTATTCCAGATGCGGCAGCGATAGAGTCGATGGCCCGCGGCGTACTGGATACCCCGCATGCGCGGGGTATGACGACTGTGGGTTGCGGCTTGGTCTGATGGTGGCACATCAGCCCACATTTTCTAGTTCCCCTCGCCGCCGACTCCGCTAGATTGCCCGCAAGGCCAACAAGGCCAAGCCGTCGGGAGGATCATCGTGCACAAGGGGCGTGTTGTTTTCGGTGCCATGGATGAGGTAGTTTTCGGAACCGCCGCCGCCGAGGCGATCGTGGCGCAGATCGACCGGCTGCGCGCTGCCAGGGCCTTCCTGATGGTCAGCGGCACGTTGAACCGCGAGACCGACGAAATCGCGAAAATCAGGGCGGCGCTGGGCTCGCGTTGCGTCGGCACGTTCGATTCGATGCCGGCGCACACGCCGCGCGCGGCCGTGATCGCGGCATCCGAGCAGGCCCGCGCCGCCGGCGCCGACCTCATCGTCACGGTCGGCGGCGGCTCGATCACCGACGGCGCCAAGGCGGTGCAGATCTGCCTCGCCAACAATATCAGGAGCGTCGAGGATATCGACAGGGTCCGCACCCACAAGGGCGGCGTGCCTGACATCAATCCGCCGACGGTGCGCCAGGTCAGCGTGCCCACCACAATTGCCGGCGGCGAGTTCAGCGCCATTGCCGGCGTCACCAATGAGGGCACCAAGGTCAAGGAGAGGCTGGCCCACCCGCTGGTGATGCCGCGAGCGGCGATCCTCGATCCCGCGCTGACCGTGCACACGCCGGAATGGCTGTTTCTGTCGACCGGCATCCGCGCCGTCGATCACTGCGTCGAGGGCATTTGTTCGCGGGAAGCGCATCCTTACGCAGACGCCCAGGCGATCAAAGGATTGTCGATGCTGGCGCAGGGCCTGCCGCGGGTGAAGGCCGACCCCGGCGATCTCGACGCCCGGATGGATTGCCAGATCGGCACCTGGCTTTCGATGGGACCGTTGTCGGCAGGCGTACCGATGGGCGCCAGCCACGGCATCGGCTATGTGCTCGGCGCCGTCTTCGACGTACCGCACGGCTATACGTCCTGCGTGATGCTGCCCTCGGTGATGCGCTGGAACAAATCCGCCAATGCGGAACGGCAGGCGCTGGTATCGGCGGCGATGGGACATCCCGGCGAGGACGCCGGCGACGTGCTGGACTGGTTCATCCGCGAACTCGGCATGCCGCGCAGCCTGCAGGACGTGCGGATCGGCCCCGAGCATTTCGACCGCATCGCCGCGCAGGCGATGGGAACGCCGTGGGTCCCGCGCAACCCGCGCAAAATCGACTCCCCCGCGCAAGTTCGCGAAATTCTGCTTCTGGCCGCCTGAGAAAAACGAGAGAAAAAATGTACACCGGCAAACATGCTCATCTGCGCCCACTGCAGCCCGCCTTCATCATGGCAGGGTCCGGCGAGACCGTGACCTACCGCGAGCTGGAGGCGCGCAGTAACCGCTTGGCGCATCTGTTGCGCCATCTCGGCCTGAAGCGGCTCGACCACTATGCAATCTTCATGGAGAACAACAGCCGCTACCTGGAAACCTGCGGCGCCGGCGAGCGCTCCGGGCTGTACTACACCTGCGTCAATTCATACCTGACGCCGAGCGAACTCGCCTACATCGTCGGCAACAGCGAATCCCGCGTGCTCTTTACGTCAGTGGCAAAGCTCGACGTCGCCCGCGAGGCGCTCAAGGACTGCCCCAGGGTCGAACTCTGCATCGTGGTTGATGGCCCCGGCGAAAGCGACCGCATCGTCGGCCTGCGCGAAGCGACGGCGGGCCTACCCGGCACGCCGATCCCGGACGAATGCGTCGGCACCGCGATGCTCTATTCATCCGGCACCACCGGACGGCCGAAGGGTATTTTGCGCCCGCTGCCCGAGCAGCCGGCGACCCAGCAGCTGCCGCTGTTCGATTTCCTGCACAAGCTCTGGCAGTACCGTGAAGGCATGATCTATCTGTCGCCGGCGCCGCTGTATCATTCGGCGCCGCAGGCCGCCGTCAATCTCGCGATCAAGAGCGGCGGCACCGTCATCATCATGGAGCAGTTCGATCCCGAGCGTTACCTCGACCTGATCGAGCAATGGGGCGTCACCCACACCCAGCTGGTGCCGACCATGTTCTCGCGCATGCTGAAGCTGCCACAGGCCCTGCGGAGCGGCCATGATCTGTCGTCGCTCGAAATCGCTGTTCATGCCGCGGCGCCGTGTCCGGCGGCGGTGAAGGAAGACATGATCAAATGGTGGGGTCCGATCATCCACGAATATTACGGCGCCACCGAAGGCCTCGGCTTTACCGCTTGCAACAGCGAGGAATGGCTGGCGCACCGGGGCAGCGTCGGCCGCGTGCTGCTCGGCGACCTCCACATTCTCAATGAAGACATGAAACCCTGCCCGATCGGCACGCCCGGCACGGTCTGGTTCAAGACCGCGACGCCGTTCGAATATTTCAACGATCCGAACAAGACCCAGGAGGCGCGCTCGCCGGACGGCAGCATGAGCACGGTCGGCGACGTCGGCTATGTCGACAAGGACAATTTTCTCTATCTGACCGACCGCGCGACCTTCATGATCATCTCCGGCGGCGTCAACATCTACCCGCAGGAATGCGAGAACCTGCTGATCACCCATCCCAAGATCGCGGACGCCGCCGTGTTCGGCGTGCCCAATGCAGATCTCGGCGAGGAGGTGAAGGCTGTGGTGCAGCCGATGCCGGGCATCACGCCGGGACCGGAACTGGCCGACGAACTGATCGCCTTCTGCAGCCAATCGCTGTCGCGCCAGAAAGTGCCGCGCTCGATCGACTTCGAAGCGGAACTGCCACGGCTGCCGACCGGCAAGCTCTACAAGCGGTTGCTGCGCGACCGCTACTGGGGCGACAAGACGTCCCGGATTCTGTAAAGGCGACAACAGGCCGTTCGTCCGCTATCGCCCCGCGAGCGGATGCGCCGTGGCATAAGCCTTGAATAGGCCTATGCCAGCTAATCCTGTACGGATGGCCCTGGATCAACCGGAAGGGAACCGAGTGTCCGCGCCGATCAATGTCGAAGGTTACATCGATGCGCTGGTCGTGCTCGGGACGGCCGGCATCGTTGTTCCCATGGTACGCCGCTTCGGCCTTAGCCCCGTGCTCGGCTACCTTGCGGCAGGGGCTATCCTGGGTCCACTGGGACTGGGCTCGCTGACTAGGCAGTTCCCGTTGCTGTACTGGGTCACCGTCATCGATGCCAAGAACGTTGCCGGCATCGCCGAACTCGGCGTGGTGTTCCTGCTGTTCATTATCGGCATCGAACTGTCTTTCGAACGCTTGAAGACCATGCGCCGGCTGGTGTTCGGGCTGGGAAGCCTGCAGATCATCCTCTCCGCCGCCGTGATCGGCGGCATCGCCAGCCTGTTCGGCAACTCAGCTGCGGTATCGGTCATCCTCGGCGCCTGCCTTGCGCTGTCCTCGACCGCAATCGTCATCGAAGTGCTTTCCAACCACGCCCGGCTCGCCACGACCGCCGGCCGCGCCAGTTTCGCCGTCCTGCTGGCGCAGGATCTCGCAGTGGTACCGATGCTGCTGCTTGTCTCCATCATGGGCAGCCGGACCGATAGCTCGGTCGTGACCCATCTGGTGTTCGCGATGGTGAATGCGATGCTGGCCGTTGCGGCAATCGTGATCGTCGGTCGCCTGCTGTTGCGACCGCTGTTCCGGCTGGTCGCTTCCACCTCCTCGCATGAGTTATTTGTGGCGGCAGCGCTGTTTGTGATCATCGGCGCCGGAGTCGCCGCGGCCGCGGCCGGACTTTCGATGGCGCTGGGGGCATTCATCGCGGGGCTGCTGCTCGCCGAGACCGAATTCCGCAAGGCGATCGAAACCACCATCGGTCCCTTCAAGGGACTGCTGCTCGGCCTGTTCTTCTTTACCGTCGGCATGAATATCGACATCCGCGAACTCGCCCGCCAGCCCTTGTTGCTTTTGGCGAGTGTTGCCGGCCTCATCGTCATCAAGTCGATCCTGCTGACCGGCCTCGCCCGCATCTTTCGCCTGCCCTGGTCTGCCGCGATCGAAACCGGTCTTCTGCTTGGCCCCGGCGGCGAGTTCGCCTTCGTCGGCATCGGCCTTGCAACCACGCTGGGGCTCATCGGCGCCGATGTATCGAGCTTCATCCTGACGGTGACATCGATCACCATGGCGCTGATTCCGGCGCTGTCGCTGGCCGCGCGGCGACTGGCGCCCAGGTTCCGGGAGCACAAGGTGCTCGACCCGGAACTCACCGTGGCGCCGGCCGGCGGCACCGGACATGCCATCGTCGTCGGCCATGGCCGGGTGGGACAGGTGGTCTGCACCCTGCTGGATCGGCACGGCTGTCCCTATCTTGCCGTCGATAATGACGCTGCCGCCGTACCCGAACAGCGCCGAAGCGGACGCGAGGTCTATTACGGCGACGCCACACGGCCCGAATTCCTCAGGACGTGCGGGGTGATGGACGCCAAGGCCGTGATCGTCACCGTTGCCGCGGCGGACGCAATCGACGAAGTCGTGCGACAGGTGCGCGCGCTGCGAAGCGACATCGTGATCGTTTCACGCGCCCGCGATGCCGCCCACGCGCGCCACCTCTATCGAATAGGCGTGACCGACGCCGTGCCCGAAACCATCGAGGCCAGCCTGCAATTGTCGGAAGCCGCATTGATCGGTTTGGGACAGGACACCGGGCGGGTCATTGCCTCGATCCACGAAAAGCGCGACGAGTTCCGGCGTGAGTTGCAAGAGGCGGCCGGGCTGACGGAGGATGAACCGCCGAACACGGTTCGGCGGAAAACCCTCCGACGGCCTTAATGTGCGACGACGATGGCGATCGTCACGCCGCCGCGATCAGCGAGCCCAGCGGCACTTCCAGCGTGTAAACAAAGCCTGTGGGAGCGTAGCTGAGCTGCACCTGGCCATTCAATTGCTGTCCGAGCGACTCCATCATCCGGGTGCCAAAGCTGCGGCGTTCCGGCGGCTTGACCGGCGGGCCGGCTTTTTCGGTCCAGGTCAGTCGGAGCCGCTGCTTGTCGTCGTCGATGGTCCAGGCGACTTCGACGCGGCCGGTCGGAATCGAAAGCGCGCCGAATTTCGTGGTGTTGGTGCAGAGCTCGTTGAACGTCATCGCCAGCGCTATGACGGCGCCCGAGGTGATCCGGATATCCGGCCCATTGAAATGAAAGCGCCGGGCGCCCTGGCTTTCGAACGGCTCGGTGGCGCCGCTGAAGGTGTGGGTGAGGCTGGCATTGGACCAGCTGATCTGCATCAGGAGATCGTGGGCGCGACCGAGCGCGGCCAGGCGGCCTTCCATGGCCTGCTGCCCGTGCTCGATACTGGGCGCGGCGCGAAAGCTCTGCGACGCGATGGCGCTGACGGTCGCAAGCGTGTTCCTGATGCGATGATGCAGTTCACCCAGGATCAGCTTCTGCAGCTTGTCGGCGGCCTCGCGCTCCTTGGCGTCGATGCCGGCCTGCGCCAGCAGCACCTCGGCGTCGATGCCGGCCTGTTCGAGCAACACCCGAAGGCTGTCATTCTCCGCCGACAGCACCGCTTCATGCGCCGAGAGCGGCGGCTCGACCGGCGCTGCCGCGCGAACGGACGACGCCGTGCGAAGGATATCATCCGCCGGTGGAATGATCGGCCTTGGGACGATCTTGAGCGTACCAACACCCACCATGGCCTGCAGTTCGGCAATCATTTGCTGCATGCCCAGCGGCTTGCCAAAGAAACGGCTGTCGGCCGGCCTTTCCGCGTCGGTTGGTCTCACCTGGCCTGAAACCAGGATGATCTTGATGTCGGGCCAGCGGTTGTGCACCGTGTGCGCCAGCTTCAGGCCATCCATACTGCCGGGCATCTGAATGTCGGTAAACAGCAGGGATATGTCCGCACGGGACTCCAGAATCGACATCGCCTCGTCGGCATTGACGGCTTCGACCGAGTGAAACCCGGCATCCTCCACGATATCGACCGCACGCATGCGCAGCATCATCTCGTCCTCGACAATGAGGATGTTCGGCACGCCGGTTGAACTCGCGGACATAGGAGATTTACTCTCACTTGAGGGAGCCGAAGGATCGACCGGGCGAAGCTGCCGATTGCTGCGCCTATCGCGCTCAAATAGCGAGCTAAATCAGGAAAGGCCGTTTCGCGGGAACTATTCCCCTGCCAGGGGATTGGGACCTTGCCGACAATGCTGCGCGCGGTACGAATCGGAGAGCCCTCTTCACGCCTGTTGCAATTTGTTTGTTCAGATGTCTTCGGACACGAAGCTTGTATTCGACTGCCCCGGTAGCCATTTCGTGAAGGCGACCGCTCGTGAAGGCGACCGCAATGGGCGGGCTGGATTAATTGTGCTGGGTTTCGGGCGACAGATCCTGTCGAGCAAATTTCATACAACCATGGCATCGGGGTATTTGGTTTGAAGATCCGCGTCGGATACGAGATGATTTACGACTTCCCGCAACCAACGCCGATGATCATGGTGCTGGGCGCGCATTTCACACGCGCCTCCGACGTCATCATTCCCGATTTTCTGACCGTCAGCCCGTCGGTCGAAATCACGCCCTATCGCGACGGTTTTGGTAACTGGTGCAGCCGCATTGTCGCACCGGCCGGCCGGGTGCGGCTGGCCGCCGACGGAATGGTTCGAGACAGCGGCCTGCCTGACCCGATCGTGCCGTCAGCCGTTCAGCATGCGGTGGAAGATCTGCCGGCGGAGACGCTGGTCTATCTGCTCGGCAGCCGTTATTGCGAGACCGACCGGCTGTCCGACGCGGCCTGGAAGATGTTCGAGAAAACCCCGCCGGGCTGGGCGCGGGTTCAGGCGATCTGCGATTTCGTTCACAACCATATCAAGTTCGGCTACGAACACGCCCGCGCCACCAAGACGGCGGCGGAAGCGTTCGACGAGGGCAAGGGCGTCTGCCGCGACTATGCCCACCTCGCCATCACCTTCTGCCGCTGCATGAATATTCCGGCGCGCTATTGCACCGGCTATCTCGGCGACATCGGCACGCCGAAACCCTGGGCCGCCGGCGATTTCGCCGGCTGGTTCGAGGCCTATCTCGGCGGCCACTGGCACACCTTCGACCCCCGCAACAACATTCCGCGGATCGGCCGGATCCTGATCGCACAAGGTCGCGACGCCTCAGACGTGCCGATCACGCAGACCTTTGGGCCGAACACGCTGGTGAATTTCAAGGTCTGGACCGACGAAGTCGACTGAACTTTCTTCTCCCTCTCCCCGTTCTTCACGGGGAGAGGGTTGGGGTGAGGGGCTCTCTCAACCCGCACGACTCGCGGAGAGTCCCCCTCACCCGGATCACATCTGCGATGTGATCCGACCTCTCCCCGCAAGCGGGGCGAGGTAAGTGAAGCGTCCGCACCGAATTGACTAAACCTTCTTCGTCGCGAACCAGATCAGATGGCGCGCGCCGCTGCGCTTGGTTGTGGCGCGCACCGCGACCTCGTTCACCTCGAAGCCGGCGTCGCGCAACCGCTTGGTAAACGCCGGGTGCGGGCCCGACGACCAGACCGCAAGCACGCCGCCCGGCTTCAACGCCCGATGGATCGCCTTCAGCCCCTTCGCATCGTACAGCGCGTCATTGGCCTTGCGGATCAATCCTTCCGGGCCGTTGTCGACATCGAGCAGGATGGCGTCGAACGCCTGGGGTTTGGATGCGATCACCTCGATGACATCGGCGCTCAGGATGTTCGCTCTGGGATCGTCGAGGCTGTCACCAAAGATCTCGGCCATCGGCCCGCGCGCCCAGGCGATCACGGCGGGCACCAGTTCGGCCACCGTGATCCGCGCTTTCGGGCCCAGCACCGCGAGCGCGGCGCGCAGCGTAAAGCCCATGCCCAACCCGCCGATCAGCAGATGAGGCGCCTTGACCGCCTCCAGTCTTCGACAGGCCAGCGTGGCCAGCGCCTCCTCCGATCCCGAGAGGCGGCTGCTCATCAACTCGTTCTGGCCGAGCTTCATGGAAAATTCGACGCCGCGCTGCATCAGGCGCAATTCGACGTCCGAGCCGGGCACGCGTGTCGTATCGATCTGTTTCCACGGAACCATCCGGGGCTTTTACGCCGCTTTGGCGGCATCGTGCAAAGCCCGTTATGGACCGATCGGACAGGTGCCGGGCTTCTGGCAGGGCGCCGGCGCGGCGCGCGTGGTGGCCGGAGCTTCGTTGGACGTCGGACCTTCGGTTCCGTTGACGATTGGCGTAACGCGCCAGCGGTAGGCCGTTCGCGGCGTCAGCCCTGAATCGGCAAAGCTGGGACCAGCCACATCAGCCACGACAGTGAATGGACCGTCGGCGCCGGCACGAAAGATGCGATACGCCGTGGTGGCCGCCAGCGGCGTCCACGCCAGATCCGCTGATGTATCCGACGTGTCGATCACCTTGAGTGGACTTGACGCACCGGATGGCGCTGCCGCCGGTGCTGCGCCCGCCGTCAGCGCGTCGAGCATCGCCTTGATGGTCCGGATCTGCGCGCCGGATTTGGTCACATAGTTGTCGCCGTGGTTGACGTAGCTCCACCAGTCCCAGCACGCCTGCGGATTGAACGGCGCGAATGAACTGGCCGTGGTCTGCGGATAGAGCACGATCAGGCGATTGCTGTCGGCCCAGGCATTGTAGCCGGTATCGTCGATATAGCGCCGGCCGATATCGCCGACATCCTGCTTGCACCCATGCAACGCGATGTGAACGCGGCACGCCTTGCCCTGCTCGCAATCTTTGGGAATGAACACAAAGCCGGTCTGGTCCAGGCTGAGTGGACCGGGATTTTCAGGCCTGGTGTAGAGGGATTGGTCGAAACGCATGATTGTCCCGGTCAATGGCCCCTTGTTCGGCGCATTCAACGCACCGTAAATATGTTGCAGGATGATCCCGGCCTGATCATAGCCGCAGCGGTTGATAAACGGCGCGGCGTTGACCTGGCAGTCGTTGAGGCCGTCGATGGGCTTGTCGGGCGCAACGGCCAGCGCGTGACCCGCCCCGACGGTGGTCTGGTAATAGAGATTGCCGCGGTTGGCCTCGCCCAGATAGTGACGATAGAAATCCGCCGCCGCATCGGTGACCGACCTCGCCACCACAGCGTCGTTGTAGCCATGGAACAGATAGATTTTCTGCCGTGCGACGAACTGCAGGGAGTCGATATCGCCGGAAGCCGATTTGGCATCCGCCTTCTCGAAAGCGCGGTTCATGTCCCGGGGCGGCCCGACCATGCACGATCCGGTCGCGGTCATGATCGGCAGCGTGTAGCCGTTGATGATATCGCCGGCGTCAGCCTTGGCGCACCAGTACGGCCCGCCGGCGACGACGCCGACGCCCTTGATCACCGAGGACCAGGCGGTACCGAACTGAACCGCCATGAACGCACCGGAGGAGATGCCCGATATCGAGCTTTCGCGGATGTCGGCGTTGTACCCTTTGAGTACGTCAGGCTCCGCCAGCGCCGGGCCGGCTGCCAATGCCGTAAAGCTCAGGGCAATAACCGTTCGGTGCAGTGCTGCAACGTCCATGAGACACTCCCCGCTTAACGTATCAGCCTGTCAAAAAATCAAGCAAAGAGCATGCCGGTTTTATGACAATGGGGCGTTCGTCAGCCGCGTTCAGGTTCGCCGGAAAACGCAGAACTGGAAACGCTGCGTCGAACTCCACGGCGTGGAGTGATCGTGAAGCCGGGAGTCCACCAGTTCAAATCCTTCCCCCAGTTCCGTCATGAGCCCTGCCGCATCATACCGTTTGACGGGAAGCCCGCTGCATTTTTCCGGACCGTCGATGGCAAACGTTCCGATGATGACATGGCCGCCCGGCCTGACCGCCTGTCGCAGACGTGCCACGTAGGCCGAGCGGTCGGCGGGATCGGTCAGAAAATGAAAGGCGGCCCGGTCATGCCAGATCTCGAAGGTGCGTGCCGGCTGCCATTTGGTGACATCCGCGACGACCCATTCCGCCTGGCTGGCGCGCTCGCCAAGCCGCGCCTTGGCGGCGTCAAGCGCGGCCTGCGAAATATCCAGCACCGTCACCTGCTTGAACCCGCGCGTAATCAGGAGATCGACCAGCCGCGATGCGCCGCCGCCGATATCGACGATGGCGGTTTCCGGCGTCGGCCGGGCAAGGCCGATCAGTTCGAGCGATGGCGCGGGATCTTCCTGAAACCAGCTGACTTCATTCTCGCCCTTTGTGGTGTAGACCGTTTCCCAATGGGATTTTTGGTTTGCATCGGTCATCGGCGATCTCCATCCGGGATGCCTGCCGCGCAACGGCAGTTCGATTCCGGCTTCGCTCCGCAATGTTGATGTATATGGTCGCGCTTGAGATGACCGCAACAACCACGCCGTCCCATGAAGATTGACCGGTTATGGAGAACCGCCTTGGCCGGGTTGTGCGGCAGCGCCGCCCAGTCCGGGCTTATGTTCCTGAAATTCCGAATGGGTTGGCTGCCATCCTTCCAGCCCTATCACGATCTGCAGCAAACCTTGAGCCAGTTGGCGGGAAGCTCGGTTCATCCTTTGCTGCCATGGGCGCTCTCGTTCCTGAACGGCGCCGTGCTGCTTGGCTTCCTGTTCGGCCGGACCTATCGCTGGCTGCCGGGGGGAAGCGGAGCCGCCAAGGGATTTGTCTTTGGCGTCCTTGGCTGGATGATGATCGGGCTGGTGTTCTTTCCGATGCTGGGGCGCGGTCTGTTCGCGACGGGGGCGGGGCTTGGCTTTCAGCCAGCCATATTCTCGCTCCTGATGGTGCTGACCTACAGCGTGATCATGGGCATCGTCTATGCCACGCTCAAGCCGGGCGGCACGACCGGGCAGGACAACCGGTAACCTCACCGGCCATCGATCCCCGTATCCCCTCGGCTATCCCAGCATCTGGGTATCGCCGCACACCGAAATCGCCTGGCCGGAAATCGTCTTGCCGCGCGGGCTGCACATGAACAGGATCTGGTCGGCGAGTTGTTCCGGGGTCACATAATCCTTGATCGAGGTGTAGGAAAACGCGGTGCGCTCCATTTCGGCAAAGGAAATCCCGCGCTGCTGCGCCTTGGCTTCCAGCACGCGGCGCTGGCGATCGCCGGCGACCAGGCCCGGCAAAATCGCATTGACGCGGATGTTGTCCGGCCCGAGCTCGATCGACAGCGACTTGGTGAAGCCGATCACGCCCCATTTTGCCGCCGCATAGGGCGCGCGCATGGCGAAGCCGAGCCGGCCAGCCGCCGAGGAAATATTGACGATCGACGCGTTCTTGCTCATGCGCAGATGCGGCACCGCCAGACGCGTGCAGTTGAATTGGCCGGTCAGGCAGATTTCCAGGCAACGGTCCCAGTCTTCCGGATTCATCTCCTCGACCTTGGCCGTCGGTCCGGCAACGCCGGCATTGTTGACGAGCACGTCGAGGCCACCGAGGTTTGCCAATGCTTCCGCGAACAGCTTTTGTACGGCCGCGCGGTTGGAAACATCGCATGGCGTCGATGTGATGTCCGGATCGCTCGCGGCCAGTGCCGACAGCGCGATTTCATCGACGTCGCAGGTGTGGACCCTGGCGCCTTCGGCTGCAAAACGCCGCGCAATGGCGCGCCCGATGCCGTTGGCGCCGGCGGTTACCAGCACGCGCAAACCCTTGAGTTCGAGATCCATGGTCACTCCGAAATGTCGTTTGGAAGGAAGGGTGTCAGTCGGCAAAGCCTGTCACTCAGCAAGTCCGCCACGCGAAAGAATGAAATCCGCCGCGCCCTTGATGTCGGCCGCAATTCCGGCCTGCGCCGCGGCGCTGTTGCCGGCTTCGATCGCCTTGCGCACCTCAGCGTGAAAATGGATGGCGTCGCCCTTCGCCAGCCGGTCGGGATTGGCCCTGAGATCGAGATTGATCACCGGCCCTGCTTTCAGCCACAGCGCGCGGATGATTTCGACCAGGATCGGCGAATGCGCCGCCGCGTAAACCGCGAAATGAAAGGTCTTGTTGAGTTCGACCGCGCGCGGCAGGTCGGGCACGTCAGCCTCACTTTCCAGCCGCATCGCTTCTTCGGCGCGCGCGATTCCCATGAGGTTGTTGCTGTCATGGTGTAGGGCGGCCTGCGCCGCCGCATGGCCCTCGATGGCGATCCGCACCTTGGTGAGGTCGCGAAATTGCGCCGCCGACATCAGGGGCACGCGCACCGCGCGGTTCGGCGTCACCTCGAGCGCCTTGTCGGCGACCAGCCGCGACACCGCCTCTCGCACCGGCATGATGGAGACGCCGAGCACATCCGCCGCCGCGCGCAGCGACAATTTCTCGCCCGGCGCCAGCCGCCCGGACATCAGCAGATCTGCCAGCCTGGCATAGGCGCGCTCGCCCAGCGTCTGACGGTCCAGCGGTTCCACCAGGTTGAGCGCGCTGGGCAAATTCAACGGAAGGCTCCCCATGCGCCCGGGATGTTCGAGAGGGGACTCGACAACGGCCCGGACTTTTGCCAGTCTAACTGTGATCACAGATCACGGCAAGCGACGCAAAGCCGCTTCTCAAGTGGACCGTGCCGCGCTTGCCGGAAGAAGAAACAGCCGCAGCCCACGCGGCCGCACCAGGGAGATAAAGGCTGATGTCCAACAAAAATCAATTCACGCGCCGTAGCCTGTTGAAGACCGCCGGTGGCATTGCCCTGGTGTCGGGAATCTCCGCGCCGGCGATTTTGCGCGCCCAGACCGCCGATGTCATCAAGATCGGCCATCTGACGCCGCGCACCGGCTTTCTTGGCCCGCTCGGCGAATACGCCGTGATGGCCGCTGATCTCGCGGTGGAAGAAATCAATGCCGCTGGCGGCATGATGGGCCGCAAGGTCGAGCTTCTGAAGGAGGATTCGGTCAATCCGCAGACCGCTTCGACCAAGGCCGAGCGCATGATCGAGCGCGACAAGGTCGCCTGCATCATCGGCGAAATCTCTTCGGCCTCGTGCCTGACCATCGCGCAGGTCGCTTCGCGCACAAAAACCCTGTTCATCAACACCGGCGGCAACTCCGATGCGCTGCGCGGCAAGGATTGCCAGCGCTACATGTTCCACGTCGAGTCGCAGAACTCGATGTACGTCAAAACCGTCGGCCGCTCGTTCCTGCGCGACGGCCTGGTCAAGGGCAAAAAGTGGTACTCGCTGACGGCGGACTACGCCTTCGGCCATGACTTGCTGAAGGTCTCGAAGCGCTTCATGGAAGCCAATGGCGGCAATTTCGCCGGCGACGATCTGGTGCCGACCGACGCCACCGACTTCTCCGCCTATTTGCTGAAGATCCGCGAGGCCAAGCCCGACCTGGTCGTGATCAATCTCGCCGGCAACCAGATCACCAACTTCCTCAAGCAATATGCGGAGTTCGGCCTGACCTTCCCGGTCGGCGGCTTCGGCTTCGATACCGCGCTGGCCTGGGCGGCCGGCAAGGGCAACTTCGTCGGCACCTGGCCGGTGGTCTGGCATCATCTGCTCGATACCCCCGGCTCCAAGGCGTTCGTCACCGCCTTCACCAACAAGTACAAGAAGCCGCCGGAAAACCAGGCCTGGGGCGATTACGTCGCCACCAAGATCGTGGCCAAGACCATCAACGACCTGAAATCAGCGGAATCGCCGAAGATCATCGAGCACTTCGAGAAGGGCGCGAAGTTCGATGTGCTGAAGACGCGGGAAGGCTATTTCCGCGCCTCGGATCATCAGTTGATGCACGAAATGTACGCCGTCACCGCACTGCCCGCCGACAAGATCAAGAACCAGTGGGACATTTTCGCGTCCAGCCCGGCAGTGCCGGCAGCTAACGAAGACCTCGAAGTGATTGCGGCGACCAAGGAAGAGAACAGCTGCACGTTCCCGAGCTGAGATAAGCGAAGCGCGCTGACCCTTACCCTCCCCCGGAGAGGGAGGGTCGACGCGAATGAAATGAGCGGCGGGGTGGGGTGGCAGTCTCTCGTTTCGAACGGCGCCGAAGTTGAGAGACCGTCACCCCACCCCGGTTTGCACGTCGCTGCGCTCCATGCGAACCGACCCTTCCCCTCCAGGGGAGGGTAAGTGGAGCGCTCGCAATTCGAGTGAGCGGATATGAACACCACTACCGATCTCCCCGAGATCCCCCTCCCTCCCGGCATCCGCTCGCGCTTCGTCGAGGGCATCAACGGCCTGCGCATGCATGTGCTGGAGGCCGGCTTCGAGACAAAAGGCCGGCCCTGCGTGCTG
>JBBQUA010000117.1:0-15761 GCA_038212905.1 Hyphomicrobiales bacterium
GCGCCTGATGCGCGCGCTTGAATCGCGGGCGCGGCAGGTTGGATGGAGTTCGGTGATCTCGGATACCACCTCCAATCTCGCCTCTTCTAACAACTTTATTCGCGCCGGCTACCGGCTGTATCAACCGCTTGATCCTTGGGGTTACCCGAACACACTGTATTGGCGTAAATCCATCAGATAGGAGCGGAAACGTTCGGCTTCGTCCCAGATTTCGATACCCGCCCGGTGGCCTGATGGCCACCGGGCCTTTTTTGTTTTGGAGGGCACGATCACTATCGAACGCGTGAAATTGATAGGGAGCACCGCGGCTGGCCTTGCTCACTCCAGCGCGGCCAACTCCCGGTAGGTCGCAGCCGTTTCCCGTATCAGTCGTTTTTCGCGTCGGTGGCCAAAAAATTGCTTGGGTACCCGGACGCCCTCACGCTCCAGAGCGGTCGCGAGCGAATGGCCTCTTGCATCGTCGTTCAATTGCCCGAGGGATTTTTGCGCCTTGTGCAGGTGCTTGAGCGCCGTCTGTTGCCGCGAAAAGTTCCTGACCGGAATCAGATATTCGAGAGATTCGATCGAAGCGGACATCTTTTTGTTCAGCAGGCGCAGCCGATGCCGTTTCTTCGTGCCCATCATCGGAAGCTTGCGGCTCTTCTTCAGAAGTTTCTCCTGCCATCGCGCCAGTTTGCTTAGGCTGTAGGTGGCGAGCGGTGCAGCGCGATTCAGCGCGGCCTGCTTTCCCTTCCTGGTCGACCAAGGTCCACGCTCGACCCAATCGGATGTGCTCTTTATCAGACGTTGATATCTGACCGACCGGAGCGCACGCGCCAGGTCCCGGTGAATTTCCGCGCGCTTCGCGGTCCAGTCCCGATAATGGGGTTTTGCATTCGGCCGGCGTTTGTCGATTGCCTTAAGCCGTTCTATCGCGACGTCCAGATCGCGCACGACGCCTAGATGGGCGTTCAACCACTTCAATTCGGCCCTTACTCGCGTGCGCTTGGCGTCCGTAACCATCGGCGAGAAGAATGAAATGGCCGTACGCAAGTGTGTCAGCGCGATACGCATTTCATGCAAGGCAACCGGGTCGCCTCTGCAGGTCGCATCATGGCTTGCCGTCAAATCCGCCAGATAACGGCGCGCGACTACTCGAAATGCGGTGTCGCACGTCATCGCCAGATTCAGTCGCGCGGTTGAATCGCAGCGTTGTTGCGCCGTTCTGGTACGGGCAGCGGACCGATAGCCTGATTTTGGGGATGGCGGCATGCTGTTTCTTGCTATCGGCCCTGAGCCGCTTCACCAGTAACGATCCGAGTTCGGTAGCGTTCCAGATTTCGCTCCGGTGTTCCGGAAGCGGCTGGGTGGAAGTCGGGGATGAGATCGCAACCCTTTGCATCTGCGGAGCCGTTCAGGGTGTCGACCGTACCATCGCGCATGTCTGCTTTCCCGGAGGGAACCCATAGGGCGGACGGAAGAATACATACGACTGCGAGCGCGCGCTTCCTTGACATCAATCAAATGCATGCCGAAGGGATCATTTATCAGTTCGCCGAAGTTGTGTTGATAGAACCGAACAATAGACTCGTACGTTCGCCTGTCGCTTGCGGGGCCAAAACAGTCATCGCGCGACCGCCGGGCCGGGGTATGATGTTGCGTCGGGCGGCCCGGCCACACGCATGAGCGTTGTGCTTTACAACTCACAGGCCGGCGCGAGCCGGGCAATTGAACCGATGTCAATCTATCGTTTGCAAAATGTGCTCTCGCCCCGGTCGGTCGCGCTGGTCGGAGGCAGTCCACGGCGAGCATCGGTTGGGCGCGCCATTCTCGAAAATATTCGCAAAGCGGAATTCCGGGGAGAAGTTGGGCTCGTGAATCCACGCTATGCCGAGATCGAGGGCGTTCGTGGCGTCGGCGGTTTGAGTAGATTACCGTTTGTGCCTGAACTTGTGGTGATTACAGCGCCGGCGCCGGCTATCGTGGGGCTGGTCGATGAAGCAGGAAGACTGGGTGCGGCGGGCGCATTGATTATCACCGCTGGGCTTGGCCATGGTGCGGGATCTCTGGCGGAAGCGGCCGAACACGCAGCCCGCAAGCATGGAATGAGATTGATCGGTCCGAATTGTCTTGGCGTCATGATGCCGGGCGCAAACCTCAATGCCAGCTTCTCCGCGCACATGCCAGATCCGGGAAGTCTGGCGCTGATCTCCCAGTCCGGCGCCATTGCCGCCGGCATGGTGGATTGGGCGGCGCAGCGTGCGGTGGGCTTTTCCGGAATTGTCTCCATCGGCGACCAACTCGATGTCGATATCGCCGATCTGCTGGATTATTTCGCGATGGACGGCAAGACAAGGGCGATCCTGCTCTATGTCGAAGCGATCAAGGACGCCAGCAAGTTCATGTCCGCGGCGCGCGCCGCTGCCAGGATCAAGCCTGTTGTGGTCGTCAAATCCGGACGGATGGCGCAGGGCGCGAAAGCGGCTGCAACCCACACCGGCGCACTGGCCGGTTCGGATGCGGTCTACGATGCCGCGTTCCGCCGCGCCGGCATCTTGCGGGTATCCGACCTGCGCGAGTTGTTGGATTGCGCCGAAACGCTGGGCCGCCTCGACTCGGCGCCGGGCAAGCGGTTGGCAATCCTGACCAATGGCGGCGGCATCGGTGTTCTGGCGGTCGACAGGCTTGTCGATCTGGGAGGAATTCCCGCTGCGATCGGCCCTGAGACCAGGCAGAAGCTCGACGCGATATTGCCGCCTACATGGTCCGGATCGAATCCCGTCGATATCGTTGGCGACGCCGGCCCCGAGCGTTACGCAGCGGCTCTCGAAGTGCTGCTGGCGGATGCGAGCAATGATGCGGTCCTGGTGATGAACGTCCAGACCGCGATCGCTTCGGCTGACGACATCGCCGCTACCGTAACCGCTGTGGTCGGCAAGTACCGTGAGAAATATCGCCGCTCGGCCAAGCCGGTGCTTGCGGTCTGGGTCGGGGCGCGCCAGGACATCGGCGACATCCTGAACGATGCCGGGATTCCGAACTACCCCACCGAGGACGACGCGGTACGCGGCTTCATGCACCTCGTGAAGCATCGCGAGGTCGTGACGGCGCTGGCGCAGGTGCCGCCTGCGATGCCCGGCGAGTTCGCGCCCGATAGCGAGGCTGCCCGCGCAATCGTGGCGGGCGCGCTGGCCGATGGTCGCCACTGGCTCGACCCGGTCGAGGTCAAGCTGCTGCTCGGGGCCTATGAGATTGCGATGGTGCCGACGTTTGCGGCTGCCGATGCCGAGCAGGCGGTTGCTTGTGCTTCACAGCTTTTCGCACAGGGCGCTACCGTCGTTCTCAAGATCATGTCGCGAGACATTGTTCACAAGTCCGACGTCGGCGGCGTTGTTCTCAATCTTACCACCCCCGAGGCGGTGCGGGACGCGGCGGCCGGAATCCTGTCGCGGGCCAGGGTGCTTCGTCCGGAGGCACGAATATCCGGCGTCATCGTGCAGGCGATGGTGGTCCGGCTGAAGGCGCGTGAGCTCATTCTTGGCTTCGCCGATGATCCGACCTTCGGCACTGTAATCGTGTTCGGCCGAGGCGGCACTGCGGTCGAGATCATCAACGACAAGTCGCTGGCACTGCCGCCGCTCGACCTGCAGTTGGCCCGTGATCTGATCGAGCAGACCCGCGTCTCGCGGCTGTTAGCCGCCTACCGGGACGTGCCTGCGGTCAAGCCAGACGCCGTCGCGATGGTCCTGGTCAAGCTGGCGCAGATGGCGGCGGATATTCCAGAGATCCGCGAACTGGACATCAATCCGCTGCTGGCGGACGAAGCCGGTGTACTGGCGGTCGATGCGCGCATCGCCGTCGGCACGGTGGAGCGAAAGTTCAAGGGCTCGGGTTCCGGCAATTTTGCGGTTCGGGCCTATCCGTCGCAATGGCAGCGACACCTCGAGGTCAAGGACGGTTGGCGGGTCTTTGTGCGCCCGATCCGCCCCGAGGATGAGCCGCTGATCCATGAATTCCTGCGACACATCACCAGCCATGATCTGCGGCTGCGATTCTTTGCACCGATGAAGGAGTTTACCCATGAATTCATCGCGCGGCTGACCCAACTCGACTATGCCCGCGCGATGGCCTTCGTCGCGGTTGACGAGACCACTGAGCAGCTGCTTGGCGTCGTTCGAATTCATTCGGATTCGATCTACGAGAGTGGCGAATACGCCATCCTGCTGCGGTCGGATCTCAAGGGCAAAGGGCTCGGCTGGGCATTGATGCAGCTGATCATCGAATATTCCAGGTCAGAAGGACTCAAGGTAATCGCAGGCGACGTCCTTCAGGAGAACACCGTGATGCTGGAGATGTGCCGGAACCTCGGCTTCGAAGTCAAAGCCGATCCTCACGAGCACGGTATTTGCAACGTCAAGCTCAAGCTTTGAACCGGCGACGATGCAACTGGCATGATTTGCCGCTTCAGGCGCCTGGCTGCGACGGGCTATTCCAGCGTCTTCAAATACGACAGCAGATCATGAATCTGGTCCGGCTCAAGCTGGAACTGCGGCATGGTCGGATGGCCGGTAACGATGCCCTCCGCGAGCGCTTCGGCGAGGGACTCTATTGGGTAACGTTTGTGCAAGGTGCGGAAGGGCGGCGCGATCTGGAGCGGGCTTGGCGTTACCCGGTCGATCGAATGGCAACGTGCGCAATTGGTCATCGCGAAGGTCTTGCCGCGCTGCTCGGCGGGCGAGGTCGCCAATGCCGGTGCTGTCAGCATCAGTGTCACCAGGGCTTGACGCAGGGCAAATCGCAGCATGGTGGGCCGATCTTTTCTATGGCGGACATACCTTGATAGGGCCGCGAAGCCGATGGTCCTTGATCTGCATCAACCGGAGGCGATCCATTAGGATGCAATGGTTCCGCAGGCTCGATTCCGACGACCCGCCGCGGGCTTGCAGCAACAAGCGCCTGACGGCCAGTGCGGGGCTCCTGTGACGTCTGGCTGGTGCCGGCCATCCGCGTCAGGTATCTCGCCGGCGCATTGCCAATCCCGAGGCCAGAGTGCAATCATTTCCCAAGGGATTGCGGCCGGTTGTCCGGAAAACGCTTTCCGATTGTCATGGGAGAAATTGGCATGCGTTGGCTTCATTCGCTGGTCCCGGCACTTGCGCTCCTTTTGGGCGGCCCTGCCGTCGCGCAAACCGCCTATCCGGAGCGGCCGATCAAGATGATCGTGCCGCTGGCGGCGGCCAGTGCGGTCGATGTCGCGGCAAGGATCGTGACCCAGAAGATGGCCGACAATATGGGCCAGCAGATCGTGATCCTGAATCAACCCGGAGCGTCCGGGCTGATTGGCGCGGAGGCCGTCGCCAGAGCCGAGCCGGACGGTTACACGATCGGCGGTTTCAACGACAGCATCATGACCATGGTGCCCAATCTGCAGTCCAAAATACGTTGGGACATCCTGAAGGATTTCGAGCCGGTGTCGCTGGTCGCGACGGTGGAGTGGGGGCTGATCGCCAACAACCAGACCAACTACAGGAACGCGGCGGATCTGATCGCTGCGGCGAAGGCTTCTCCCGGCAAGATCGACTATAGCTCCGGTGGTCCGGGCAGTCCGCAGCATCTGGCAATGGCGATGTTCGCCTCAGCCGCCGGGATATCGCTGACCCATGTGCCCTACAAGGGCGCAACGCAGGCTGCAACCGATGTCGCCGCAGGCCAGATTCCGGTCGGCTTTCAGGGCCTCGGCACCGTCGCTGCGTTGGTGCGCGGCGGTTCGCTCAAGCTGATCGGGGTGACCACCGAGAAGAGGTTGCCGCAATTCCCTGATGTGCCGACCGTTTCGGAATCCGGCCTGCCCGGATTCTTCTTCAATTCCTGGTTTGCAATTCTGGCGCCCGCAGGCACACCCAGGGAAATCATTGCGCGGCTGAACGCTGAAGTGTTGAAAGCGATTGGCGATCCGGAGATTCGCCGCAAGCTCGAGGAACTGGGTTTTGCGGTCCGCGGAAGCTCGGCCGAAGAACTGCGCGGCATGACGCGAGATCAACTCGCCAAATATGCGCGCGTGATTAAAGAGATGGGGATCGCCCGGGAATAGGACCGCTGGCTGCGATCAGCAACCGGTGGTCCATCCTGGATTCGCTCATGAGCTATAGCTCCGGCGGCCGCCGCCGCTGCGATAGAGCTGCGCGCCTTGCGCGCAGCCAAGTTCGCGGTGGGTTTGATTCCGCGTCGCATCCTGTGGATGTGATAGGTGTCGACCGCTACTACAGGCGATAATTCCCTCCGCTGAAATCGTCACCCAATCACCTCGTTCCAATAATCCCATCCCACGCCTTGCTTGCCCACCCCCCGTCATTCGCAAAAGGCAGCTGCAAATGCTTGTTCGGCCATGATCTTTCGCTAATCTGAATCCGGGTGATGGGAGAGCCGAGGGTGCGTTGTCAGGTTTGTCAGTCGACCCTGAAGGCCGGTGACGCGTATTGCTCGTCCTGCGGCGCGGTCGTGCCCGAGCCTTCTCCGGCGACCGCGGAAGTTCGGAGCCGCATTGCCGGCGAGCGGAAATATCTCACGGTCCTCTGTGCCGATCTGCAACGCTCGACCGACTTGATCTCGGAGCTGGACCCCGAGGCGGCGATTTCCCGGCTCGAGCCGGCGCTGATTGCGATGCGCACCGCCGTTCGCCGCAACCGCGGGATCGTCAGCAAGGAAGGCGGCGACGGGCTGATCGCGCTTTTTGGCGCCCCGTATGCCGATGACAATCACGCCGTCATGGCCTGTCACGCGGCGGTCGAGCTGGTTCGCCGGGTCAAGCTCTTGAACGACCCGGCGCTTCAGGTGCGGGTCGGAGTTCATTCCGGCTATGTCGTCGCCCACGTGATCGAGGCCGACTTCTCCTCGATCTATGAAGCGGGCGGCCCCGAGGTCCATCTGGTCAAGCGGCTCGAAAATGCCGCGCAAGCCGGACAAATCCTGGTGTCGGAATCCTGCCAGAGCCTGGCCGCGGGCCTGGTGACTTTCAACGCGCTACCCCCTAGGCGGCTGGAAGGGTTTTCTGCGCTTGTTCCCTGCTACGAACTCGTCGAAATCAGCGGGCTTACCCGTTGGCGCGCCCGCTCGACCAAAGGGCTTTCGTCGTTTGTCGGACGCGCCGAAGAGATTTCCCTGCTCGAGCGCGCGGCGCGGGAGGCCGGTTCGTCCGGACGGATCGTCGCGCTGGTGGGGACGGCCGGCATCGGGAAATCCCGCATCGCCCACGAATTCGTCGGTGCGTTGCGGGAGAACAGCTGGCAAGTGCTGGAGGCGGAAGGCAACCCGCTGGAGCAGGCCGTGCCGTATGCATTGCTGAAGAAGCTGCTCCAGAGCGCGCTGCAGGTGGCCAATGCGGGGCCGGCGGATCAACCTGACCTGCCCGAAGGGCCGGCGGCTGTGCATTCCGATCTTTGGCCGGCCGCGCTTTGCTCGGTTCTGGACCAGCCGGTTACGGACAGCCGCTGGAACGATCTCGAACCCCTGTTGCGCCGCCGTGCGATCATCGATGCCGTCCGCCATGCGGTCGGCAGGGTGATCGCGACGCGGCCGACCATCCTGCTTCTTGAAGACCTTCACTGGATCGACGGCCAAAGCGAAACCGCGATCGAAGCCCTGATGTCGCTGACGGCAGGCCATCCGCTGCTGGTGCTGCTGACATGGCGGACGGAAGACCCCCCGGGATGGCTGGCCCGGCTGGATGTGCGCCGGATCTGGCTGCGGTCGCTCGATATCGCCCCGGCAAATGCCCTGCTTGACGATCTGCTCGGCGACGGGCCGGGTCTCGACGCGCTCAAGGGTCACATCCTTCGCCACACCGGCCAGGTTCCGCTTTTCATCGAGGAGGTGGCGCGGCAACTCCTCAATCGCGGCCTGCTCGACGCCGACAGCCGGTTTGCCGCCAACACCCCCTGGGAAGCGCTGGAAATTCCTCCCACGGTGCAGGGGGTCATTGCGTCCCGCATCGATCGCTTGCCGAAGCAGGACAAGGCGCTGCTCCAGCTCGCTTCCGTGGTCGGACCGCGCATCCCGCCCTCCTTGCTGACGGCCGTGACCGGCATGCCGGCCGCTGAGCTGCAAAGCCGGCTTTGGTCGCTGGAGATACTGGATTTTCTCGTCGAGTCCCGGTGGCTGGCTTCGCCCGAATACGAATTCGCGCACGATCTCATTCGCGAGGTTGCCTACGATTCGATCCTCCGTCCGCAACGGGAGGAACTGCACCGCCGGATATTGGCGGCGCTGGAAGCGAGTGCCCGTGGTCACCAGGAGGAGGTCGCCGAGGCATTGTGTCACCATGCCGTCAAAGCGCAGGACTGGGCGAAAGCAGACCAATACGGATACATGGCGGCGAAAAAGGCCTTGGCCAGATCTGCATTCCGCGATGCAACAGAATACTTCCAGATGGCAATGGACGCAGTCGACAAGCAACCGGCCTCGACGGCGCGTGAGCAGCGGGCGATCGATTTGCGCATCGAGGCCAGGATGGCGTTTGCTCCGCTGGGAAGCATGGAGCAATGGTTCGCCCTCTGCCGCGATGCGGAAGCCCGTTCCGTGAAAATCAGGGATGAAGAGCGACGACTAGCGTCGATCGTCGCCAAGGCGGTGGCGCTGAATTTCTACGGGGCGCCCGTTGAGGCCGTCACGGCGTCAGAACAGGCTGTCGCACTGGCTAACAGCTTGGCCGCCACCGCCTGGCTCGGCTATGCCGAATATGTGCTCGGTCAGGCATATTTCATCTCCGGTCGATATCGGGACGCAGAGCTGCTCTTAAACCGGGCCAGTATGCGGCTGGCCGGTGCACCGGAAAACGTTCCGCCGGGAACGACGGGGTCGAGCCTTCTCGTGCTCTGTCATATGATGAAAGCTCTCGTCTATGTGTCGACTGGCGAGTACGACAATTCCGAGCAAAGCTCCCAGCTGGCAAGCGACCTCGCCAAGAGCAACGATCGACCCTACGACATTATCGCGGCCCTTTATGGGCGCGGCCTTGTTCAGCTGGGTCACGGCGATCTTGAGGAGGCGGAAGGAACGCTAGATGAAGCAGCGTTCCTCTCGCGCGAGAGTGAGGTCCGTCTGTTCTTGCCCTTGGTGCTGTGCGCGCTTGGGAATCTCCATTTGCAGAAAGGACACGCCACCGAAGCCAGAGACATCTTGTTGAAAGCAAAGGAGGAGGCTGAGGCGCTCGGCCACGCGAGTAGCGCGATGCTGGCACCGGTCTATCTTGCTTCGGCGTACGCACAACAAGGCGATATCTCCCGCGGATTGGAAGTCGCCCGAGCCTGCCAAGCGGGAGCAAAGCAAAAAGGTTATCATGGGATTGAAGCCTTGGCCGCTTTTGCCCAAGCTCTCATTTCTAGTCTTCAAGGCGCCCCCGCCGTGGCGGAAACCATGGCCCAACTTGAGCGAGCGATCGAACTGGCAACCCGGCTCGAAAGCAGGCCCCTGCTGGGGATGGCGAAAGGTACGCTAGCCCAACTGCTGGCAGCTTCGGGCAGGAAGTCCGAAGCGCAAGACGAACTCGCCCAGGCCATCGAGCTGTTCGACAAGTCGAAAATGACTATGCAGCTGGAACGTGCTAAGGCAGCTCTCACCAAGCTATCGGATTTATGACATATTGTAGCCACGGCATATTCAGCCGCGTTACCATGGGAGTGAATGATGGCCTTTGCGCCTTATAGTGGAACATTTGAACAAATCATCAACCAGATGCTCGGCCCAGACAACATAGCCTTGGCGGCCAGTAAGTTTGCAGAGCTGGAAAAGGAGCACGGCCCCTATAGTTTTGGAAAGTTCATCAAATACTTTTTGCCAAAGCCGGAGGACTTTAAGGATTGGGAGAAGGATTCCGGCAAAATCTCAGAACCGGTGCGCCGCCGCCTCACCGAAATCGTTTCGGCTAATCTCAAATCTGCTTCCCCACTGCCGATGCTACTGAAGGTCGGAGACAATGTTGACGCGACCCACGACCTGATCGTGAAGGTTTTTGCCCACAACGGGATCATCTACATCGGACTCCACATGCTTTGTCCCAATCCTGAGTTGAAATGATGGCCGAGGCCCGCATGGACCGGTCGGAGGCCACGGGATTGATATTCTCCGGCGCCACGCATCCAGTCCTTTCACTTATTTAAAATTGTTCCATTAATCGTCGCATCCTTGGCGAGTATCTTCTTGAAAGGCCTCGGTTTAATCGGGGCCTTTCTTGCCGTGGCCTGTCCGCCGGAGTATATATCGCGGCGCGGCGGATTATTGCTTTCGTCTAGCCTTGTATTCAGCACGACCCGCCGTTGATGGGCAAAGTATCAGATGGTCGTGACCGGCGTGCCTCAGGACAAGACGGGGGAAGCTCGCGAGGTTCCGAGCAGCAAATTGTCGGTGCTTCGCAAGCATCCGATCTTCTGCGATCTTGAACCCGAGGCGTTCGATCAGCTCTGCCGCTACGCCAAGCACTCCACGCTGAAGCGCGGCGCGCCGATCTTTTCCAGGGGTGATCCAGGCACCAGCATGTTTGCGGTGATCAGTGGCACCGTCAAGATCAGCATCTCTTCCATCGACGGCCGCAGCGCGATTCTGAATTTGATCGGCGCCGGCGAGATTTTCGGAGAAATGACGGTGCTCGATGGGCAGGTCAGGTCGGCTGACGCCACGGCAAATACCAGTTGCGAGCTTTTCATCATCGACCGCCGCGAATTCATTCCGTTTCTGAAGAGCCAGCCGGCGCTGGCGATGAAATTCATCGAGCTGTTGTGCACGCGCCTGCGCTGGACCAGCGAACAGGTCGAGCAGATCATCCTGCAAAACCTGCCGGGTCGATTGGCCAGCGCGCTGCTTCGTCTGACCGAAAAACACAAGCTTGCACCTGGCGGCCGGACCATCGCCGTGACCCAGCAGGAAATCAGCGAAATGGTCGGCATGACCCGGGAAAGCATCAACAAACAGCTGCGGGTCTGGGCCGATCGCAAATGGGTGCGTCTCGAACACGGCGCCATCGTCGTGCTGAATGCCGGGCCGTTGCAGGCACTGGCCGAAGCGGGATCGGGCAACAACGGCGATTGACCCGTGATGGCCATGCGCCCGAAATCGGGAGCGCCGGCTATCCGGTGGCGAGGTTGGCACCGCGCTCGATCGTGAATTCGACGTCGATCAGCCCGCGCGAATGGTTCATGTCGGATTGCGACATCAGCAGCGTGAGGTCCTTGCCCTTCAGCGAAGCGAGCACCTCGGACAGCCGCTCCGAAAGCGCAGGCGCGATTCCCTCGAACGGCTCGTCGAGCAGGAGACATTTGGTGCCGATCGCAAGTGCGCGGCCCAACGCGACCAGTTTCTGCTGGCCGCCGCTCAACAACAGCGCCTTGCGGTGGCGCATCTCGGTCAATTCGCTGATCACCTCGTAGACGAAGTTGAGCCGTGTCTTGCGGTCGAGGTGCTCAGCGACCCACAGCGGCAACAGGATATTTTCCTCGACCGTCAGTTGCGGCACCAAACAGCGATCCTCCGGCATATAACCGATTCCAAGCGCGGCGCGGGCGTGGCGCGGACACGCGGCCAGATCGGCGCCCTCGAACCGGATGGCTCCCTGCACCGGCTTGAGGTGGCCCATGATGGAGCGCATCAGCGTGGTCTTGCCGGCGCCGTTGCGACCGACCAGGCTGACCATGGCGCCCCGCGTCACCCGCATCGAGAAGCCGCGCAGCGCCGGCATCGACTGGATCTCGACCGCCAAATTGTCGATATCGAGCAGTGGGGTCGCAGCGTTCATTGCGCGCCCCCGGTGACATAGCGGCGCACTTCCGGATCCTTCAGCACAAGACGGGGGTCGCCGTCGGCGAGAATGCGCCCCTGGTAGAACGCCACCACCCGGTCGGCGTAACGGTTGACGATCTCCATGTCGTGCTCGACGAACACGATGGTCGCGGCATCCGGCGCGACGGCCTGGATCACGCGGTCCATGGTGGCGAATTTCTCTTCTGCGGAAACGCCCGAAGTCGGCTCGTCCAGCAGCAGCAATTTCGGCCGGCGCACCAGCGCCATGGCAATGTCGACCAGCTTGCGCACGCCGCCCGCGAGCTCCGAGATGGGCCGGTCGGCCATCTCGGCCAGCCCGAACCGACCGAGCAATTCGAGCGCCTTGTCGCGGCGGCCATGCGCCTCTGCCGGCGAAAAGAACGAGGGCGCTTGCTCGCGAATGCCGGAGATCGCCACCGCGAGGTTTTCGGCCGCCGTGAGCTCGATGAACAATTGTGGAATCTGGAACGAGCGGGAGATGCCGAGGCGGGCCACGTGGCGTGGTGAGCGCCCGCCGATATCCATTCCCTCCAGCGCAATCGAGCCCGTGTCGGGCTTGAGATAACCGGTGACCATGTTGACGAAGGTGGTCTTGCCGGCGCCGTTAGCGCCGATCAGGCTGACCCGCTGACCGGCCACGATATCGAGGCTCAAGGCGTCGGCGGCGACTACCGCGCCAAAGCGCTTTTCGACTGCGTGCACCGAAAGGACCGGGCTCACCGCGCCGCCTCTTTTTCGATCGTGATCGGTGTTGCCACTGTGGCCCGATGCTTCTGCCGCCTGTCCCTTATCCAGAGCGAGCCGATGCCGCGGGGCAGAAACAGGATGACACCCAACAGGAAGACGCCGAGCACGAGTTGCCAGGTGTTGGGCATATACAGGTTCGAGAACGAACGAACCAGCTCCAGCGCCATCGAGGCGACGAACACCGCGGCGACGCTCTGATATCCCGCCAGCACTGCCACGAACACGAATTCGCCCGAGGTGGTCCAGTAGGCGAATTGCGGGTCGATGTGACGTTGCGCCATCAGGGCAAAGGCGCCGCTGGCGCCGGCGAACACGGCCGCAATGACGAAGTTGATGGTGATAACGCGGTTGGCGGAAATGCCCAGATATTCGACGCGAAGATTGTTCTCGCGAACGGCGAGGCTAGCGAGCCCGAGTTCGGAGCGGAACAGTATCGTCGCGGCGATGCCGGCGAACCCGGTGGTGACAATCGAGACCGCATAGAGCATGAAATCCGCTTCGCGCGGATCGGTGAACACCATGCCGAACAGGCTCGGCCTGCCTACGTTGAATCCGTCGGAACCGCCGAGCGCGCTGGTCTTGACCAGCACGCCATAGAACACCATCGACAGCGCCAGCGTCAGCATGCCGAAGAAGATGCCGGTGTAGCGGGCGATCAGAGGGCCGATCACCAGCCCGAGCAGGCCGCCGCAGACGGCGCCGATGATCACCTGCGCCACCGCGTCGGTAACGCCCCAGGCGTTGGCGATCAGCGCCACGCCATAACCGCCCGCCGCAAAAAACAGGCCCTGGCCGAACGAGACGTTGCCGGTGCGCGCCAGCACCACGATGCCAAGCGCGATCAGGGCATTGGAAGCAGCGATGGTGGCAAGCGACAGCGTCCAGGTCGGCAGTACGCGGCCGAACAGCGTTACGGCTGCCACCAGTGCGATCATGACGAGGGGGTGCAGACCTTGCTTCATCAGATGCGCCTTGCCGTCTCGCGTTTGAACAGGCCCTCGGGCCGAAACATCAGCACGCCAGCCATGATCAGATAGATCATGAACAGCTCGGCCTGCGGCATCAGGTGCACCGACGCCGCGCGCGCAAGCCCTACCAGGACCGCGCCAACAGCCGCACCCTCGACGCTGCCCAATCCGCCGATGACCACGATGGCAAAACTCAGGATGATGACATCCGAGCTGAGGCCCGGCTGCATCGAGATCTTGGGCGCGGTTAGCGCGCCAGCGAGGGCTGCGAGCAGTACGCCGAAGGCAAAGGCGACCGCGTAAACCCGGTTCACCCTCACGCCCATGCTGAGGCTCATTTCCTCATTGTGGATCACGGCCAGCACGATCTTGCCAATGACGGTGCGGTTGAGGCCAAACCAGACGGCCAGCCCGATGGCGGCTGAAACCGGTATCAACACCAGATCGTAGCCGACATAATAAAGGCCCGCGAAGGCGACATTGCCAAACAGCTCGTAGGGCTGTGTCGCGTAGATCGGATTGACACCCCAGATCAGCTTGGTGAGGTCCTCCAGGATGAGGAACACCGCATAGGTCACCAGCAGCAACACCACCTCGTCGCGGCCATAGAACATCCTGAGGAGGCCGCGCTCGAGCAGAAGGCCGAGCATCGACGCGATCAAGGCAACGGAGACCAGCATTGCGACAAAGCCGACGCTGGGCGGAAGGCCCTGCGCCGCCACCATGGTCACCGCGGTCGCCGCGATATAGGCGCCGAGCGCGTAGAAGCTGCCATGGGCGATGTTCAGAATTTTCAACACGCCGAATACCAACGTCAACCCGAGGGCAACGATGAAAAGCCAGGACGCCTGAATCAGCCCGTCGAGCACAATGGTCAGAAAGAAGTTCATGTGTGTGTGTTTCGTGCCGGACGTTGCAGGGGCTGGAAATGCGGAGGAAACGGCGAGTAGGCGGATTGGCTGCCGCCATGCGGCGAGAAGGCAGCGGCGCGAGGTTCGCACCCGCGCCGCTTCAACCCTCGTTCAGGTGTAGGTGTCCGTCAGTGGCACTCGATCAGTCGCACTTGGCGCCTTGCATGCCGCCCTTGATCCAGTCCAGTGCTTTTACGCCTGCGGGCGGATTGACGCATTCGGCCGCAAAATACTGGATATCGACCAGATCGACCCGCTTCGTATCAGGATTGTATTTTGTGCGGCTGAAGGCGATCGGCTGGATAGCCTGATGGCCGTCGGCAAGTTTCATCTGGATGAGCCCGCCGGGCGAGGGCCATTCGAGCCCGGTCATCGCCGCCACCAACTCGTCGGTCGAGGGCTTCTTGCCGCCGTTCTTGGCCATCGCCTTTTCGACAGCAGCCTTCAGTCCGAGGATCGCCTGCGTCATGCGATAGGCGGCCTGCACCGGGTAGACGTTGTTGGCCGCCTCATACCCCTTGAACAGCCAATCGTTCAGGGGCGATTTCTGCGACATCAGGCCGTAGGCGCCGCGCGCGCCGATGATGGTGCCGTCAGGCATCTTGTCACCGAGCGGCGGCAGCACGTGATCGGCGGCGCTGAATACGAGCTGGCTGCGCTTGGGCAAACCGCGGGGCGCGGACTGCAGGATGAAAGCCTGCAGATCGCCGCCCCACAGGCTCGAATAGACGACGTCCGAGCCGGCGCCGACCAGAGCAGAGATTTCGGTGCCGTACTGGCCGGCGCCGAATTTCGGCAGCAGATCGATCGCAAGCTTGGCGTTGGGATAGAGTTGTCCCGCCGCGGCGACGAAATCGGCCCGGCTATCCTGACCCCAGGCGTAGTCCTGGTTGATGGCCGAAAGCGTGTCCATCTTGATGTTCTTGGACTTCATGTACCTGATAAGGCCGACGTTATCCATCGTGGCGTGGGCGGCGGTACGGAACACGTAGTTGTATTTGTTTTCCTCGAAGATGCGCGGCGTTCCGCAGTCCATCAAGACCAGCATCTTCTTCAACTCTTCCGCGATCGGCGCCACGGCGAGGCAGTCGCCGGAACCGATATAGCCCAGCACGACGTCGACATTGTCGCGCTGATAGAGATTGCGCAATTCCTGAACCTGCTTGGTGGCGCCGCCATTCTCGTCGATGATCACGGGCTCGATCTTCATCCCGCCGAAGCCGACCTTCTGGTAAGGAGCGGGGGCAGCGCCCTTGTTCAACTGGTCGATGACGAACTGGCCGCCGTTACGGGCCGGTACGCCGAAGCTGTCGGCGGCGGGTCCTGACAGAAATGTCACGATGCCGAG
>JBBQUA010000118.1:0-15708 GCA_038212905.1 Hyphomicrobiales bacterium
CGGCCGCTTCTCCTTCAACGTCAAGGGCGGCCGCTGCGAGGCCTGCCAGGGCGACGGCGTCATCAAGATCGAGATGCACTTTCTGCCCGACGTCTACGTCACCTGCGACGTCTGCAAGGGCAAGCGCTACAACCGCGAAACCCTCGAAGTGCTGTTCAAGGGCAAGAGCATCGCCGACGTGCTCGACATGACCGTCGAGGAAGCCGCCGAGTTCTTCAAGGCAGTCCCCCGCGTCCGCGAAACATTTAAAACACTGCACCGCGTCGGCCTCGACTACATCCATGTCGGCCAGCAGGCCACGACGCTGTCCGGCGGCGAAGCCCAGCGCGTCAAACTGGCAAAAGAACTGTCCAAGCGCGCCACCGGCCGCACGCTTTACATCCTGGACGAGCCGACCACCGGGCTGCATTTCCACGACGTCAAGAAGCTGCTGGAGGTGCTGCACGAGCTGGTATCGCAGGGCAACACCGTGGTGGTGATCGAGCACAATCTCGAAGTGATCAAGACCGCCGACTGGGTCATCGACCTCGGCCCCGAAGGCGGCGACGGCGGCGGCGAGATTGTCGCCTGGGGTCCGCCGGAAGACATTGTGAAGGCGCCGCGGAGCTATACGGGGAAGTTTCTGGGGCCGGTGCTGGCGAAGGCGGGGAACGGCAGGAAGAAGCGCGGGGTTGAGGCGGCGGAGTAGACGAAATCATCCGCCATTACTAATAATTTTCGTTCCTCAATCGCCTCATGAAATACGCGGACGCCAAGCCAACTGTTAAAGTCGTCAAGCAGAACAACGTGCCCGCCATCGTGGGACTCAAGCCAGCAGGAATATTACTGTAGAAATAGTAGCCAGCTACGATAGTTATTGAGTACGAGAAAAAGCCAATAGCCGTACCCTGTTTCGGCCAAAACAAATTCTTAGTATTTCTGAAAAGCACGATTGCTACCAGTGAAGAACAACTGGCGATCAAAGTGTACGAATGGGTGACGGTTAGAAATCTGAACACATTTGCCGGCATCGGTATTGTTCGAGCCTCACCGTCCGGATACCAGACCCGTAGCAGTTCTGCAGTCAGCTTTGAAAATAGAAAGTCAGATGTATAGCCGGATATCACGCCTAGCGTGCCGAACAAGAGCGCAACTAAGTATATCGGAATTGAGGAGGTTTCGGTCGTGCGGAAGAGTTGTTTTAGTTCGCTAACAAGGCGGTCCATATCAGCGTGAAAGGCTGAATGCCTGACATCAAGAGCATTGCGGCTGGAAAGGCCCTTGATATCATCCGGCAACAGTTCGCGAGCAGGAATTATTGTCCCGTCGAGTAGAAGTGGTATCAATGGAATATCGCGTTGAAGAGCCGCGCTTATTTCGACTCTCACAAAATCATTTGGGTTGTCTACACGACGCTGACCGCTCGCGTCGCGCAGATCAATCCATTGCCTTCCAATAACCGCTAAGAGTACGTCGCATTTTGCAACCTCGTCGTTCAATCGCGCAACGAAATCACTGCCGAGCGGAATGCCATCCACATCCATAAATAGGTAATCGTCGCCAAAATCGCGCACCAATCGGTCGCGTATGCGCCCACTTTGGCCGGCACTGTCGTCCCGGCGGTAGCTGAGAAATATCCTCTTCTGCATTCCTAAAGTCCCAAAATTGAGGAAGTATTCAAACTGATGAAATGACCGGTGACAAGGTTGAATGCAGAAAAATGTGCAATCTCTATTCGATCACCACATACCCGCGTCCTACGGGCTCGTTCTCAATCCGACGGAACATGTGATGACTCGAAGAACCATCGAACTCATCCATGAAGGCCGCTACGCGGCCGAAGTCCCGTCGACCTCATTGAGGACGACACCGGCTGGTCGCCTTATCTTTCCCTGCAAGATGCAACGAAGCCCGTAGGATGGGTTGAGCCCTTCGCGAAACCCATCATCTTCATCTTCGCAAAACTGCAACTGATGGGTATCGCTATCGAGGCGGGCGCCCCGCCTCTTTCGCTCCACCCATCCTACATACTTTGTTTCAACGATGTCTTCGTCGGCGCGATTGGCCGCAAATGCCTCCTGCAGACTGCGCTATCAGAACCGATCGGCTTCCCGACGGCGAGGTGTCCACTCCTCCATCACCGCCTCCACAAACCCCGCCGGATCATCGCAAAACTCCCGCATGACCTTGTAGTGATCCGTCTCCTTGACGGTCACCGGCTCCAACCCGCGCTTAGACAGCCGCAACAGCCGCGCGTTCGGATACGCCATCAGCATGGGCGAATGCGTGGCCATGATGATCTGGCAATGGCCGGAATTTTTCATCCGCCGCATCAGCTTCAGGAATTCCATCTGGCGCGAGGGCGACAGTGCGGATTCCGGTTCGTCGAAGATGTAGATGCCCTGGCGCTGGCAGCGCTCCTCGAAGAAGCGCATGAATCCTTCGCCGTGCGAATGGGAGAGAAAATCCGCGTAGGGGCTGCCGGCCTCGTCGAGATATCTGGCGACGGAGAAAAAACTCTCGGCCCGGAAGAACCAGCCATTGGTGACCTTTGGCATCCAGCTGGCGCGAAACGCGCTGGAAAGCTGGCCGCCCATCGCCTCCACGGCTCCGGAATGATCGACCGGCCTGTAACCCTTGCCGCCGCCGGCTTCGTCATACCCGGCCAGCACCGCGACGCCTTTGAGCAAGGTGGATTTGCCGGTGCCGTTCTCGCCGACGATGATGGTGATCGAGCGGTCGAAGCTCAGCTCGAAATCATCGCTCAGGAACAGCAGGCAGAACGGATAGGCCGCGCGGTCGGCGATGCGCGATGGATCGAGCCAGATGCGCCGGAGGTACGGCGCCGGCAGATTGATCGGGCGGCTTCGTCTGGAGGCCATCTCTTCCTCTCCAAAGGACGTCGGAACATAACCGGAACATCGGCGCTTTGGAAGTCAGACCATCTACTCGACTTGGCGCTTTTGGGTATGATAGTACTGAATTTAGAAAATTGGCTATCGTTGCACGGGGTTGTTTTCGATGTTTTGCTGGGAGCCAACGCCGCGACCGCCGCCGCTATCCCAATCGGGGCTACGATCCGGCGTCGCCAGTCACTTCCAGCACCAACTCCACCGTCATCAGCACCGGATTGTCGCCGCGCGTGAGCCGGCCTTCGGCGAGGCCGCCGGTGTAGTCGACGACGGCAATGTCCAGCTCCGCTTCGAGCGCCCCGCCTGTCCTCGCCGCGATGACGCCTGCGCGGATCGCGAGTTCGGTTGCGAACGGCTCGACGATGCGGCCGTCGGCGAAGCGCACGCCGATGGTGCTGCCGACGCCACCGTGCAGCTTCGCCTGGGTGATGCCGCGGTCGCGACAGAACGCCTCCAGCGCGCCGGCAAAATCCTGGTTCGGCCGCAGCCGCAGCGCGAAGGCGCGGCTGGTTGTTGCCGCACTCGCAGGTGCTGTGGGCGCCGGCCCGAACAGTTTGAAATTAGTCTCGGGATCGGGCTCTCCCAAAAACATCGCACCATCGATGCCGAACGCCTGCACCGCGAAGGGTTCGGCGATCATGGTTTCTTCCGGCAGGATATGGCCGCCACCGGCACGGCCATCGGCTTCCGTCCACAGCGCGTGACAATGGAAGAACGGCGCGCCATCGCGCTGCCCCAAGGTCATCGCGCCGGTCCGCAGCCGCGTCACGCCGGCGGGCCGGAAGGTGTCGCTGTAGAACGCCGCGTTGCCGCCGGTCTTCGACAGCGCCGGCATCACATAGGCAAAGGGCCCGAGCGCCCCATCCGCGATGTTCAGGACGCCGCCGGCAAAACCTTGCGCCGCAAAGCCGCGGCGCGCGGCTTCCAGCAGCGGCACACCGGCTTCCAGCGTGAAGGAGAAGGCGCGGCCGCGGGCCTCGACCCACTGTATGCGCTCGGACACTGGCGGGCCGGGCTGTTTGATCGTTCGCATCACTCAGCGGCCGCCATCGGCCGGCTGGACCGCGTTGAGCAACCCCCGCGCCTCCAGCTCGTCGCGCACCAGCCGTTTCGGAATCTTGCCGTAGCCGGATTTCGGCAGCGCCTCCCAGAAGAAAAAACGCTTCGGCATCTTGTAGCGCGGCACCTTGGCGGCCAGGAAGGTGGCGAGCTCGAGTTCGCTCACCGTGGCCGAACCTTCCCGCGCGACGCAGACGGCGATACCGACTTCGCCCCACACCGGATCCGGCACGCCGACGATCGCCACCTCGCCGATCCCTGGATGCGTCAAAATCTTCTCCTCGACCTCGCGCGGATAGATGTTGGAGCCGCCTGAAATGTACATGTCCGAGGCGCGGCCGGTGATATAGACAAACCCCTCATCATCGAGATGGCCGAGATCGCCGGTGCGAAACCAGCCATCGCGAAAGGCCTTGGCGTTGGCTTCGGGATTGTCGTAGTAGCCGGCGAACACGGCGGGGCCGATCACGCAGATTTCGCCGGTTTCGAAGGCTTTGAGTTCACGGCCGTCGTCGCCCTGGATCGAAACCTGCATGCCGGTGCGCTCATAACCGCAGGAGCCGATCCGCGCCTGCGGCCCGTCCTCGGCATCGTGCAGTTCGGTCGGCATCACCGTGATGTTGCCGGTGACCTCGCCAAGTCCAAAATACTGCACCAGCACCTTGCCGAGTTTTGTCAGCGCCGCCTTCTGGTCCTCGCGGTACATCGGCGCGCCGGCGTAAATGATGTAGCGCAACGAGGAATGATCTGATCGATCGACCGCGGGGTGCTCGACCATCATCTTCAGGATGGTCGGCACGGTAAAGATATTGGTGACGCGGTAGACTTCGATCAGCCGGAACGCTTCGTTGATGTCGAACCGCTCCGACGGCAGCAGGATGGTCGGTACCCCGCGCGCGACCTGCACCAGCTGGTGCACGCCGGCGCCGTGCGACAGCGGCGCGACGACCAAAGACGCATCGCGCTCCGTGGTAGCGGGCATCAAATCGGCCAGATGATTGGTCACCACGAACGCCATCTGACCATGGGTCAGCACCGCCGCCTTGGATCGCCCCGTGGTGCCCGAGGTGAAGAAGAACCAGCAGGGATCGTTGTAGTCGACGGCGGTGTTTTCGACCTTGGCACCTGCATGCGCGGCGATGACCTGATCCACCGATTTCTTGGCAAAAGCGCCCTCACCGATCCGCCACGTAAAAGCGAGCGCCGGGCTCGCGGCTGCGACCGCGGCGGCATGCTCCGGAAAATCGCCGTGGCAGAGGAACGCCTTGGCCCCGGAGGCGGTCGCGAGATAGGCCACCTCGTCCGGCATCAATCTGAAATTGGTCGGAACCCAGACCGCGCCGAGCCGAAACGCCGCGAACATCGACCAGAACATCTCGTCGCAGTTTTTGGAATGCACCAGGATGCGGTCACCCTTGACGATTCCATTTGCCCCGAGTGCCGCCGCCAGCGCCGAGACGTGGCCGTCGATCTCGCGCCAGTTCCAGGACCGCTCGCCCCAGATGAAGCCGGGGCGGTCGCCGTGCCGGCGGGCATTCTGCGTCAGCATATGAGCGAGGTTCATCACCCTGTTGGACATCCGCTGGATGCCGCCAGGGGGCGCGGACGCGGGTACGGGTTCGATCACGTGGACGGCTCCGAAATTGAAAGTTTCTTCATGGCAAATCTCCCAACGATGCTTCGCCGATCCGCGATTGCAATAATAGTCCGAAACGGATGTAGATGTCGCCATGACCTTCGCTTCCCTGAAGACCGGTATCCGTCAGCTTTACGAGGGCGCAACGCCGAGCGGCGTCCGTTTCCGCTATGCCCTGCTGGCGTTCGACATCGTCACCGTGCTCTTCATCATCGCGACCTCGTTCCTGCCCTCAAGCCAGATCATCGAGACGCTCGACGTCCTGTTCGGCCTCGGGATCCTGGCCGATTTCGCGGCGCGACTGCTGGTTAGCCGGCATCGGTTGGGCGAATTCACCCGTTTTTCGACCTGGACCGATGTGGTTGCAATCGTCTCGTTTCTCGCGCCGCTGGCCGGCGAAGCCGGCGGCTTTCTTCGGATTCTACGAACGTTGCGGTTGCTGCGCGACTATCAGATGCTGGTTCGCCTGCGCGCCGACAGCTCGTTCTTCCTGCGCAATGAAGAGGTGATCTTCGCCGTCACCAACCTCGCGGTCTTCATCTTCGTGATGACCGCGATCGTTTACGAGACCCAGAAATTCCGCAACGACCAGATCACCAATTATGCCGACGCGCTTTATTTCACGGTCACGGCGCTGACCACCACCGGGTTCGGCGACATCACCCTGCATGGCACGGTCGGCCGCCTGATTTCGGTCGTCATCATGATTTTCGGCGTCACCCTGTTCTTCAATCTCGCCCGCGCGCTGCTGAGCCCCAACAAGGTGAGATTTCCCTGCCCGTCCTGCGGCCTGCAGCGCCACGACAGCGATGCCGTGCATTGCAAGGCGTGCGGCGTGGTGCTGAATATTCCCGACGAAGGCCGGTTCTAGCGCCCGCGCGACCGCAGCATCCTCACCGCAGCCCGGTTCCGCCGCAGCGCTGGCATTTTACCACCTTGTCGCCCTTCTTCAGCAAACCCTTGCCCTCGCAATTCTTGCATTTCTGCTTCTTCTTGATGTTGGGGCCCTTTTGGCTCGTCATGACGCTCTCCGGATCAGAAGCGCTGCGATCGGCGATAAGGCAACCGCATGCGCCTCCCGGGCTTATAAGCTAATCTGACCCGATTGAAGACAATCATGAAAACCCTGCCCAGCATGCGTCATCCGCTTGGTCGCAGGTTTGCATCGGCGGGTTCACGCCCCTAAATGAGCCGAAGGAATCGTTTTTGGAGAATTCAGGGTATGGCGGGAGCATCTGTTCGCGACAACAAGGCGCAAAGCCGGTTCGAACTCGATGTCCAGGGCGCGCTGGCGTTCGCGAATTATCGCCTGACGCCGTCAGCCGTCGTCATCACCCACACCGAGACGCCGCCCGCGTTGCGCGGCCGCGGCATCGCATCCGAGCTGGTGCACGGCGCGCTGCAGCTGATCCGCGCCGACGGCTTGAAGGTGATTGCCGGTTGCGGCTTTGTGGTGGATTACCTGCGCAAGCACCCGGAATTTGCGGATCTGGCGGGCTGACAAGTTCCGGCCCGTGAGCCGAGGTCCAACACGACATTTTCAGGACCCCGCCATGCGCTGCAGCACCGGTAATACTACGCAGAAAACGCCGCTACCTTGCTGCAGCGCAATGAACGGTTAACGGATCGGTGCGACGAAAGCGCATCGGCACAAGCTTGTGCCCCATGCTCAGCTTCCCGGGAAATCGGCCATGTTCATTGCATCGCTTGTCGGCGCCATTGCGCAATACCTTCGCTATCGATCGCAATTCACCAGCATCAGCAGACTCGATGATCACATCCTGCGCGACATCGGCCTGAACCGCGGCGAGCTGCGCTCGGCGGCCTGGGACATGGCTGTGCATGGCGCCGGACACTAATCGCAACGTTCGTTCGCGTACAAAAAAGGCCCGCCGTTCGGCGGGCCTTTGATGTCGTCCGACGATCCGCCGGTGCGCGGGCCTAGTGCTTGATCTCCGGCGGCAGCTTGCCGCCGTTGGCGGCGAATTTCGTCATCACCTGCTTGTGCAGCCAGATGTTCATGCTGGCGGAATCGTTGCTGTCACCGGTGTAGCCCAGCTCCTTTGCGAGTTCCTTGCGCGCGGTGAAGCTGGAATCGATATCGAGCGCCTTCATCAGATCGACGATCGAAGTCCGCCATTCCAGTTTTTCGCCCTTGGCCTTTACCGCCGCGTCCAGGATCGGCGCGACGTCGACGGTTGCAGCGGGCGCAGCCGCCGATCCGCCTGATCCGGCAGCAGTGCCGCCGCCCGCAGGGGCCGCATCGGCCTTGGTGCCAAAGATCGCGCTCATGATTTTTCCGAAAATGCTCATCGTTTTCTCCTGAAAGACGTTGCAGACAGCCCGCCCGAGACCTTAACGCTCACGCCAGGACTTGCCAATGCAGCATTCACCGAAGCGTGAGCGACGGCACCGGTGATTGGGAGTACGCTGATGGTTCAGTTCGCGACACGGCCTGTCTGGTTCCCTGTCTTCGCGTCTGGCCCTGATCGTGATCGTTTTCGCAGACGGCTTGGTGGCGCCCGCTACGGCGTGACATCCTGCTGTCACACAAGGGAGACGACGACCATGGCTACGCCATATCCGGGCAATGCTCCCGGCAATGCCACGCCGCTCGCGGCACAAGACACCTCAGCCGCTCCCGTCATCCGAACTATCGGCCTGTCCGACCTGCATCGGGCGCTGCGACTCGGTTGGGAAGACTTCAAGGCCGTGCCCAGCCACGCCATCCTTCTTTGTGTGATCTATCCGGTGCTCGGACTGGTGCTGGCGCGCACCGTGCACGGCTATTCCGTTCTGCCGCTGCTGTTTCCGCTGGCAGCTGGTTTTGCACTGCTCGGCCCGTTCGCGGCCCTTGGCCTCTATGAACTCAGCCGACGCAGGGAGCGCGGCGAACAGGCCTCCGCATGGGATGCCGTCGATGTGCTGCGCTCGCCATCGTTCGGCGCCATGCTCGGGCTCGGCACGATGCTGCTGGCGCTGTTCGTGGTCTGGGTCGCGACCGCGCAGGCGATCTACGTCGCGACGTTCGGGTACGAGGCCGCGGCCGGAATTCCGGATTTTGCGCGGCTCGTGCTGACGACGTCCAAGGGATGGTGGTTGATCGTCGTCGGCTGCGGCGTCGGCTTCCTGTTCGCGGTGGTGGCGCTGTGCGTCAGTGTGATTTCGTTCCCGTTGATGCTCGAGCGTCACGCCGGTGTCGGCGACGCCATGGTCACCTCGCTGCGCGCGGTGGCGCGCAATCCGGTGCCGATGGCGGCATGGGGATTGATCGTCGCGGTGTTGCTGGTCGCGGGATCGCTGCCGTTCTTCCTTGGCCTCGCCATCGTCATCCCGCTGCTCGGCCATGCCACCTGGCACCTCTATCGCGAGGTGGTCGCGCCTGAGCTCAATCCGCAACCACTGCCGCCCCGCCCGCATCGCGAGCGGCGTCCGGCGGCGGATTTCCCCGCCAACCTGTTCCCGTGGAAGCGCAAGAACGACGGGTAATGTATCGCCATCAAGCCGCCGGCCATTGTTGACCGGCGGCTTGACGCGTCGGCGTTGTCCGAAGCCTTGTTTTGGCCGAGGTTGCCGACGAAACTTCCCGACATGTGCTTTCGATATCTGTTCAGAGCGATCGCGCTCGGCGCCGTCCTGCTAGTGCCGACCGCAGCCGCATTTGCGGCGAACTGCGGCGCCGGCAGCTTCGAGGCGTGGCTCGACGGTTTCAAGACCGAAGCCGCCGCCAAAGGCATTTCCCAGTCCGCCATTGCATCAGGCCTGAGCGGCCTCACGCCGGACAAGAGCGTGCTCTCACGCGATCAATCGCAGCACGTCTTCAGCCAGAGTTTTGAGGAATTCTCCGGCCGCATGATTCCTCCCCGGCTCATGCGTGGCGCCAACATGTTGAAGCAATACGGTTCGGTGCTCTCACGCATCGAAAAAGATTATGGCGTGCCGGGCGAAGTGCTGGTGGCGATCTGGGGGCTGGAGACCGACTACGGCGTCAACATTGGAAAGTTCCCGACGCTGCGTTCGCTGGCGACGCTGGCTTACGACTGCCGGCGGTCGGAAATGTTCCGGGCCGAATTGATGGACGCATTGCGCATTGTCGAACGCGGCGACCTCGCCGCATCCGAGATGCGCGGCGCCTGGGCGGGCGAACTCGGCCAGACCCAGTTCATGCCGTCGTCATGGATCAAATACGCCGTTGATTTCGACGGCAATGGCCGCCGCGACCTGTTGCGCAGCGCCCCGGATGTGCTGGCTTCGACGGCCAATTTTCTCGCCGGCCATGGCTGGCAGCGCGGCAAGGGCTGGGAGCCCGGCGACGCCAATTTCGCGGTGATCCAGCAATGGAACAAGGCTGCGGTCTATTCAAAGACGATCGCAAGCTTCGCCACCCAGCTTTCCCGGGCGCCTTGACGATTGATCGGGTGGCTTCGTTACGCGGCCTGCCGACGAAATAAATGAATTTGTATTCATTCGGGATTCCGCATGCGAATCACGCATGCATGTTTAGCTCTGATCATACATTATGCACTTCGAGTTTCCCGCTCATTTGTTGCGCGCGAGTGCGCGGCTAAGCGATGCCGTGTGTCTTTTTAGCGGCAATTGCTTGATAAAATGGACCCGTCGGCGTGGCGGAGGACCGCACGTCCCAGCCTGAACAGGTTAACGAGCCCTTACCCAAGGCATGCGTTTTTCGCCTAGCTGCATCGCAGCATTGGAACTTCTGCACTGCAATATAATCCTCTATATTCATTTCAACGATGAGGCTTTCCTCCAAGGGCTGAATCGGATTTCAAGGAGACTACCCCATGTTGCTCTCGCTCATCCGCATGATCCAGGCGTTCCGGGACTATCAGCGCAATGTCAGCGAACTGTCCCAGCTTAGCGATCGCGAACTGTCCGATATCGGACTCGATCGTTCGGACATTCCTCGCGTTGCAGCCGGTTCCTACAACGGCTGATTCGTTTCTCAGCTGACTGACGAACGGATAACGCCCGCCCCGCTGCGGGCGTTGTCGTATCTGCCGTGCATTCCACTTGGCCTGAAAACGCGCTACCTCTCTCGGCCATGAACGCCAGCAAATCCCCCACTGAAACCATCCATATCGTCGGCGCCGGCCTGGCCGGCTCGGAAGCGGCATGGCAGGTCGCCAATGCCGGCGTTGCCGTGGTCCTGCACGAGATGCGCCCGGTCCGGATGACCGAGGCCCATCGCACCGACGGCCTGGCCGAGCTGGTCTGCTCCAACTCCTTCCGTTCCGATGATGCCGCCAACAACGCCGTGGGGCTGCTCCACGCCGAAATGCGCCGGCTGGGCTCGCTGATCATGCGGGCTGCCGATGCCAACCAGGTGCCCGCCGGCGGCGCCCTGGCGGTCGACCGCGACGGCTTCTCCGCGGCCGTCACCAAGGCCCTCAATGATCATCCCCTGATCGAGATCGACCGCACCGAAGTCGCCGGGCTACCGCCGGCGGACTGGGGCAATGTCATCGTCGCGACTGGTCCCCTCACCTCCGCGCCGCTCGCGGACGCCATCCGCGAACTCTCGGGCGAGGACGCGCTGGCGTTCTTCGACGCCATCGCCCCGATCGTGCACCGGGATTCCATCGACATGTCGGCGGCGTGGTTTCAGTCGCGCTACGACAAGGTCGGGCCCGGCGGCACCGGCGCCGACTACATCAACTGCCCGATGAACAAGGAGCAGTACGACGCCTTCGTCGACGCGCTGATTGCGGGCGAGAAGACCGATTTCAAGGAGTGGGAAACCAACACCCCCTATTTCGACGGCTGCCTGCCGATCGAGGTGATGGCCGAGCGCGGTCGCGAGACGCTGCGCCACGGCCCGATGAAGCCGGTCGGGCTGACCAATCCGCACGATCCGCAGGTGAAGGCCTACGCCATCGTACAGCTGCGCCAGGACAACAAGCTCGGCACGCTCTACAATCTGGTCGGCTTTCAGACCAAGCTGAAGCACGGCGCCCAGCAGCGCGTATTCCGCACCATTCCCGGGCTCGAGAACGCCGAATTCGCCCGGCTTGGCGGCCTGCACCGCAACACCTTCCTGAATTCGCCAAAACTGCTGGATGCGCAGTTGCGGTTGCGCGCCCAGCCGCGGCTGCGTTTCGCCGGACAAATGACCGGCTGTGAAGGCTATGTGGAATCCGCCAGCATCGGCTTGATAGCTGGCCTCTACGCCGCCGCCGATGCCCGCGCCGCGTCGCTGGCGCCGCCGCCTTCGACCACGGCGCTGGGCTCGCTGCTCGGCCACATCACCGGTGGCCATATCGAGACCATCGATGCCGGGCCGCGTTCGTTCCAGCCGATGAACATCAATTTCGGTTTGTTCCCGCCGCTGGCCAGCGCCCCTACCAAAAAGCCCGACGGCACCCGGCTGCGCGGCAACGAGAAGACCGTGGCCAAGAAGCAGGCGATGAGCGCGCGGGCGCTGTCGGATCTCGATCGCTGGATAGCCGATCATCTGCGCGTCCAAGCAGCGGCGTGAGCGTTTCATGAGTCTCCCCAAAGAAGACGCCGCCGTGCTGTCGGCGCGATGGACGGAAGGCGTGCTGTTGAAGCGCGACGTATTTTCGACCGTCGAGCGCGGCCGCTTTCGCGAGCCGGCCGGCGAAGTCGACGCCGTGCTGCGCCGGCTCGATCAGGTGCCGTGGTGGTCTTACCTCCCGGCGCGTCATCTGTTCGGACGCGAGGCCCGCGCGCTGGCGCTGGCGCGCAATCTCGATGTCGGGCCGGAACTGTTGTGGGCCGGAAAACACGCGCTGGTGCGCGGCTTTATCAATGGCGTGGCGCTGCAAATGGCCAAGCCGCATGGCGACGCCGCCTATTTTCGCTCCGCCAAGCAGGCACTGCGAAAAATGCATCGCGCCGGCATCTGCCATAACGATCTCGCCAAGGAACAAAACTGGCTCCGCGGCATCGATGGCCGCGCCTATGTCACGGATTTTCAGCTTGCGGCCTGCTTCAAATCGCGCAGCAAGCTGTTCCGGATCGCGGCCTATGAGGATCTGCGGCATCTGCTCAAGCACAAGCGCAGCTACGCGCCCGAGGCGCTGACGCCGAGCGAGCGCAAGATCCTCGCGCGCAAATCGGCGGTCGCCAGCATCTGGCTGATGACCGGCAAGAAGGTCTACCGCGCCATCACCCGCGGCCTGTTCAACTTCACCGACCGCGAAGGCGGCGGCCGGCGGCTGGTCAACGACGCGCCGGTTCTGCTCGAGTTGATCCGGAAAAACCCTGAAGTCCGCGACGTCGCCATTGTCGCCTTCGCCGACCGCCGCACCGGCGTCGGACTCTATGCCTTTGTGGAGGCCGACCAGCCCGCGATCGAGGCTCAATTGCGCAGCGAACTCACGGCCGCCAAGGGTCCAAAACCGCCGGAGCATATCCAGGTGGTGCAGGCGCTGCCGCGCGATGCCGCCGGCAAGCCTCGCACCGAGATTTTACAACTCGTGGCGATGAACCAGCTCGACCTGATCGAGCCGATGATGACCAGCGACGCCGACCGCGCTTTCCTGAAGAGCATTCTGGAGTCGCGGAAGAACTTGCGGGACCGGTTCAATTTCGAGGCGGGTGATCTGGCGCAAACGCCGCCACAGCCAACGGACGTCGTCACCCGCGAAGGCGGGTGACCCAGTATTCCAGAGACGCCTGAGATTCGATCGAGAGGCCGCGGCGTACTTGATCCCCGCCTGCGCGGGGATGACGCCTTATGAGAACTCCCGCGACCTCGACGCCCGCCACAACGTCCAAAGCGTCCGAAATCGCGACGTGACATGTGGCATGAACGGATCATTGTCCGCGCGCGACATCCGTTGCAAGCGGATTCTGACCAGCGCCAGCGGCAGGAAGACCGGCCTCACCTCCGGCGGCACATCGGTAAGCAGCGCAAAGGCCATCTTCAAATGTCCCCGCGCCTCGACGATCAGTTGATCCAGCACCGCGCGCAGTTCCGGCGTCTCCTTGCCGGCAAACACCTGTTCCATCCCGATGCCGTGTTGCTGCAGCAGTTGCAGCGGCACGAACAATTGACGTCGCGACGCATCCAGCGGCAGCGCCGCGATCACATCGGCGATGCCCTGCGCGAGGCCGGCATGGCGCGCGAGGTGTTCGATCTCATCGGATTGACGGCCGCAGATTCCGGCGCCGAGCGAAAACAGCGCGCAGGCGGTATCGTTGATGTAGCCTTCCAGCGCCGCCATGGTCGGCATTGGATCGTTGTAGAGATCGAACTGATGCTCATCGATCAGTCGCGACAGCCGTTCGACCGGCAGACGGCTGTTGCGGATCGCCAGCATCAGTTCAGCCGCGACCGGATTGCCTTCGACGCCGCCATGGCCGGATCCCGCCAGCATGTCGGTCCACCATTGCAGGCGCATTTCGCCGGGCAGCGGCTGGCTTACCTGCTCACGCACCCGCGAAATCTCGACATTGAACGCATAGATCGCCAGCAGTGCGCGGCGCTGCTCGGATGGCATGAACAGGGTCGACGCGTAGCGTGCGAAATCGTGGTTGCGCACCAGGTCGGCGCAGAAGGCTGCGGATTCCCGGTTGCCCTCCCCGCCGCTCATGGCACCGCGATCAGCGCCGCCGCGACGCGCCGGCGTTCGCCGATCATGATGTTGTAGGTGGTGATCGCGGGTCCAGTCTGCATCGCGTCCAGCACCACCCTCACCGCGCGCAAGGCCTCGCGCAGCGCAGGTGATGGCAACCAAACGCCGGTTCCGGTGCCGATGATCAGGGTATCGATGCCGCCAGCCGCTTCAAACACACGGGCCAGCGAGGCGCTGTCGATCTCCTCCGGCCGCGCGACCGGCCAGGCCCAGATCGCCTCGGGCAGGCACAGCAGCGAGCCGCGGTGCGACATCTCGGCGAAGGCGAAGCCGCCCTTGCCGTAAGCCTCGATCGGCGCCGATCTCGGAAGATGCGGAGCGTCCGACGGAGCCGGCATCGTCACTTCCGGGACGATTTTTCTGGCGCATCCCGGTGGGTGCCGACGCCGAGATAGATCAGGATCGGTGCTGCGATGAAGATCGAGGTGTAGGTGCCGACCAGCACCACGCCGAAGATCATCACGGCGGTGAAGCTGTGGATGGCATGACCGCCGAACAGGAACAGCGCCACCAGGGCCAGCGTCACCGTGACGTGGGTGATGATCGAGCGCGACAGTGTCGAGTTGATGGACTCGTTGAGTAGCTCCGGCATCGGCATTTTCTTGTAACGCCGCAGCATTTCCCGGATCCGGTCATAGATCACGACGGTATCGTTGAGGGAGTAGCCGAGAATCGTCAGCAGCGCCGCGATACTGGTCAGATCGAAATCGACCTGGGTGATCGACATGAAGCCGATGGTGAGAACGATGTCATGGACGTTGGCGATCATGGCGCCGAGCGCGAACTGCCATTCGAACCGGAACCAGAGATAGATCAGGATCGCGAAGATCGCGAGCATCAGACCCAGCATGCCCTTGGCCAGCAATTCGCCGGATACCCGCGGTCCCACCACTTCGACCCTGCGGTATTCGACGGCCTCGCCGAGCGCGCCGCGGATTTTTTGCACGGCCACCTGCTGGGCGGCGTCGCCGCCGGGCTGCTCGCCCACCCTGATCAGCACGTCGGCGGGCCCGCCGAACTGCTGCAGTTGAACGTCGCCGAGCCCAAGGCCGCCCAGCGTACTGCGCATTGCCGCGATGTCGGCGGAGCCGGACTTGGCCTTCACCTCCAGCAGCGTGCCGCCCTTGAAATCGATCCCGAAATTCAGCCCGTGGGTGAAGAACAGCGTGATCGCGACGATCGACAGCAGCGCCGAGATTGGAAAACTGATGCGGCGGAAGCGGGTGAAATCGAACTTGGTATCGTCGGGCACGATTCGCAGCGACGGCAGCCAGCCGAAGCAGGCGACCACCGTCAGCACGGCAATCAGGACACCGAGTCCGATAAGAACGTAATTTGTCACAGCGGATGCATTCCCTAGATCGGCACGGTCTGCGGCCGCTTCCATCTCACCCAGGTCGCGACGATCAGGGCGGTAAGCGTGAACGCGGTAAAGACCGTGGTGATGATGCCGATGCCGAGCGTCACGGCAAAGCCGCGCACCGGCCCGGTGCCGATCAAG
>JBBQUA010000119.1:0-15649 GCA_038212905.1 Hyphomicrobiales bacterium
TCGGGCGAGGCGATCGGGCCGATGTCCTTGCGCACCCACGCCACCAGCTCCTTGCGCAGCGCTTCCGACGGTTCGGTGCCGGTCATCAAGGTCACATAGGCATAAATGCCCTGGCCCTTGATGTCGTGCGGATAGCCGACCACGGCGGCTTCCGAAACCAGCGCGTGCGCCACCAGCGAGCTCTCGACTTCGGCGGTGCCCATGCGATGGCCGGAGACGTTGATGACGTCGTCGACGCGGCCGGTGATCCAGTAATAGCCGTCGGCGTCGCGGCGGCAGCCGTCGCCGGTGAAGTACTTGCCCTTGTAGGTGGAGAAATAAGTCTGCTCGAAGCGGGCGTGGTCGCCATAGACCGTGCGCATCTGGCCCGGCCAGGATTTGGCGATGCAAAGATTGCCGCTGCATTCGCCCTCCAGCACCTTGCCGTCGGGATCGACGATCTCGGGCACCACGCCGAAGAACGGCAGCGTCGCCGAACCCGGCTTGAGTTTGGTCGCGCCCGGCAGCGGCGTGATCAGGATGCCGCCGGTCTCGGTCTGCCACCAGGTGTCGACGATCGGGCAGCGCTCGTCGCCGACCACGCGGTGATACCATTCCCAGGCTTCCGGATTGATCGGCTCGCCGACCGAGCCCAGCAGCCGAAGGCTCTTGCGCGAGGTTTTTTTGACGGGATCGTCGCCGGCCTGCATCAGCGCGCGGATCGCGGTCGGCGCAGTGTAGAAGATGTTGACCTTGTGCTTGTCGATCACGTTCCAGAACCTGGACATGTCGGGGTAATTCGGCACGCCCTCGAACATCAGCGTAGTGGCGCCGTTGGCCAGCGGCCCGTAAAGAATGTAGCTGTGGCCGGTGACCCAGCCGACATCGGCGGTGCACCAGTAGATGTCGCCGTCGTGATAGTCGAACACGTATTGATGCGTCATCGACGCGAACACCAGGTAGCCGCCCGACGTGTGCAGCACGCCCTTGGGCTGGCCGGTCGAGCCCGAGGTGTAGAGGATGAACAGCGGATCCTCGGCATCCATCGGCTCGCACGGGCATTCCGTCGTCACCATCTCAGCGGCGTCGTGGTACCAGAAATCCCGCGACGGATTCATCTCGACGGCTCCGCCGGTGCGCTTGACCACGACGACCCAGTCGACGCCGCCGCATTTGGCGATCGCGGCATCGACATTGGCCTTCAGCGGCACCTTCTTGCCACCGCGCAGGCCCTCGTCCGCGGTGATGACGATCTTGGACTGGCAGTCGGTGATGCGCTGGGCCAGGCTGTCAGGCGAGAAGCCGGCGAATACCACCGAATGGATGGCGCCGATCCGCGCGCAGGCCAGCATGGCGTAGGCGGCTTCCGGAATCATCGGAAGATAGATCGTGACGCGGTCGCCCTTCACGACGTTGCGGGTGCGCAGGATGTTGGCCATCTTGCAGACCTCGTCGTGCAGCTGCCGGTAGGTGATGTGCTTCGACTGCGAGGGGTCGTCGCCCTCCCAGATGATGGCGGTCTGGTCGCCGCGGGTTTCGAGATGCCGGTCGATGCAGTTCCAGGCGACGTTGAGGACGCCGTCCTCGAACCATTTGATCGAGATGTTGCCGGGCGCGAACGACGTGTCCTCGACCTTGTGGAACGGCTTGATCCAGTCCACCCGCTTGGCCTGTTCGGCCCAGAAGGCGTTGGGATCGTTGACCGAGCTCTTGTACATCTCGCGGTACCTGGCCTGATCGACAAAGGCCCGCTTCGACCATTCCGCGGATACGTCGTAAATCTTCTCGGACATCGTTACTCTCCACCCATGCGGCCAGTGAACGCGAGCACTGCGAGCCGTCTCATTTGTTGCGCCAATTATGCGCCGGGCCTATCGGCACCGACAAGCGGAAGAAATAGGACCTTAGGCGGAGTTCCCCGCCTTGCGCGGGATCAAACCACCGGCCGATCGGCGTCTCGGCAGGTGCCCTGCTCCATCACGATCGCGTTGGCCGTTAGCCAAATAACCGCTGCATGGGGCCCATTCAGGCTCGAACGGTATTTAGAAACCGTTTTAGCCAGAGGATGGACTAGCGCCGCCGGCGATTACCCCCTAAATGGCCACCCCGGGGGTCAAGCCTCCGCCGGAACCAAAGACCGATAATCGGCATTACCGGAAGAACAGTTGGAGCAGGGCGTCTAAAGTCATGATGGATCAGCAGAATTTCGAGGCTGCGCGGCCCGTTTCCGCCGATCCCGTCGTTGAGCTGGCGAAGGTGCTCGGCCAACTGCCAAAAGTAGCAACCGCCGCCAAGCTGCTCTCCGTTCCTCAGAGCACTCCCAAGACGTCGGTCGAAGACCTCGCCGAGGAACTCGGCCTCACGCTCGGCGACCAGAACGAACTCACCATCCGCCGCATCAAGCGCGGCAAGGCCTATTCCTTCGTGCGCGCCAACGGCACCGCGATCCGCCACGCCGGCACCATCCGCCGCCTGAACTCGATGGCGGTGCCGCCGGCCTATGCCGAGGTGCGCTATTCGCCCGACCCGACCTCGCATCTGCAGGCGGTCGGCCGCGATGCCGCGGGCCGGCTGCAATACCGCTATCACACCGACTGGGAAAAGGTTCGCGAACAGCGCAAGGCCCACCGGCTGGCGCGGCTGGTCGGCGCCTTGCCGAAAATTCGCCGCAACGTCTCGATGCACCTCTCCGGCGATACCGCGACCCGCGAATTCGCGCTCTCGGCGGTGATCGAACTGATCGCGCGCACCGCGATCCGGCCCGGCAATGAATCCTACGCGAAGCTCAACGGCACCCGCGGCGCCACCACGCTGTTGAAGTCCAACGTCGTGGTTGAGGACGACACCCTCGTGCTGACCTTCAAGGCCAAGGGCGGCAAGGCCGTGCGCAAGGAATGCGACGCCGCCAAGCTGGTGCGCGCCATCGGCATCCTGCGCACTGTGCCCGGCAAGCGCATGTTCCAGTATCGCGACGTCTCCGGCACGGTTCGCGCCGTCTCCACCACCACGGTGAACGCGTTCCTGCGCGAGATCGCCGGCATCACGATTTCGCTGAAGGATTTTCGCACCCTGATGGCATCCGCCGTGGTGCTGGAATCGCTGTCGCGGATTTCGCCGGCGGCAAGCGCCCACGGCCGCAAGAAACAGGTGCTGGACGCGGTGCGCGCCGCCGCCGACGAACTGTCGAATACGCCCGCGATCTGCCGCAAGAGCTACGTCCACGACACCATCGTCACCGCCTTCGAGGACGGCATCCTGGAACGTTTCGCCGCCACCATGAAGGGCTACCGCTCGCAGTCGAAGCGCGAGCAGCTGCTGGCGCAGGTGGTCGCGACCGTCGCGGCGTAGCGCGCTCTCATCGTTCCCAGCACAGGCTTGAGTCGCAAGGCTGTCCGTCCCGCACGGAGACCCTCGCCCACGGGAAATTTTAACGGGCAAGCCGTTCTCGAGCCGCTTTAAGTAGCCGCGCGCAGGCGTCACCCGAAGGCTTGAAGTCAGCATCGTGGAAACACCTCGTAGCTTCGCCGCGCTGCCCTTCAGGTGAAGTGGCCATGAGATCGGTGTTGCTTGCCGACGGCGCGGGCTTTCCCCAACTGGCGGACGAAGAGGTCGCCGTTAACACGGGCTTCTCGACATAGATCCAGCCACAGACCAGCAACGCGATCGATACCGGCCAGATGTACCACCACAGCCTGTAGCTCCGGTCGATTTCCCATACTGCGCGGTGCATTGCGGCGATGCGTGATACGAAGGAAATGCTCAACTGTCCGTCCCGCATCCGGTGACCTCAGCGATTGTCGTTCCGGCGTAACCGCTCGCGTGCCGTTATCGCCTGGGCGTTCGCCGGCGCCGCCTTCAGGACGTTCTCATAGGCGAGCAGCGCCTCCGCAGGACGGCCGGCGGCCTCCAATGTTAACGCGCGTCCGATCAACGCGGTGACGATGTGTGCCGGGGAGCGCTTGCCGAACTCATCATAAGCCTGCAAGGCCGCGTCATAACGTTGCCGGCGGGACTCGATCACAGCTCGCGCCATGTATCCTTCCGAATCGGTTGGATCCAGCCTTTGAGATTCGTCGACGTCCGAAATGGCCTTGTCGTACTCCTTCAGCGCCGCCAGAGCAGTTGCCCTGTACAATCGGGTGCGAGCTGCCAGCGGGGGCCCGGAGAGTTCGACGGCTTTGTTCAAATCCGACAGCGCTACGTCGTTTTTACCATATTCCATATAGATCAAACTGCGATTTGTGAGCACGGCCGGAGTATCGGGCTGGATCTTCAACGCAGCGTCGTAATCCGCTTTTGCGAGATCCCGTTGTGCAAGCGAATAATAATGGAGTCCGCGCTGATTGTACGCCGCCACCAGTTGCTCGTCACTGAGCAGTCCGCTCCCGATCAACCGTGAGCAGGCCTCGATCGGGCGAGCCCGGTCACGCGTATTGCTGTAGCAGGTCTGAGCGTCGCCGCGCAGTTTCTCGGGAAAAACAGCGATCAGCCGTGTTGCCGGTCGCCCGGCGTTACCAGCCACGCCGCTTCCCGCCAGCGCATCCGAGGAAGGCGCAGGCTTTCCCCATTGGGCGGACGTCGACGCCCTCGGGCTCCCGGGCTTCTCGACATAGATCCAGCCGCAGATCAAAAACGCAATCGATGTCGGCCAGATATGCCACCAAAACCTGTATCCCCCGTCGATGCTCCACAATGCACGGTGCTTGGCTGCGACGCGCGATGCGAACGTCATGGTCAGCTGTCCCTGATGGCGGCTTCGATATCGCGCGCATGGAATTCCGCGACGTTGGCCTCAGGATCGCTCGATGTGCGGACCGCATGGGCCTCGCGGACCCTCTCGAGCAGCGTCCTCATCGCACGCGCATTGCCCCATTGCGGGTCACGCCGTTGCGCTTCGATCCAGGGGACCAGACTTTGCTCGAAACCGACCGGCAACAGATACTGCTGTTCCGTGGCCATGAAGCGGAAGATTTCGCACAGTTCGGACGCTTGATAGGGCGGAAAGTCGATCGTCTTGGTGAACCTGCTCGCCAGCCCCGGATTGCTGGCGATGAAGCGATGCATTTCGCCGGGATAGCCGGCGACGATGACGATCAGGCGATCGCGATGATCTTCCATGTATTTCAGCAGCGCTTCGATGGCTTCCCGGCCAAAATCGCCCTTCCATTCGCCGGCGGACAGGCTGTAGGCCTCGTCAATGAACAGAACGCCATCGAGCGCGGACCGACAGATATCGAGCGTCTTCATGGCGGTCTGGCCGACATAGCCGCCGACCAGTTGGCTGCGGTCGGCCTCGATCAGATGGCCTTTGCGAAGTACGCCCAGGGAGCGATAGATGTCGCCGATCGCGCGCGCCACGACGGTCTTTCCGACGCCAGGAGGTCCGGTGAAAACCATGTGCCGGCTGGTCGTGGAGACCGACAGATTTTGCTCCCGCCGTCGGCGCTCTATTTCCAGGCTGGCGAGCAGCTTGTTGATTTCGGATTTGACGGGGCCGAGCCCGACCATGGACTCCAGATCATTCAGCGCGTCGTCGGCCGTCCTCAACTGGAGCTTCGTTTTGCCCGTGGCCGGATCGGTTGAAAGCCGGCGGCCATAGGTATAGCCGCTACCGACCGGCACCAATCCCAAAGCGGTCGGATCGGTGCCGATCCGCGCGGCCGTATAGCTGATACCCGCGGCCGCAAGTATCGCGACCGTGATGCCGAAAAATCGGAGCGGCGTCATTGCGGAAAAGAAGCCGCCGATCCAGTCCAGGAAACCGAATTGCGAGCTGAACAACAGGCCGCTGATTGCCGTCGAGACCACTCCGATAAAAATGAAAACGAGGATAAACCGTAGACTGAAATAGTCCTGCATCAGGGTCTCACGATTTGCATGGCGGGCTCACTGGAAAAATCACCCTGGTCGTGGCTGTGCCGTTCACCGGCTCCATACTCGCAGGAGGAGTCAGCGCCACAACGAGGCCCTTCGCGTCGCCTTCGACGGAGAGCAGGCCTACGCCGCCTTCGGGCATCGGGTTTGGAATCGCAATACGCTGGGGCTTGTCCGTGATCACGAACGGCGGAGACTCATATCGGCTGGTCCGAAAACGTACGGTGCCACCTGCAGGATTCCCGGGAGTAGCAGCGACGATAAATCCCATTGGAATCCGGCATTCGCGAGGATCAGCCTTCGCTTGCTGGATAGCCTGGGCGTTCAGCGTTGCCATGGCCTGGTCGAAATCCGCCGAGGTCACCGTGTCGATCACCGGCGGCTCGGCTGGAGTATGCGCCGCAAGATACCAGCCTGCCGCCAGGCCGAGCGTGATCGTGCTGAAAAGCAGGATCAGGGCCGATGGCAGGAGCCTCCTGCCTTGGCCGCCGGATAACTGGTCTGATCCATTGCCGCGATCTGGCGGAGTTTCGATCTCGTACCGATCTCGCATACCGGTTCCGGACTATAGTTCATGCTTTGTTCGCACGCCCAACACTTACCACCAGTTGCAAGTTGTTGTCCAGCCATCTGCGACCCGGGAAGAACTTCTACATCCCACCCATCTTGCAGACGATCTTCCATTCCTCCGCCGTCACCGGCTGCACCGACAGCCGCGAATATTTCACCAGCGCCATCTCGGTCAGCCGATTGTCGGCCTTGATCGCGGCCATCGTCACCGGCGTCTTCAACGGCTTGCCGGCCTTGATATCGACGCAGACGAACTTTTCGCTTTTGTCGGTCGGATCCGGATAGGCTTCCTTGATGATCTCGGCGATGCCGACGATCTCCTTGCCCTCGTTGGAGTGATAGAAAAAGGCGCGATCGCCCTTCTTCATCTTCACGAGATTTTGCCGCGCGGTAAAATTGCGCACGCCGGTCCAGGCCTCGCCCTTGGCGCCTTTTGCCACCTGCTGCTCCCACGACCAGGTCGAGGGCTCCGATTTCACCAGCCAGTACGCCATTGTCATCCCTCTGCCTTGAACGGCCGCGTCAGCAGGCTTTCGATCGCTTTGTCGATCGTCGCCGTGCCGCTCAGTATCGCCGCGACCGCTGACGATACCGGCATATCGACGCCTTGCGAAGCCGCCAGCTCGATCAGAACAGGCGCGGTGAACTCGCCTTCGGCGAGTTTGCCCGATGGCCGCGGCTCGCCGCGTCCCAGCGCCACGCCAAGGGCGAAATTGCGCGACTGTGCGCTGGAGCAGCTCAGGATCAGGTCGCCGAGTCCCGAAAGGCCCGCCATGGTTTCGCTGCGCGCGCCGCAGGCGCGGCCGAGCCGCACCAGCTCGCTGAAGCCACGCGTGGTCAGGGCCGCCTGCGCCGAGGCGCCGAGCTCGCGGCCGACCACGATGCCGGCGGCGATCGCGAGCACGTTTTTCGCGGCGCCGCCGATCTCGACGCCGCGGACATCCGAGGTGTGATAGGGCCGGAAGGTCGAAGACCCCAGCGCCTGCGCGAGCTCAGCGGCAAGCGCCTCGTCCTTTGCCGCCAGCGTTACCGCGGTGGGCAGACCGCGCGCCACGTCGTCGGCAAAGCTCGGGCCCGACAGGATCGCGGCAACGGCAGCAGGTGCTGCTTCGGCGATAACCTCGGTCATGAATTGATGGGTGCCGCGCTCGATGCCCTTGGCGCAGGCGATCACGGGCGTGCCGTTGGCCAGATGAGGCGCCAACGCGGTAACCGCTGCGCGCAGATGCTGCGCCGGCGTTGCGATCAGCACGATGTCGGCGCGGGCGGCCACCGCGATGTCGGCAATCACTTCAATGCCGGCATCGAGGCGCACGCCCGGCAGGCGCGGATTTTCCCGCGTCGCGGCGATCTGTGTGGCGACCGTGGCATCGCGTGCGCAGAGCAGAACGTCGCGTCCGGCCCGCGCCGCGACAGCCGCCAGCGCCGTGCCCCATGCGCCGGCGCCGATCACGCTCACGGATTTGAAGGATGGCATGGCGGAGGACCTCAGCTAAGCTGTTCTGAAAGCTGGGTATTTCTACTGTACATGGGGTTGTTTTTCGTATTTTTCAAAACGCGGCGCGGGTTTTGCCATATCCGGCCGGCGCCGTGGCGTTGGCATCGAGCAGCCAGCGCGCGCGGGGGGCGGCTTCCATGGTGTCGACCATGCCCAGCGCCAGCCGCTCCGCGCCGGCCCAGGCGATCATCGCGCCGTTGTCGGTGCATAACGCCGGCGGCGGAATGATCAACGTGGTCTGCGCTTTCGCGGCGACATCCTGCAGCGCGCCGCGGATCGCCTGATTGGCGGCGACGCCGCCGGCGGCCACCAGCGCGCGCGGCGGGCCGAATTGTTCGTGAAACAGCCGCAGGCCGACGTTCAACCTGTCAGCCGTCGATTCCAGCACCGCGGCCTGAAAGCCGGCGCAGAGATCGCTGATGTCCTGCGGCTCCAGCGGTACCAGCCGGCTGGCCTCGTTACGAACCGCGGTCTTCAATCCCGACAGCGAAAAATTGGCGTCGGCGCGGCCGAGCATCGGCCGCGGCAATGCAAACCGTTTGGCGTCGCCGCCTTCAGCGGCGCGCTCGACTTCCGGTCCGCCGGGATAGGGCAGGCCGAGCATTTTTGCGACCTTGTCGAAGGCTTCGCCCATGGCGTCGTCGACAGTGGTTCCGAGCCGGACATAGTTGCCGACGCCGATCACCGCGACGATCTGGGTGTGGCCGCCGGAGGCGAGAAACAGGCAGTAAGGAAACGCCAGCGCGCAGGTCAGCCGCGGCGTCAGCGCGTGGGCCTCGAGATGGTTCACCGCGATCAGCGGCGTATCGTGCACCATCGCGATCGCTTTCGCGGTAGTGAGTCCGACGATCACGCCGCCGATCAGGCCGGGACCCGCGGCCGCCGCGACCGCCGAGAGTTGCGCGTAGCCGACTCCCGCCTGCTTCATCGCGCTGTCGACGATGCCGTCGAGCACATCGACATGGGCGCGCGCCGCGATCTCCGGCACCACGCCGCCGAAAGCGGCATGTTCCTCGGTCTGCGAGCGCACGAGATTGGACAGAATACGCCCCGACCCGTCGCTCAGGCGCTCGACCACGGCGGCTGCGGTTTCATCGCAGGTGGTCTCGATTCCCAGCACCAGCATTGACGCGTCGTTACCCAATTTGAGCCCTTGCGCTATCGGCCAAAGCGGCGTTTCGGTATCTCCCCGGTAGCACTGCGGGGTCTCAAAGTGCAATCGTCCGTTGCTGCCGAATCCAGGCTTAAAAGAACAAGACGCATGGCTGTTCTCGTTACCCGCCCGCATCCTGACGACGAGGCCACCGCCGCGGCGCTGCGCGGCCGAGGCTTTGAAGTGCTGCTGGCGCCGATGCTGCGGTTCGAGCCGGTCGCGTTCCATGAGGATCTGGACGCGCGCTACGGCGCGATCGTCGTCACCAGCGCCAATGCACTGCGCGGTATCGGACTGAAGGGCCACCGGCTGCTCGAATTGCCGCTGTTCGCGGTGGGCGAGCATACCGCCGATGCCGCCCGCCATGCCGGGTTTACCCAGGTGATGCCGGCCAGTGGCGACGCCGCGGGCTTGCGCGATCTGGTGCTGGCAAGGGTGAAGGCGAAACTGCTGAAGAAGGCCTCGACGCTGCTTTATCTGGCCGGCGCCGATCTCGCCCGGGACCTGGCCGGCGAACTCGGCGAAAGCGGCCTGCGGGTGGTCACCCACACCACCTACCGGATGGTTGCGGTGGCGAGCCTGCCGCGCGAGGTTTGCGACGCGTTCACCGCCAGCCGGATCGAGGCCGTGCTGCATTATTCACGCCGCAGCGCGCGCGCCTTTCTGGATGCGGCGCGGGCCGGCGGCGTCGAAATATCGGCACTGTCGATTCCGCAATGCTGCATCTCCGCCGCCGTCGCTGCCGTGGTCCGCGAGGCCGGGGCCACGCAAGTCATGGTGGCAGCAACGCCGGATGAAAATGCCCTGCTTGAGGCGCTTGAGCGTGCGTTGCGGACCTGATCGCGGTAAGAGGGTGGACCGAATCCCGCAGCGTTCGCCACAATTGATGAGGAACCGTCATAATGGTCGATGACAGGCCCGAAAATACCGGACCATCGCCGGATACCGGCCGCGCCAGGCGCGAGCCGCCCACCATCGACCTCGAGGCGACGGAGGTCTCCACCGACACCCAGACTGCGGCGGCTGGCGCGGAACCCGAACCGCAACCCGAACCATCGGCACCGTCGGCGCCGCGGGCTTCAGTGCTTTCCGCCGCCCTCATTGCCGCGGTTTTCGGAGCGAGTACCGCCGCCCTGGTGCTCGGCGCCGCTTGGTACGTGGGATGGCCGGTGACGTCGCCGCCGCCAGCACCGGTTCCCCAGGTCAATTCCCTGATCAGTTCCGCCGCCGTCGATGATCTCGCCGCGCGCCTCGCCACTGTCGAATCACGGGTCAGCAAGCCCGCCGCCGCCACACCCGATCCCACGGCCGCCGCACGCGCGGAAACATTGGAAAAATCGCTGGCCGGACTGCGCGGCGAATTCGCCACCCAGCGCGCGCAATCCGACAAACTGGCTTCGGCGATCAAAGATGTGAAATCGGCGCCGCGCGAAGCGCCGCCGCCGCCGGATCTGTCCGCGATCAACGAACGCATCGGCCAGGTCGAGCGCGCCGTCCGGACGCAGAGCGCCGAGATCGCCAAGGAAAGCGACAAGCCGGCCGATGATGTGCCGCTGCGCCGCATCGTGGCGGCGGCCCTGCTCGACGTTCTCGTTCGGACCGGCGATCCCTATCCCGCGGCGATCAGTGCCGCGAAGGCGTTGGCGCCGAATCCAGACGCGTTGAAGCCGCTCGAAGGCTTTGCGGCGTCCGGCGTGCCGAACGCCGCCAGCCTGAGCCGCGAATTGCTGACGCTGGTGCCAAAATTATCGCCCCCGGCGCCGGACAATTCGACCACGGGTTCCGGCTTCGTCGACCGGCTGCAGGCGGGTGCGGCAAAACTCGTCCGTATCGAGCGCAGCGACGCCGTCGGCAATGATCGCGGCGCCGTGGTGGCGCGGGTCACGGCGGCGGCCTTGCGCAACGATTTCGCCGAGGCGCGGCGCGAACTGAAGACGCTGGCGCCGGCCGATCGCGCCGCCGCGCAAGCCTGGCTCGACAAGGCCGATGCCCGCGATGCGGCGCTCGCGGCCTCCCGTCAGTTCGCCGCCGATGCGATGGCGGCGCTCGCCAAGCCCCTTCAGTAACAAGCCTGCTCAATAACAAGCCTCTTCAGTAACAAGCCTGTTCAATAAGCCTGCACGATAGGACTTTCATGTATCGAATCATTCTGTACCTGGTGTTGATCGCGCTCGCAGCCGCCGGCGCGGCATGGGTCGCCGATCAGGGCGGCGATGTCGTGCTGAATTGGGGCGGCTGGCGCGCCCAGGCCTCGCTGCCGGTGTTCGCGCTGGCACTCGGCGTCGCCATGGTCGCTATCATGGTGGTCTGGGCGATCCTGCGCGCGCTGTGGCGCGCGCCGGGACGTCTCAGGCACCGGCGCCGCGAACGCCGTGAGGCGCGCGGCCGCCATGCCATTACCCACGGGCTGCTGGCGATCGGGCACGGCGATTCCGCCGCGGCCCGCCGCCATGCCGATGTGGCGCGCCGCGATGCCGGGCACGATCCGCTGGCGCTGCTGCTGCATGCGCAATCCGCCCAGCTCGACGGCGACCGCGAAGGCGCGCAACGCGCCTTCCGCGCCATGGCGGAGCGCGATGACACACGATTGTTGGGCCTGCGCGGGCTGTTCATCGAAGCGCAGCGCGCCGAAGATCCTGTTGTCGCGGTCACGATCGCCGAGCAGGCGTTGAAGCTGGCGCCGGCCTCGGCCTGGGCATCGCATGCGCTGCTCGGATTCCGCTGCGACAAGGGCGACTGGAACGGCGCGCTTGCCATCCTCGACAACAATCTCGCCTCGGGGCTGATCGACAAGGCCGCCTTCAGGCGCCAGCGCGGCGTGCTGTTGACGGCGCGCGCGCTGGAACTGGAGAAGGTCGACCGCGACAGATCGCGTGAAAGCGCCATGGAGGCGATCAAACTGGCGCCGACGCTGGTGCCGGCCGCGGTGCTGGCGAGCAAGTATCAGAGCGAGGCGCATCAGACCCGGCGCGCGATGCGGATCGTGGAGACGGCGTGGCTGGCGCAGCCGCATCCCGATCTCGCCGATGCCTATGCGCACGTCAAACTCGGCGATTCTGCGCGGCAGCGGCTGGTGCGGACCGAGACGCTGGCGGCGAAAGCGCCCGGCCATATCGAGAGCGCGCTGGCCATCGCGCGCGCCGCGATCGATGCAGCGGAATTCGAGCGCGCGCGGGCGGCGCTGGCGCGGTTCATCGCCGTCCCGACCCAGCGGGTGGCGCTGCTGATGGCGGAAATCGAACGCACCGAGCACGGCGACAGCGGCCGGGCGCGGGCCTGGACCTTGCGCGCGGTGCGCGCACTGCACGATCCGGTGTGGACTGCGGATGGCTATGTCAGCGACCGCTGGCGGCCGGTGTCGCCGGTCACGGGGCAGCTCGACGCGTTTCAATGGCAGACGCCGCTGGCGGCCTTGTCGTCCGACAGTAGCGCCGCCATCGAAGCCTTTGCCCTCGAAGAGGAGATGCTGGCGCCGCCGCTTCGCGTCGAGCCACCGAAACAACCCGATGCCGAGGTGACCGCCGAGGAGGTCACGCCGGCCGCGGCGCAGGACAATTCCCCGGCGCCGGCGGCATCGTCCGTCGATCCGCCGCCTGCCGCGGAGCCGGAACCCGTGCCGGCGCCGCCACCGCCTGCGGCCGAAGCCGTGGCGCCTGCGGCCGCGCCCCTGTTCCGCGCCCGCCTGGACATCCCCAAGACCGCCCCCCAGGTGATTCCCCAAGTGATTCCCATCGTGCGGGCGCCCGACGATCCCGGAATCGACGACGATCCCGCCAGCGATGAATTCAGGGAGCAATTAAGTCCCACGCCGAGCCAGGCCGGCGGCTGGCGCGGGTTTCTGGGCCGCTGGGGCAGTTGAATAGGCGATTTCGGGGAGCGTTTTTCTTGCAAAAACGCGTCCTGCCCGATATCAGGGGCCAGCGTTTTCAGGCCGTTGCCCAAACGTATCGCTTGGTCCGCCGCAATAGCTCAGTTGGTAGAGCACGTCATTCGTAATGACGGGGTCACAGGTTCGAGTCCTGTTTGCGGCACCAGCCTATTCTCAAAATTCAAGCGAACTTGAAGTTTGCCAGCGCAAGCTTTCGCGCTCGCATGCCTTCCGTGACCCACCTCACATAACCACGTGTCCGCCCGCCCTAGTCTCCCCGCAACGCTCAACCACGGGAGACTTCACATGCGCAAATTCATTTTGATCACGGCGATGGTGCTGGCGTCGGCAGCCGCGCAGGCCGGCTCGATGCGAAGCCTGACGCTGGCGTCGAACGATCCGCCGGCGGCGGCTGAGCAAGCCAAGCCGGTCGAACAGAAACCGGCCGAGGCGCCGAAAGCGGTGCAAGCTCCGGCCGTGAGCGAAGCGCCTGTTTATGTCGCGCGGCCCGCGGCTATCGGTACCGCGACCGAAGCGTCGAAGGCCGAGACGACAAAACCCGTCGCCGAGAAATCCACCCGGACGAGCAGCGCCGAAAAGCCGAAGCGAAAGCGCGAATCGACCGAAGCGCGGGTGATCCGCGAACTGAATCGCCACGGCATCTATTGGTAGGACGCCAATCTCGCCATCCTGAAGCGACACACGCGGCTCGCATCGCGGGCCTCGTTCGCGCAGAAGCACCATCACTGACCCGTGAGCTGGCCGCACGATCTTTGAATTAATCGTTACCTGTGAAGCAGCTCACATGCAGATTTCGCAGCTGCGGTAATACGCGGGCGCGTAACCGAAGAAGGGAGGCGTCCGTGCCTTCAATGGATGATCAGAGCAGATTGAGCCGCACCATCGACCGGTTGGGGATTGTTCGAATCCTCCTCGTGCAGGTCATGGTTCTGCTCGCGCTGGCCGGCGCCGTCGTTCGATGGGTCAACTGGTCGTCCGAGGTCGCCTGGCAAGAATTTCTCAGCGCGAACCGGCCGGCGCTGGCCGGCCCGCATCGTCAACCGCCGTCGCAGGCTCCGGTACAGGCCGTCAAGGCGAAGGCGGCCTGCGCCAAAAAAGCTTGAGTGAAAGCCCGAGCGAGCGGCTCGCTATTCCGTCACCGTCTGGATCACGCTGCTGACCGGGCGGCTGGCGACGGCCGGCAGCTTCATGTCCTTGACCAGCAAGGCGTCGTATTCGGCCAGCGTCTCCAGCGGCGCCTTGGCCTTCATGTGTACGACCTTGTAGCCGCCGGCCTTGAGGCGGCGCAGCAGCGTCGGCAAGGCGGTCGCGGTGTGCTTCTGCAGATCGTGCATCAGGATGATGCCCTTGCCCGCCTTGTCGAGCTTGGTCATCACGGTGGTGACGATCTGGGCGGCGTCCTTGGACTTGTAGTCGAAGGAGTCGATGTCAGTGGAGAACATCGCGATGTTGCGCGTGCCGAGATACTCGACTGAAGCCTGGGTGTGCTGCAGTCCGGGAAAGCGGAAGAACGGCGCCGGTGCGGTGCCCAGCGCCAGCTTGATCGCGCTAAAACCCTTTTCGATCTCTTCCTTGACCTGTGCTTCGGTCAGCTTCTTGCTGTCGAGATGCGCATGCGACCAGGTGTGGGAGCCGACGGTGTGACCGGCATTGTAGACCTGCTTCAGGATTTCAGGATGATAGGTGGAGTGCTTGCCGACCGGGAAGAAGGTGGCCTTGGTGCATTCCTCGGCCAGCGACTTCAGCACTGACGGGGTGGTCGGCCACGGACCGTCGTCGAAGGTCAGCACCACTTCCTTCTCGGTCAGGAAGTCGAGCTGCTTGAATTGCTGGAAGCCGAAGCCCGGTCCGCCCGTGGTGTCGGCGACGACGACGCGGCTGACGCCGAGTGCATCCGCATTGACGCATTTTGGCTGCACGGGTGCTGCGGGCTTGGCGGCAACCGGCGCGGAAAGCGCCGCGGTGACCTCGACGTCTTCGCGCGGCGCCGCCGGCTTGACGGCGACGGCAAGCGGCTCGGCTTTCCGTGCATTGACGGTTTGGGGAGGAACTGCGGCATCCGCACGCGGCGAAGAGGTCCAGTACCACACGGCAGCGATCACGACGGCCGAAACGACAGTCGCGCACATCAGGCCAAACGCATTACGCATCGTTACAACTTTCCACAAAATTCACCACAACCCGTACAGGCGCCATTAATGCAAACGAGGTCTTAACGCCCCACCAACGACGGCGGGGTCGGCCGAACTATTTTTGCTCGCACTCCGCGGCGGGCGGCCGGCAAAACACGGGGGTTTCGTCAGGATTCGGCTGTGTGATGAACGTCACAGCGGGTGCGCCGAGGTTCAGGCACTGTCCGGTTATCAACAACGGGCCCGCCGAGCCGGGCCAATGGGAGCCTGATATGACCGCATACATCACCAAGACCATCCGCCAGGCCGGTATTGTGTTGGCTTTCGCGGTTTCCTTCTCCGCCATGTCGGCGACCTCGAGCTTCGCCTACAGCTCCGAGGCCCAGCAGATGTGCACCGGCGACGCCTTCCGGCTCTGCAGCGACGAGATCCCGAATATCTCGAAGATCACCGCCTGCATGATGAAGAAGCGCGCCAGCCTGAGCACCGGCTGCCGGGCCGTGATGGACCGCGACCTGGCGCAGAAGTCGAACAAGGTCGCCGAGCAGTGATTT
>JBBQUA010000120.1:0-15620 GCA_038212905.1 Hyphomicrobiales bacterium
ACGAACACGACAGGCGTCAGGGCATCGTGCACGTCATCGGCCCCGAGCAGGGCTTTACGCTGCCCGGCACCACCATCGTCTGCGGCGACAGCCACACCTCGACGCATGGCGCGTTCGGCGCGCTGGCGCACGGCATCGGCACCTCCGAAGTCGAGCACGTGCTGGCGACGCAGACGCTGATCCAGAAAAAGGCGAAAAACATGCGCGCCGTCGTCGATGGCGTCTTGCCCGACGGCGTCACCGGCAAGGACATCATCCTGGCGATCATCGGCGAGATCGGCACCGCCGGCGGCACCGGCTATGTGCTGGAATATACCGGCGACGCGATCCGCGCGCTCTCGATGGAAGGCCGCATGACGGTCTGCAACATGTCGATCGAGGGCGGCGCCCGCGCCGGCCTGATCGCGCCGGATGAAAAGGCGTTCGAGTATCTGAAGGGCCGCCCGATGTCGCCGAAGGGCGAAGCCTGGGACGCCGCGATGCGCTACTGGGACACGCTGCGCAGCGACGAGGGCGCGCATTTCGATCACGAACTCCGGCTGGACGCGGCCAAACTGCCGCCGATCGTGACCTGGGGCACCTCGCCCGAGGACGTGGTGTCGATATCGGGCTTCGTGCCGGACCCGGACAAGATCGCCGATGAAGCCAAGCGGCTCTCAAAGCACCGCGCGCTGAAATATATGGGCCTGACCGCCGGCACCAAGATCACCGACATCAAGCTCGACCGCATTTTCATCGGCTCCTGCACCAACGGCCGCATCGAGGATTTGCGCGCAGCGGCGAAGGTTGTCGAGGGCAAGACCGTGAACGCCAATCTCAGCGCCATGATCGTACCGGGCTCCGGCATCGTCAAGGAGCAGGCGGAAGCCGAAGGCCTCGACAAGATCTTCCTCAGGGCCGGCTTCGAATGGCGCGAGCCGGGCTGCTCGATGTGCCTCGCCATGAACCCCGACAAGCTCTCCCCCGAGGAGCGCTGCGCCTCGACCTCAAACCGCAACTTCGAGGGCCGTCAGGGATTCAAGGGCCGCACCCATCTGGTGTCGCCGGCAATGGCGGCCGCGGCAGCGATCGCCGGGCATTTTGTCGATATCAGGGAGTGGCGGTAAACCGCCACTTGGTAAGGGGGTGGCGGTAAACCGCCACTTGCCTCAACCCTTACATTTCCCGGAAACCTCCCGTTAAAGAACCGGGAGCAGACTGGCTCCTTGCGGAGATGAACTTCGCAGGGAGCGGACAGTGGCCGATAAGCCGGTATTCGTCGATCTGATCAGCGAGGCGACGCGCCAGGTGCGGCGTCGCATTGTGCGGCAGGTCGTGGCGCCCGAGGCCAAGCACGAATCGCGGCTCGCTCACCGGTCGAACGGGATGGCGCAGTGGCGGGAGCAGACTTTCACGCCAGGGAAGCACAAGCCCTGGAACTGGAAAGACTGGGATTGAGCGCGGCTAGTTGATCGCCTGCAACAGACAGACCCCAGGCGCCCAAGCGGGCGCCTGAATCATTTCAGCCTGCGGTTCTGATCTCACCAGTAAATCGGCAAGCGATGGCGATAGCGCCAATGCTTGTGATGCCACGGGCGATAGCGGCAGATCTTGCGCGGGCCGTAATAGGTCCAGACCACCTTGCAGAACCGGCGCGGCTGATAATAGCGCTGCGGATAGTAGGCCGGCGCGTAGCCATAGTAGCGCGGGCGAACATGGTGGCGATGATGGTAGTAGGCGCGTCGCGGCAAGATGTGATGCCGGACAATTCCCGGCGCGGCGAAACGATAGCCGCCGCCGCGATGGAACGCCGGGCCGGCACGAAAGCCGCCGCCGCGGAATACGGCACCGCCGCCACGGAAACCTCCGCCGTGAATGGCTGCACCACCGCCGCGGAAGCCGCCGCCGTGAAAGGCTGCGCCGCCACCCCGGAAGCCACCGCCGCCACCGCCACGGAAACCACCGCCGCCGCCATGGCCGCCGTGGCCGTGGCCGCCTCTGACTTCAGTGGTCAGTGTGTCGGAAGCGTATTTCGCTGATGGCGCGGCACCGGGATTGATCAGCGACAAGGCCTCGGCGCGCTGGCCCGTCGTGGCCGTGAGCAGCAGCATCGCGGCTGCTGCAAGACCGAAGCCGCGAAGTGCGCGCCTCGGATCTGGAACCTTCAACATATGTGAAACCTCCCCGAATGGGTGACGAGGGCGGCCAAGCAGCGGCTCGCCGTTCGGCACGTTCATGTGCGATCGCTCCCGGGGAGAAACTAAAATCAGCGACGTGAATGCGCCATGAATGGAAGTGCGGTTTCAAAATGAACGCGGCGTGCGGCAACAGCACACGCGGGAATCACCACCACCGCGGACCAAAGGCGAAGCCGAATGTGAATGGCGCCGGCACGGAATAGGGATAAGGCCTGTAGTAATATGGTCTGGCGTAATAGCGGGGCTGAGGCTGGTAATCACGGCGATCGTAGCGCCGATGATGACGCCGTGCGCTGAAATCGCCCGCGCTCGGTGAGCCCGCCGTTGGCGCCGTCTGCTTCGAGGGCGCCGCTGCCGCGATCGGACTACCGAGGACCAATGCACCTGCAACGATGGCGGTGCCGATCCAGCTCTTCATGACTAGCCGCGCCGCCAATAGCAGTTCATGCGGGGCGTGATCACGGTACCGCTCGGCCGGTATTCCTGCACATAGGTCGCGGTGCAGTCGCGCACCGCATTGGGACCGGGATTGTATTGGGGATAAACCGGCGGTCGCCATTCCTGCCGCGGATAGACCGGCACGCGCCGGATCACGCGACGCCGCTGTTGTGCCGAAATATCGGTCGGCGCCTGCGCGGTCCTGATCCCCGACGGCGCGGTTTGCGCCTGCGCGCCCGCCCCGGGCAACAACAACCCGACAAATACAGCCAGTACTGCCGCCGTCACAATCCGCATCATCACGCCTCAGGCCTGTTGGTTGCCGCAACGTCTCCGATTGCCGCGCCGAGGTCAACTCATTCGGGGCCACAAAACCGTAGGGCATGCCGGGAGAACCCGCGGAGCCTTTGTTTGACGCATTTTCTTCATGCGAACCGGTACCCACTTCGCTCGAAAACGCTATAAGCAGGCCCGATGTGGACGACAGCAAAAGCGCCATCGCTGGCCGAGATGGAAGCCATGGCGCACGAGATTTTCGAGCGCCTGCCCGAGGGATTTCGCAGCCTGTGCGAGGGCGTGATCCTGCGCGTCGACGACTTTCCGACCGACGAGGTGCTGGAGGAAATGCAGGCGGACAGCGAATTCGACCTGCTCGGCTTGTTTCAGGGCGTCGGACTGCCGTTCCGCAGCAGCGACGACAGCGGCCGGCTGCCCAACATGGTCTGGCTCTACCGCCGCCCGATCCTGGATTACTGGGCCGAACATGAGGAGACGCTGGGCCATATCGTCCGCCACGTGCTGATTCACGAAATCGGCCACCATTTCGGCCTGTCGGACGCCGACATGGAGGCGATCGAGGCGCAGGCCGATTAGGGCTTTGTCAGGCGATTTTCGCTTTAATGCCGGGTGTATTCGCGATAAACAACGCCGAACCCGACCCTTGAAGCTAACCCCTGGCCGAGAAGTGCAACCGATGGACAAGTTCACCACGCTGGAAGGTGTCGCAGCACCCCTGAAAATCATCAATGTCGACACCGACATGGTGATCCCGAAGCAGTACCTGAAAACCATCAAGCGCACCGGCCTCGGCAAGGGGCTGTTCTCGGAACAGCGCTACAAGGACGACGGCAGCGAGAACCCGGATTTCATCCTCAACAAGCCGGCCTATCGCCACGCCAAGATCCTGGTCGCGGGCGATAATTTCGGTTGCGGCTCGAGCCGCGAGCACGCGCCGTGGGCGCTGCTGGATTTCGGCATCCGCTGCGTGATCTCGACCTCGTTCGGCGACATCTTCTACAACAACTGTTTCAAGAACGGCATCCTGCCGATCCGCGTCAGCCAGGAAGACCTCGACAAACTGTTCGACGATGCCGAGCGCGGCGCCAATGCGACACTGAGCGTCGATCTCGGCGCCCAGGAAATCCGCGGCCCCGACGGCGGCACCGTGAAGTTCGAGATCGATCCGTTCCGCAAGCATTGCCTGATGAACGGCCTCGACGATATCGGCCTCACCATGGAAAAGAAGGCCTCGATCGACGCCTACGAGGAAAAGGCCAAGACCGCGCGCGCCTGGGCCTGATCTTCCCCGAGCCTCAGGGAAGGTGACGTATGCGGCCTGAAATCGTCACCTTCTGGCATGGCCCGCTCGATCGACTGCGCCAGACCTGCCTGAGCTCGCAGGTCGCGGCGGGCCATAACGTCACCGTCTACAGTTTCGATCCGCTGGCCGGCTTGCCCGACGGCGTCGGCAATGCCGAGGCCGAAGCGATTCTGCCGCACGCCTTCTCCGAAAGGCTTCGCCCGCCGCAATCCGACGGTTCATGGCGCGACTGGACCACGCTGCAGTTCTCGGATTTTTTCCGGATGCGGCTGATGGCGGCGCGCGCCGGGCTGTGGCTTGACGCCGACGTGCTGCTGCTCAAGCCGGTCGAGATCGATCCCGCAAAGCCCTTTTTCGCCTGGGAACGTCCGCGCCAGCTCGGCAACTCCGTGCTCTATCTGCCGCCGGACGATTCCATCGTCACGGCGTTCGAAGCGCTGATGCGGCAGGACGAGCTGACGCCCGACTGGCTGGCGCTGCGGCATCGCCTGATTTTCGCCTTGCGCAAGCTGCGCGGCAAATCGAACCGGCTCGCCGACATCAGGGTCGCGATCTTCGGTCCGGCGGCGCTGACCGCGCTGGCCGCGCGCGGCGGCGAACTCGGTTACGCCTTGCCGAAAAAATCGTTTTACGCCGTTCACGCCGAACCGACGCGCTTCTTCGACCCTTCCGATTTTGCAGAGCTGATCGGCGATCCCGACATCACGGGGCTGCACATCTCGCCGAAAGGCCGCGGCAACCAGCCGCCGATTCCCGGCAGCCTCTATGCATGGGCGGCGGCGAAGTTCGGGGCAGATTGAGACTCTTCTTCCCCGCTCCCCTTGTGGGAGAGGGTGGCACGAATGCGCGTAGCGCGTTCGTGACGGGCGAGGGGTCTGTCTCCGCGGATAGAGACCCCTCATCCGGCGCGCTCAGGAGCGCGCCACCTTCTCGCACAAGGGGAGAAGGAAGCAGCGGCCTGTTTGATCTACCGCAACAACCTGTCCCCTGGTTTGCGCTGATATGGATGAAATTCTGCCAGCCAGCGGAGGCATTCCATGACCGCCCAAGAGCACCCGTTTCCCCGCATCGAAGCGCTGATCAAGACCTTTGCCGATTGGCTGAGGCACCGGCAGGACCTCAGCGATGTCCGCCGGATGGACACGACCGAATTCGACCGTATCGCCAGCGATTTGCGGGTGTCTCCCGGCGAGCTCGATACCCTGGTCCGGCGCGGCCCGCATGCCGCGGACGAACTGCCCAAGCTGCTCAAGGTCCTCGGCATCAATGAGGCCGATCTGGCGCGGACCGAGCCTCTGGTGCTGCGCGACATGGAGCGCGTCTGCGCCATGTGCGCCAGCAAACGCCAATGCGACCGCGATCTCGCCGCCGGCACCTCGGCCGAGCATTATGAGGGATATTGCCTCAACGCGCCCACCATCGACAGCCTCGACCAACCGGCGAAGCCATAAGGCTGCTCCAGACGTCAATGGATCAATGAATCAATGAAACTGTCGCGCACGATCTGGATACGCATCGTGCTGGCCGGCGCGATTGCGCTGGCGGCGCTGTTCTTCATCCGGCTGCACAATGCCAGCGGCGCGTCCACCGACAGCGCGGCGGGATACCGGCTGGCCGCCGCCTGGTGCAAGGATTGTCACGCGATCGAGGCGGCGACCGCGGGAGCCAGCAGCGGCCCGCCGGATTTCACCGCAATCGCCAACCGGCGCTCGACCACCGCGCTTTCCCTGAAAGTATTCCTTCAGACCAGCCATCCGACCATGCCGAATCTCATCCTCAAGCCGGATGAGAGCGACAGTCTTGTGAACTACATTCTGAGCCTGAAGCGCAATTGACGCCAGCTACGGCTGCGCCATCGCCGCGATCGCGTCTGATATCGCGATCGTGCGCCTCGCCATGTCGGCGTGCAGCCGCTCCACCATCTGGCCGTCGAGCGAGATCGCGCCGCGCGCGGCGTTCTCCGGCCGTTCGAAGGCCGCGATGATCTTGCGGGCGTGGGCGACTTCCTCCGCCGGCGGCGTGAAGATGGCGTTGCAGGCCTCGATCTGGCCGGGGTGGATCAGGGTCTTGCCGTCGAAGCCGAGATCGCGGCCTTGGGTGCATTCCTGACCAAAACCGTCGACATTGCTGAAATCGCTGTAGGGCCCGTCGAGAATTTCGAGACCGTGGGCGCGGGTGGCGAGGATGCAGTGCGTGATCATCGGAATCATCGCGGCGCGGCCCGGCAGCATCCGGATCCGCGTCTCGCGCGAAATATCGTTCGGCCCGAACACGAAGCCGGCGAGCCGCACGTCGCGCGCGGCGGCGGCGAGTTGTTCGGCAAACAGCACCGCGCGCGATGTCTCGATCATGGCCCAGACCCGGATCGACATATCCGCGTTGATGTCGCTGAGACGGTCGGAGATGGTGTTGAGATCCTCGACGCTGGAAATCTTCGGCACCAGAATGCCGTCGGGCCGCACCTTGCCGGCCATCGCGACGTCATCGATCCACCACGGCGAATCCAGCGCGTTGACGCGGATCAGCACCTCGCGCTTGCCGAATCCTTTGGCTGCGACGGCGGCGGCGATCTGGTCGCGCGCCGTCGCCTTGGCGTCGGGCGCCACCGCATCCTCGAGATCGAGGATCAGGCCGTCAGCGGGGAGATTAGGGGCTTTTTCCAGCGCCCGCGCATTCGATCCCGGCATGAACAGCAGGCTGCGGCGCGGACGGATCATGGCTAAGTTCCCTTCAATTTTCGAATTCCCCGCGATAACATTTCGGCAGTGTCTTCGAAAGGCTTGTTCCGGCCGGCGCCATATGGTTAGCAACGCGCATGTCATTCCCAAAGCATCTGATCGAAGGCTACCGGACCTTCACCTCGCAACGGCTGCCGACCGAACAGACGCGCTACCGCGAACTGTCCGAGCGCGGCCAGTCGCCCGCGGTGATGGTGATCGGCTGCTGCGATTCCCGGGTATCGCCCGAAGTGATCTTCGATGCCGGTCCGGGCGAGTTGTTCGTGATGCGCAACGTCGCCAATCTGGTGCCGGTGTATCAGCCCGACGGCGGCGCCCACGGCGTCTCGGCGGCGCTGGAATACGCGGTCAATGTACTGCGGATCCAGCACATCGTGGTGCTCGGCCACGCCCAATGCGGCGGCATCCGCGCTTTCATCGACGAGATCGAGCCGCTGTCTCCCGGCGATTTCATCGGCCGGTGGATGGCGATGTTCGTCAAGCCCGGCGAAGTGGTCGAGCAGCGCGAGCGCGAATCGAGGCTGGAATTCACCATTAGAATCGAGAAGGCCGCGATCCATCGCAGCCTGGAGAACCTGATGACGTTTCCGTTCGTGCGCACACAGGTGGAAGGCCGCAGCCTGAACCTGCACGGCGCCTATTTCGGCGTCGCCGAGGGTTCGCTGTTCCTGCTCGATCAGGAGGCGAAGGAATTTCACAGCGTGCAGGACGAACCGGCGACGTGACCTCTTCCCCTCTCCCCTTGTGGGTGTGGGTGGATCAATCGCGCAACGCGCGATTGAGACGGGTGAGGGGTTGCCTCAACAGATAGTTTGCCCGCGGATAGAGACCCCTCATCCGGCGCTTCGCGCCACCTTCTCCCACAAGGGGAGAAGGGAAGAAGGCAGTTACGCCGCCTTCTTCTTCGCACTGATCAGCTTGCGGTTGATCAGGCATTCGGCGATCTGGACCGCGTTCAGCGCCGCGCCCTTGCGCAAATTGTCCGACACGCACCACAACACCAGGCCGTTCTCCACCGTGGGATCGGTGCGAATGCGGCTGATATAGGTGGCGTCTTCGCCGGCAGCTTCATAGGGCGTGACGTAGCCGCCGGGTTCGTGCTTGTCGATCACGAGACAGCCCGGCGCGTTGCGCAGGATGTCGCGGGCCTCATCGGCCGAGATCGGATTCTCGAATTCGATGGTGACGGCCTCGGAATGGCCGACGAACACCGGCACCCGCACGCAGGTCGCGGTCAGCTTGATTTTGGGATCAAGAATCTTCTTGGTCTCCATCATCATCTTCCACTCTTCCTTGGTGTAGCCATCCTCCATGAACACGTCGATCTCGGGGATCACGTTGAAGGCGATACGCTTGGGGAATTTCTTGTTGATCAATTCGCTGTTGGTGTAGACCGCCTTGGTCTGCGAAAACAATTCGTCCATGGCGTCCTTGCCGGCGCCCGACACCGATTGATAGGTCGAGACCACGACGCGCTTGATGACGGCGTGATCGTGCAGCGGCTTCAGGGCGACAACGAGCTGCGCGGTCGAGCAGTTCGGGTTGGCGATGATGTTCTTCTTGGTGAAGCCCGCCACCGCATCGGCGTTGACCTCGGGCACGATCAGCGGCACGTCCGGATCCATCCGCCACGCCGAGGAATTGTCGATCACGACGGCGCCGGCGGCGCCGATCTTCGGCGACCATTCCTTCGACACCGCGCCACCCGCCGACATCAGGCAGATATCGACATCGCTGAAATCGAAATGCTCGAGCGCCTTGCACTTCAGGGTGCGGTCGCCATACGACACCTCGACGCCCATGCTGCGGCGCGAGGCCAGCGCCACCACTTCATCAGCCGGGAATTTGCGTTCGTCCAGAATGTTGAGCATTTCCCGCCCGACATTGCCGGTCGCTCCGACCAGCGCGACTTTGTAACCCATCGTTCACTCTCCGACGAAAAATGCTCAGCCTCCGCGAAGTGCGGAAAGGGAAGAGGCAGCGCTTCTATGCGAGAAACGCCCGCAAGACAAATTTAGACCCGGGACTTTCGAGGCTCGGCTTTGCCCGGGCGTTTGATGCGATCTTTTCTGGCTTCCGTTGACAACCCAAACAGGATACATCCGGCGCTGACCAGCTTTGCCGATGAATGCTGCGGCATGCTGGCGCGTCTGATGGCCTATGTGGGGACGCTGGCGCTGCTTGTCATCGTTGGGGTTCATCTGTGGGACCGATTGCCCGAAATTGCCGACGCCGAGCCATCAGCGCCGGCAGGCTGGAACGTGGCCTCCCGCTCGCATCCGGCGTTTGCCGTCAGCCAAATAGATTCGTTAGATAAAACAGAATCTTACGAGATTTTGCGGCATCCCGAAGGCGGTCGCAAGGATGTCTTCCGCTGGGGCCCCGCCGGAATATGGCCGGTAGCCGAACTCGAAATCTATCGTCCCGGCGCTGAACTGAGCCCATCGGGACCCGTCACGGCCGACCTCGCCGCACGAATGGGTGCCCAAACAAGCTCCGATGTCGGATCGGAGCTCGAGGCGGCCGGTATCATCGACAGCAAATTCGGCCATGTGACGCTGCTCCGCCGCGCCGGCGGTGCCGATGGCGCGGGTTCCTGCCTTGGCTTCGTCAGGCGCGTCGAGGAACCCGGCCTGCAGATCTCCGGCTGGTCGTGCCAGGGGGAGGCGCTGCCGACGCGGCGCGCCGCGATCGCCTGCATGCTGAACCGGCTGATGCTGCTGACGGCCGGAAATGACGCAAAACTGGCCGAATTGTTCGCCCGCGCCGAACTCAGGCGCGGCAGCTGCGCCAATGCCGCGTCAGCCGTATCGGCCGATTGGGTGACAACAGCGCAAAATCCCCTTCTGCGCGGCCGGCTGTAATTCCGGCATTCTGCCAAGGCGTTGGTTTTATGAAACTTTTAGCTCGCCCGGGCATTATTGTGATGCGGTGTGGCCCAATTGACCTAGCGGCGAACGACCCGCTGCGGCTAAGATGGCTGCAAATCGGATATGGCGGCCCGGCCGCCCGTGAGGACCTGATGACCCTGAAATTCCCTGTCGCGACCAAGCTCGCGGCGTTGCTTGCCGCAGCCGTAATTGTCGCAATCAGCTTCGATGTCACTTCGGCCAGCGCCCAGACCAAATACGACCGCGACGGCCGGCCCTATTACGGCAAGCAGGGCCCCAACCGTTCCTACCGGCAGGGCCCGCGCACGCGCGTCTACGTCACCACGCGCTCCTGGCTCGATGCCGGCACCGAAGTGCTGCCGGGCGACCGCAAGTTCCAGGACTATGCTTTCCCGCCGGCGCTCGGCTATCCGTCATTCGCACGCGAAAACCTCAACCGTCCGATCGACCGTGGTCCGCTGAACCCGCCGTCGGACATGGGCGGCTATCCGCAGCGTTTCCCGCTGTATTGAGCCGCATCGCCTACAGACGAAAATGCCCGGCGTTGACCGGGCATTTTTTATGGCGAAGCGCCGCGTGTGGTTAAGCGTGCAGCGCCTGCAGCTCTTTGAGAATCGCTTCACCCATCTGAGTCGTATTCACTGCCGTGGTGCCCTCCGACTTGATATCGGCGGTGCGGAGACCCTTGGCCAATACCGCCGCAATCGCGGCGTCGAGCTTGTCGGCCAGCTCGCCCATGTCGAACGAATAGCGCAGCGCCATTCCGAATGAGGCGATCATCGCGATTGGGTTGGCGGCGCCGGTGCCGGCGATGTCAGGCGCCGAGCCGTGCACCGGCTCGAACAGCGCGCGGCGCTTCTTGGTCTTGACGTCGATCTCGCCGAGCGACGCCGAGGGCAGCATCCCGAGCGAACCCGTCAGCATCGCCGCGATATCGCTGAGCATGTCGCCGAACAGGTTGTCGGTGACGATGACGTCGAACTGCTTCGGCCATTTGACCAGGTTCATGCCGCCGGAATCGGCCAGCTGGTGTTCGAGCTGCACGTCCTTGTATTCGCGCGCATGCACCTGGGTGACCACTTCGTTCCAGAGCACGCCCGACTTCATGACGTTGCGCTTTTCCATCGAGGTCAGCTTGTTGCGGCGTTTTCGCGCCAGATCGAACGCCACCCGGGCGATGCGCTCGATCTCGTAGGTGTCGTAGACTTGCGTGTCGATGGCGCGCTTCTGGCCGTTGCCTAGATCGGTGATGGTTTTGGGCTCGCCGAAATAGACCCCGCCGGTGAGTTCGCGCACAATCATGATGTCGAGGCCCTCGACCACCTCGCGCTTCAGGCTGGAGGCTTCCGCCAGCGCCGGATAGCACACGGCGGGACGCAGATTGGCGAACAGCGCGAGTTCCTTGCGCAGCCGCAACAAGCCGGCCTCGGGCCGCGCGTCATAGGGCACGCTGTCCCACTTCGGGCCGCCGACCGCACCGAAAATCACGGCGTCGGCAGCCATCGCCAGCGCCATGGTGGCGTCGGTGATGCTCTGCTGGCTGGCGTCGTAGGCCGAGCCGCCTACCAGCCCCTGCTCGGTCGTAAAATGCGCGATGCCCTGCGCATCGAGCCAGTCGATCAGGCGCTTCACTTCCGCCATCACTTCGGGGCCGATGCCGTCGCCGGGGAGAAGCAGCAGTTTATGGGTCGCCATTTGAAAGATCCTTGCCAGGTCTGCTCGTCATTCCGGACGCCGAGCCACCGGGTCCGCGAAGCGATCCGGAATCCAGACGTTGGATGGATTCCGGGTTCGCGCTGGCGCGCCCCGGAATGACGGTGGGGATTGCTAAAGCGCTGGAGGCGGATTGGCAAGACGGCCCGCTTGGGTGACAATTGCGAGCAAGCCGCCCCAAGACGGACGTCCAAGACGGACCTCATGACCTTAGCCATCCTGTTTGCCTTTGCGTCCGCTGCCTGCCTCGGCGCGGGTGTGGTCACGGCGCAGTTGGGGTTGCGCAGCATCGAGCCGTTCTCGGGGGCGGCGATCAGCGTTCCCGCCTTCACGCTGCTGTTCCTGCTGCTGTCGCCTGTGCTGCTGGTCGGCGAGCCCGTGGTCTGGCGCGGGGTGCCGATTTTCGCCGCCATCGGGCTGGTTTACCCGGCGCTGCTGACCCTCATGACCTTTGCGTCCAACCGCGCGCTGGGGCCTGTGGTCACCTCGGCCCTTGGCAATCTCGCGCCAATGTTCGCGGTGGCGCTGGCGGTCATGGTGCTGCAGGAGCCGCTGCGGGGCTTGCAGTTCGCAGGCCTGGTGATCGCAGTGACCGGTGCCGTGATCATCACCGTGACGCGGCCGCGCGACTTCGGCAGCTGGCGGACCTGGGCGCTGCTGCTGCCGCTCGGCGGCGCGGTGCTGCGCGGCGTCATCCCGCCGGTGGTCAAGCTCGGGCTCGAGGTCTGGCCCAGTCCGCTGTGGGCCTGCCTGATCGGCTACGTCATGTCGTCGCTGGTCGTGCTGACCGTTCAACGCGTCCGCCGGGGACGCTTCGTGGTCGCGGCGCCATGGTCCGGCCGGCTGTGGTTTGCCGTGACCGGAATTCTCAATGGCCTGAGCGCGCTCACCCTGTTTGCCGCCGTGCGCCACGGGCCGATTACGCTGGTGGCTCCACTGGTGGCGGTCTATCCGCTGGTGACCGTGCTGCTGAGCGCCATCATGCTCCGTCAGGTATTGATCACGGCGCGGATTCTCGCCGGAACCGCGCTGACGGTGGCGGGTGTTGCGCTGGTGCTGATCGGGTAAGGAACGTCACGAGGCGCGGGATCTGCGTTGCGCAATTGGCAAGACACCATTGCCGTCCCAGCGCCTGTGCAACCGCCGCTTTGCCTGCCAGAATGCCGTTCAGCCGGAGTAACCCCTTGCACGCCCCCGACCGTCCCGCGGCCCCCGCGCATCCCGCGCGGTTGATCCTGATCCTGTCGCTGGCGCCCACGGTCGGTCTCGGCATCGGGCGCTTCGCCTATTCGCTGGTGCTGCCGGACATGCGCGACGCGCTGCTCTGGTCGTATTCGGCCGCGGGTTTCATGAACACCATCAACGCGGCCGGCTATCTGGTCGGCGCGTTGCTGGCCTCGCGCATCATCCGGCGCTTTGGCCTGGCCGCTTCGGTGCGCTGGGGAACGCTGGCCTGCGTGGTGTCGCTGGCGCTGTGCGCCGTCTCGGGCAATTTTGTCGTTTTGAGCTTTGCCCGTTTGCTGGCTGGTTTTGGCGCCGCGCTCGGATTCGTCGGCGGTGGCGCATTGGCGGCGACCATCGCGCATTCGCGGCCGGAGCGGGCCAATTTCCTGTTGAGCCTGTTCTATGCCGGTCCCGGCAGCGGCATTCTATTGTCTGGCCTGGTCGCACCGTTCGTGCTGCAGTCGTTCGGGCCGGGATCGTGGTGGATCGTGTGGTGGGCGATGACCTTGCTCGCGGCGGCCATGACCGTTCCATTGCTGCTGGCGCCGATCAACACGGCCGCCGGGTTCGCCGATCCGGCAGCCACGCCATTCGCGATCCGGCCGGTGCTGATCTATCTCGCCGGCTACTTCCTGTTCGGCGCCGGTTACATCGCCTACATGACCTTCATGATCGCCTATGTGCGCGACGGCGGCGGCGGCGCCGCGGCGCAGAGCGCGTTCTGGAGCCTGATCGGGCTTAGCGCCTTCGCAACACCCTGGGTGTGGCGCCGGGTGCTGGCGCTCGACCGCGGCGGGCTCTCGACCACCATCATTCTCGGCGTCAACGCGATCGGCGCCGCCTTGCCGATCTTCGGACATTCGCCGCTGCTGCTGGCGATATCGGCTGTCGTGTTCGGCGTCGCATTCTTTGCCGTGGTGGGATCGACCACGACTTTCGTGCGCCTCAACTATCCGCCGCCGGCCTGGCCGACCGCGATCGCGGCGATGACCATCGCCTTCGGCATCGGCCAGACCCTCGGACCGATCGCGGTCGGCGCGGTGACCGACGCCATGGGCAGCCTGTCCTATGCGCTCAACGTCTCGGCGGCGATGTTGGCGATCGGCGCGCTAATGTCGGCATTCCAGCCCAAGCTGGCGCGTAAATCATAGGGTAACCAAGGTGCTTCGTGCCGACTTCCCACGAAGCCGAGACAATGAGGTCCGCTACGCCCAACCCTGATGCCCCAAACAGCCGCTTCCTCACCGGTCTGCTCGGCGCGCCGATCACGCATTCCGCATCGCCGGCGATGCACGAACGGGCGGCCGAAGCGCTGGGCCTGCATTGTCATTATCAGCTGATCGAGGTCGCCAATGCCGGGCGCGATGAGCTCAAGATGCTGCTCGAGGGTGTCAGGCGGTTGGGTTTTGCGGGTATCAACGTCACCTTTCCCTACAAGGAGACCGTGGTCGATCTGCTTGACGAATTGTCGCCGCGAGCGGCTCTCATCGGCGCCGTCAATACCGTCGTAGTCCGCGACAACAAATTGATCGGCCACAACACGGATGCGACCGGTTTCGCGCGAGCCATCACCGAAATCGTCACCGCCTCCTCGCATGGGGCCGTCGCCGTGATCGGCGCCGGCGGCGTCGGCAAGGCGATCGCCTTTGCGCTGGCCGGGCTCGGCGTCAGCGAATTGCGGATTTTTGATAGCGACCACACCAAAGCCGCGCAGCTCGCGGCCCGGCTCGAAGGCCAAGCACGCGCAAGCGTGACCGATAGCGTCGAGGATGCGGTGCGCGGTGTCGCGGGCGTGGTCAACGCGTCCCCGATGGGAATGCTGCCCAGCACTGGCACGCCGGTTCCCGAACCGCTGCTGCATGCCCGGCTGTGGGTCGCCGACGCCGTGTATTCACCGCTCTGGACGCCGCTGCTGACCGCGGCAAAAGCCAGGGGCGCGCGCGTGATGACGGGTCGCGAACTGGCGATCTATCAAGCCGCCGATGCTTTCGAACTGTTCACGGGGCACGCACCGTCGATCTCCGAGCTCGGGATGGCATTCGACGGCGTGATGGCAAAACGATATTCCGCTTCCTCGTCTCCCCTCCCTCCACGCGCCCTTACGCGTGGCGGGGAGGGGTCGAGGGTGGGGGGGCTATCGGCGCACTCGACTGTCAGCGAATTTGTTGAGGCACCCCCCACCCCCGACCCCTCCCCAGCGCTGCGCGGGGGGAGGGGAGAACGCTAGCTCCCGCTGAACGAATTATAGCCCTGGTCTTCCCAGTAGCCGCCCTGGTAGTCGTTGGTGACTTCCATCGAGACCACGTATTTCGGTTTCTTGAACCCGAGTTTGGTCGGCACCCGGATCTTCATCGGGTAGCCGTAAGCCCGCGGCAAAATTTCGTCGCCGAACTTGAAGGTCATCTGGGTCTGCGGATGCAGCGCGGTGGCCATGTCGAGCGGCGAGTTGTAGCCATCCACATCGGCGCACTGGAACCAGCAATATTTGGCGCGGCTGTCGGCGCCGACCAGTTTGAGGAAATCGCGCAGCGGCGTGCCGGTCCAGCTGCCGATCGCGCTCCAGCCCTCGACGCAGATATGGCGCGTCACCTGCTTGACCTGGGGCAGCTTGTACAGCTCCTCCAGCGTCCAGGATTTCTTGTTGTCGACCAGGCCGCGGACCTCGAGCTTCCACTCCTTGCCGTCGATGGTGGGAGCGTCCTCGATTCCATAATAGGCGTTGAACGGGAACGGCTTCGTGATGGCGCTTTCCGGGAAGGTCGGCGCCAGCGCGTTGGGATTGAAGATGGCGGCCTGCACGCCGTCATTGAATTTCGAAATCCGCGTCAGCATCGATTCG